>JAIRTL010000110.1 GCA_031254915.1 Planctomycetota bacterium
AAAATACGATACCGACTTGACCGACGCCGAATGGGCGGTTTTCGAGAAGACGATGCAGGATATCCGCAAGTCTCCCAGAGGTCGCAATCCGGGCGTCCGGCCGAACCCCGTCCATGTCGCGTTTTCCCTTGGGAACAGCGCCGCGCGCGGCCCGCTTCCAGAACAACAACGGAAGGATAAGTTGTGTAACCGTATATCGGGCAAGCGTAACGGATGATCGGGATCCGTCAAGGAAATCGCGGAAAAGGCCGTTTGGATCCGCACGCAAAGGGTTTTTCGAATCGCCGAAAATGGCGGCCGCTACAATATTCCAAAAAAAAGTCTTGATTTTAACAAAACCGATTTATAATGTTAAGCCATTACCAAAAAAACCAGGTCATCGAACCTCCGGGGGCACGCTGTGAAAAAAGGCGACCGCCGAAAAAAACATCTTATGGAAATCGTCAAGCGCGAGGGCGCGGTCTCCGTCGCCGAACTTGCGGAGACGCTGGGTGTTTCCTACATGACGATCAAGCGCGACACCGGGGAACTCGAGGCGCGCAATCTTCTCGAAGTCATAAACGGCGTCGCCGTGTACAACCGCAACGCCGTCTTCGACGGTGACGCCCCGTATTCGCTCGCGCACGCCGGAGTGGCGAGGATAGAGGAAAAGGACCGCATCGGCAGCGCCGCCGCGGCGCTTATCGAGGACAACGACACGATCATCGTCGACAGCGGCTCGACGACGGAGTTCCTCGCCAAGCATCTTCCCGACGACATCCGCGTCACCATACTCTGCTATTGCATGAATGTGATGGCGGAAGTATACAAACGCGGCAATTGCCGCCTCATCGTCGCGGGCGGCTATTTCCACAAGAATTCCCTTATGTTCGAAAGCCCGGAAGGGCTCGCGCTCATCAAGCGCACCCGCGCCGCCAAGGCGTTCGTCACCGCCAGCGGCGTCAACGCCGAACTCGGCGTCACTTGCGACAACCACTACGAATCGCCGGTCAAGCGCGCGATCATCGAGTCGAGCCGGCAGCGCATCCTCCTCGCTGACAGCTCGAAATTCGGCTTGGTCCGCAGCGCCTATTTCGCCGACATGTCCGAATTCAACGTCGTCGTCACAGATTCCGGGCTGCCCGGGGACTTTGTCAGACTCTTCAAGGAGCTCAATGTCGAGGCGATGGTCTGCTGAAGTTTCGCCCGGGGGCATTTTGTTTCCGTTTTAACAAAATCACTGTCTGTTCATCTTTTGGTCGCCGTCACAGCGGCGCGGCGGAATGGTCGGCTCCGGCGGGAAGGGGTTCCCGGACGGCGGCCGCCACTCGAGACGGAGGCGAGGGAAGCATGGCGGAATCAACGGAACGCGGTTGTTCGAGACTTTTCAATCTGCGCGAACTCGGCGTCACCTTGGCGCTCGTCCTCATCATCATCCTCTTTTCCATTCTCTCGCCGTACTTCTTCAACGTGCCCAATTTCATCAATATCGTGCGCCAGGTCTCGCTTCTGGGCATAATCGCCATGGGCATGACCATGGTGATCGTCTGTGGCGAAATCGATCTCTCGGTGGGCTCCATCTACGGCGCGGCGGGGATATTCACCGGCGTCATGATGGTGAGCGGCTTGCCGGTATTGCTGAGCGTCCTCATAGGGCTTCTCGCCGGCGTGCTCTTCGGCGTCGCCAACGGCCTGCTCGTCACCTTTGTGCGCATCCCGGCGATGATCGTCACCCTCGGCATGATGAACATGGCGCGCGGGCTGGCGCTTATCGTCAGCGGCGGGCGGGTTGTGAACATATCGCCGCGCACCGTCAAGGCGGACGGTCTCGACTTGTTCCTCTTCATGGGTCAGCGCCGGATCGGGGAAGTGCCGGTGATGAGCATCGTCTTCGTCATCTCCGTTCTCGTCACCTATTTCCTTTACAACCACACCCTCCTCGGCTTCCGCATGCGCGCCGTCGGCGGCAGCAGGGCGGCGGCGCGGGCGTCCGGGATCAACGACAAACTGGTGAAGATCGCCGCATTCGGCATAGTCGGCCTGCTCGCGGCGATTGCCGGACAATTGAACATTTCATTCCTCGGCAACGTCCAGGGCACGACCGGCCAGGGAATGGAACTGAACTCGATCGCGGCCGTCATCATCGGCGGCACGTCGCTTTCGGGCGGCGAAGGCACGATTCTGGGCACTTTGATCGGAGTCCTCATCATGGGGGTGCTCAACAACGGCATCGTGCTTCTCGGCGTCTCCCCCTTCTGGCAGATGACCATCATCGGCGCCGTCATCGTCGGCGCTGTGGCGATCGATAAATGGACCCGCAAGGATGGACAGGCATGACGCCGCTCATTGAATTTCGCGATCTCGGGAAAAGCTTCCCCGGCGTCCAGGCGCTCAAGGGCGTCAGCTTTTCGATCGGCTATCCGGATCGGGGCGATGTGCACGCATTGGTGGGCGAGAACGGAGCCGGCAAGTCGACCCTGATGAACATTCTCGACGGCGAATACGCGCCTGACGGCGGAAAGCTTCTTCTGGAGGGAAAGGAAACGCGCATCCCCAATCCGCACGCCGCCAGGAGGCTCGGCATCGGCGTCGTCTATCAGGAGTTGCGCCTCTGCCCCAACCTAACGGTCACGGAAAACATCTTTCTCGGCCGCGAACGCGAGGCGGGCGGCGGCAAGGTGCGCTGGGGACTGATGCGGAACGCCTCCGCCGCGCTCCTCCACCGGCTTGGATCGCCCGTGAGCCCGGACAGCCTCGTCCGCACCCTCACCGTCGCCAACCAGCAGGTGGTCGAAATCGCCAGGGCGCTGAGCCTGAATACACGCATCCTCATCATGGACGAACCGACCTCGGCCCTGAGCCTAAAGGAGTCGGAGGCGTTGTTCAAGACGATCCGCGAACTGCGCGCCGGCGGCGTCACCATCATCTACATTTCGCACCGGATGGAGGAGATCTTCGCCATCGCCGACCGCATTTCCGTTCTCAGGGACGGAGCGTACCACGGCACGTTCGACCGCGAGGAGGCGACCCCGGACCGGATCGTTTCCCTCATCGCCGGCCGCGAACTGACGTCGGAACTGGGCTCCGGACGCAAGGCGCAGATCTGCGTCTGCGGACCCGCGACGGCCGAGAAGAAGGCGGTCCTGAGCGTGCGCAACCTTTCCCGCCCCGGCTGTTTCGAGGAAGTCTCCTTCGACCTGTACGAGCGGGAGATTCTGGGAATTTACGGGCTTCAGGGCGCAGGGCGCACGGAGCTGCTGGAAACGCTGTTCGGCCTGGCGTCGAAATGGACCGGCGAAGTCACCGCCTTCGGCCGTCCCATCCGCAACGCAAACGCGGCGGAAGCGATCCGGAACGGCTTCGCGATGGTGCCGGAAAATCGCCGCGACAGCGGCATTTTCCCGCGGATGACGATCCTTGAAAACGTCAATTCCGCCAATCCGAAAACGATGAGCGGCGCCTTCGGCGTGCTTCGCCGCAACAAGATGCGGGAAGTGTTCAAGGACTCCCAACGCAGCCTGTCCATCAAGACGTCGTCCGAGCGGCAACTGGTCAGGAACCTCTCCGGCGGCAACCAGCAGAAGGTCGTCATCGCCAGGTGGCTGGCCGCCGGCCCGCGCATCCTCCTCGTCGACGAGCCGACGCGCGGGATCGACGTCGGTGCCAAGTCGGAAATTTTCAGCATCATCAAGAATCTGCGCGACCAGGGTTTGTCCGTGATCATCGTTTCCTCCGAATTGGCGGAGATCGTTTCCGAATCGGACCGCGTCCTCGTCATGCGTCACGGAAAGCTGGTGACCTGCCTCGAGGACGGGGATATTTGCCGGGAAGGAATAATGCGGCACGCGCTGTGAGCGCGGCCGGATTTTGGCGCCCGCTCGGCGGGCAGGGTTTGACCATTTGTGGAGGAGTCAGGATGAAAAAGACATTGCTTCTCGCGGTTGGGGCTTTCTTCGTGGCGGCGAGCGCCGCCGTCGCCGGGCAGGTGCGGATCACGGTCGTCTACCACGACACCGGACTCGAATTCGGCCAGGTCATCAAAAACGGCTCCCTGACCGCCGGCAAGGACCTCGGGGCGGAAGTCGAATTCGTCGGCCCCATCGGCATCAAGGTCGATGAACAGGTGGCGATCATCGAAAACGCGATCACCAAGAAGGTCGACGGCCTCGCGGTCTCCAACGTCAACGGCGAGGCGCTCAACCCGATGATCGACAAGGCGATCGAGGCCGGCATTCCCACCGTCGCCTTCAACTCCGACGCCGACGGCTCCAAGCGCATGGCGTTCTACGGCCAGAACCTGGTCGAGGGCGGCGTCGAACAGGCCGGCATCCTCGCCAATTACATGGGCGGCAGGGGCAAGATCCTCATCATCACCGGCGAAGCCGCCGCATCCTGGTCGCAGGACCGCGAGAAGGGCGTCCGCGAAGGCATGAAGGCCTTCCCCGGAGTCGAAATCGTCAACACGATAAGTACCGGCTGGGAAGAACAGAGCCAGTACGCCGCGATCGAAAACGCGATCATCGCCAATCCCGACCTGGCCGGCATCGCCTCCCTCGACGCCGCGACCACCCCCGCCACCGGCAGGGCGCTTCTGCGCCTCGGCAAGGCAGGCGCGATCAAGCACGTCGGGCACGACCTGGTTCCGGAAACGCTCGACAACATCAAGGCCGGCGGCACCAACGCATCCCTGTCGCAGAATCCCTTCCAGCAGGGCTACAAACCGGTTGAAGGCCTCTACAAGTACATCGTCGAGAAGACGCCCCTGGCAAGCGTCGACACCGGCATTCTCCGCGTTGACGAAAAGAACATCGACGAATACCTCAAGAAGCTCGAAGACGGCGAACCGATCGGCTAAGGCATTTTGGGAAATTCCGTGAATAGGGGATTTATACCGAAGCCACTTGAAATTTCGGTTTCTAAAACTTATAGCCGCAAGTGCGCACACAGGTTATGATATTGAAAAACCGAATTCCCAGCGCACTCCGGTATAGGTGCGGGCTCGACCGGCAGCTTTATATCGTTCAGATCATTGAATGAACAGAACAGACCGCCGCGTCCGGCGGGGCTGGCCGATGCGATGGCCGCCTCCGCGGGCGCGGCGGATGAAGCGGCTCACGCAGGAAGGATGAACGCTATGCCAGACAACGACAAACCGGCGATCGCGGTGATCGGCAATTACGCGGTCGGCATGACGATAGAATGCGAGCGCTTTCCGCGTCCCGGCGAAACGGTCAAGGGGCGCAACTTCAACAGCTTTCACGGCGGCAAGGGCTCGAACCAGGCCATCGGCGCGGCCAGGCTCGGAGGCCGCGTGGCGTACGGCGCGATGCTGGGCATGGACAAGTTCGGCGACGAGGCGCTGGCGATGCTCAAGGGGGAGGGAATCGACGTTTCCTTCGTGAAGCGCACCGACAAGACCTCCACCGGCGTCGGCCTCATCTACGTCGATGCCGGCGGCGACAACGAAATCGTCATCGGCCTCGGCGGCAGCGAACTGATTTCGCCGGCCGACATCAGAGAAATGCGGGACGCCGTCGCCGGCTCGAAAATACTCCTGCTGCAGCTCGAGGCGAACCTCGACGCGGTGGCGGAGGCGATCGCGATGGCGCACGAGCTCGGCGTGCCGGTCATCCTCAATCCGGCGCCGTTTTCGCCCTTCCCCGACGAGTCGGTGCGGAAAACCACCTACATCACGCCCAATGAAACGGAAGCAACCGCCATGCTCGGCCTCGACGACGTGCCGGAAGGGCGCGAGCTAGCCCATCGCCTGCACGGGAAGTTCGGCGTCGCCGCCATCGTCACCCTCGGCGACAAGGGCGCGTACATCAAGACGGCCGACATCGACCAGGCGGTTCCGGGAATCGCGGTGGAAACGGTCGACTCCACCGGTGCTGGCGACACGTTCAGTTCCGCCCTCGCGGTCGCGCTCGCGGAGGGCAAGGGGCTCGTGGACGCGGTCAGGTTCGCCAACCACGCGGCCGGGCTGTCCGTCACGGTGAAAGGCGTCGTTGAGTCGATCCCGTACAGAAAACAGGTCGACGACCTCGTCGCCGTCGGGAAGTAATTCTCGATCATACAGCCAACGCGCCGCCGCGTGGCGTCGATTCGAACGCACTAAGGAGAAACGACATGAAAAAAGGACGCATTCTCAACAAGCGGCTCAACCAGATCATCGCCGACATGGGACACGGCGACCTCCTCGTCATTTCCGACGCCGGCTTCCCGGTTCCGAACGACGAAAAACGCGTTGACCTGGCGATCGAGGCCGACAAGCCGGGCATTTTCGAGATCCTCGACCTTATCGTCAGCGATCTCGTCTATGAGCGCTGCATCGTCGCCGAGGAACAGAAGAAGTTCAACCAGCCGCTGTACGGCCAGATTGAGGGGTTGATCGACCGCTGCCCGATTGAAACGCTCCCCTACGACGACTTTATGGCGCTGGCCAAATCGAGCGCGAAATACGTGGTGCGCACCGGCGCCCTCGAGCCGTGGGGCAACATCATTCTCTGCTCTGGAATCGACGCCCCCGTCTGGTTCCAGAAGCCCGGCGTGATCACCCCCGATTTTTACAAGAAACGCGCATCCTACAAGGAAAAGAAGTGATGAACTCACGCCAACGCGTCAACGCGGCCGTATCGCGCACCCCGCCGGACAGGCTTCCCGTGGACTTTCTCGCCACGACGGAAATCTGGCGCCGGCTTGAGGCGCATTTCGGCCTCAAGCCGGCGGCGCTCACCGACGACCTGTTTTTCGATCCCGTTTGGGAGAAAATCCTCCGCCGGTTCGAGGTGGATTGCCGCGTCCTTTCCTACGACCAGTTCTGCAGCCCGCCCCTGGAAAAACTTCCCTACTCGGGAAAGGTGGAGTGGTGGGACGTGGGGAGCCGCTCCACTCCGGCGCGCATGTGGCGGCTCCGGACGGAAGAGCTTTTCGCGCGGGATATTTTCGGCCGCGTCTTCAGGCGTCAGGACACAGGCACGGCGGTTTACGAGGAAAACGTCGCCGCGCTTCGCGAAGCGGAAACTGTCGCCGACCTGGAAAAGCATCCGTGGCCGGACGCGTCATGGTTCGATTTTTCCCGCATCCGCGCGGAAGCGGAAAAACTGCATGAAGGCGGCGAAAAGCATCTCCGCTACCGCATTGGCTCGGTGTTCGAGATCGCCTGGCAACTCCGAGGCATGGACCAGTTCATGATGGACCTCGCGCTTGAGCCGGACATCCCCGCCTTCATGATGGGCAAAATCGCCGGCGTACTCGCGGAAACGGCCGATCAGGCTCTCTCCGCCGCCGGCGACGCGGTGGACATGGTCTATTTCTACGACGACGTCGCTTCGAACAACGGGCTCATGATTTCCGTCGACATGTGGGACGAATTCATCCGGCCGCATCACCAGCGGCTAATCGACGTCGCGCGCAAGCATGGCAAAAAAGTCATGTTCCACTCGGACGGTTCCCTGCGCGCCATCATCGACGCCATCATCGACATGGGCGTCGACGTTCTCAACCCGATCCAGCCCAACACGGTCAACATGGATCCCGGATCGCTCAAGCGCGATTTCGGCGACCGGCTTTCCTTCCACGGCGGCGTCGACATCGTCGACCTGTTGCCGAAGGGAAGCTCGACTGACGTCGGCAACGCCGTCCGGTCCATCGCACGCGTCCTCGGCGAGGGCGGCGGGTACGTAATGGCGAGCGCGCACCACATCCAGCCGGATACGCCGCTCGAAAACGTTCTCGCCATGTACGACATGGCGCTGCGGTAGCGGATGGCGAACATCAAAAACTCGAGAGCGCCCCGGCGGCGCGCCGATCAGTCGGCAAGGGTCGGGGTGCGCCCCGTTTCAGTCGCTGGATGCCGCAGCGCGGCCGGTTCGCCAAACAGGCGCTTGTATCCACGGATGAACTGGCTGAGGCTTTCCTCCAAAAGTCGACATGCTGGAAGCATTTGTTTAGAGGGCGGTCCCCCGGGAAACGAAAAAGACCCTCCCGGAAAGGGAAGGCCTCTTTTTAAGAACGTTCCGCCGTATGGGTTAGCGGCTGTAGAACTCGACCAGCAACTGTTCGTTCACGGGCAGACGGACGTCTTCGCGGACCGGCAACCGGACGATCTTGGCGGTGAGGGTCTTGCCGTCGACCGCGATCCAGTCGGGGGCGACGTAACCGGACTTGCGATCGACGATGTCCGTAACCATCTTGCGGACGCCGGAGCGGTCGGAAATGGTGATGGCGTCGCCGGTTTCGACCATGTAGCTGGCGATGTCGACGCGCTTGCCGTTGACGCGGATATTGCCGTGACAGATGAACTGGCGGGCTTGGGCGCGCGACATGGCGAAGCCGGCGGAGAAGACGGCGTTGTCAAGGCGGCGTTCACAGGCGATGAGGAACGCCTTCGAGGTGTTGCCCTTGGTCCGGCGCGCGATATTGAAGAACTTGCGCATTTGGCCTTCGCGCATGCCGTAGTAATACATCACCTTCTGCTTTTCGAGTAGGCGGCGTCCGTATTCCGACTGCTTGCGGCGGAACGGTTCCTGCTCGCGCTTGAGGAATGCCTTTTCGACGTTGCTGTTTTCATATATCATAAAGCCGAGACGACGGCAGATTTTCGTCCTGGGTCCAATATACCGGCCCATGCGTTGATTCCTCCTTCAGGGTGACGGCAAAATAAAAGATGCACGTTCACAGTCCGAAATTGTGATTCCCTCGACTGCACAAGGGCGTTTTAACCTCACATTCAGGAAGTGCCGATCCTTCGTTGCGTCTCCTTCTCGGCGTATTTTCGGCAAGACAACGCGAAAATGCGCCTGCCGATCGACGCGCCCCGACTGAACGCTTGCCAAATGCAAATTTAAAACGCTCAAGGCCATGAAATGGCCAAGGGATACAGATGCGGAACAGAGCACCCCCCATCCCCATTTTCATAAATTTCGGGCCGTGCCCGGTATAGTTGGGCACTCTATGAAATAAAACCCTTGCGCGCATCTCTTCGGGTCGGCGCGCCGGTTTTTGGGCGTAAAAAACACTGCCGGAGATTCCTCCGGAGGTTTTCATAACAATAAACACATTTCCCTGCCGCGAGTCAAGCAAAAACACGTCGCTTCACTAAAATTCCACCAGTTCGAACACATCGCGCAACGGCGTGCAATCCCGATACCGGTGTTCGGGATCTCGCGCCAGGCGGCGGTCGATGACCCGGGAAAGGGATTTTGGAACTTCGGGGGCGGGTTCCGCCACCAGCGTGATGTCGCTTTCGGGAATGGTCTTGATCCGGTCGCCCTTTTTCTTGAAATTGTACAAAATACGCCCGGTGGGCATTTCATGCCTGGACGATGCTGACGCGAGTTACAGCACCTGGGCGAACATGACCTTCAGGTATTGGCCCTGGGGGAAATCGGAAAGAACCGGGTGATCGGGACCCGGCCCCGTGTTCAGAAAAATGCAAAGCCCGCGGCCGCTTTCGGCTGCGGCATGTCGCACCGTTTGCCGCCAGCGCTCGGCCGACACCGCCCCCGAACAACTGCAGGAGACAAGCATCCCGCCGGGGCGCACCGCCGCCATGGCGAGCTTGTTGAAATCGAGATACGCGCGCAACGCCTTCGCCACCTCGTCCTGGCTACCCGCCAGCTTCGGCGGATCGAGGACGACCAGATCGGCGAGCCTGCCCCGCACCGCGCGGTCGCGCAGTTCATCGAAAACGTCGCGGTGAAGGAAGTCCATCGTTTCGGCGCCGTTCAATGACGCGTTGACGCGCGCCGCGTCGAGCGCCTTCTCGTCCAGATCCACGGCGACGACGCGTTTCGCGCCCCCCCTCCACGCCGAAAGGGCGAACCCGCCCGTGTAGCAGCACAGGTCCAGAACCTCCCTGCCCTTCGCGAGTCCCATGACGGCGGCGCGGTTATCCCGCTGATCGAGGAAAAATCCGGTCTTGTGGCCGGTGAGGAAATCCACCCGGTACGCGATCCCGTTTTCCCTGATGTCCACGGACGCCGGAGCCGGATATTTTTCCGCCGCCTTCGCGAAGCTGACGCCTTCCTTCTTTTCGGCCCTTTCGTCTGGTCGGACGGCGACGCGGCAGCCCGGATACAGTTCCGCCAGCGCTTCCGCCACCCAGTCCATGATGTGCAGCCAGCCCGCGACATAGGGTTCGACGACAAGGAGGTCGGCGAACTTGTCGATCACGAGGCCGGGGAGGCCGTCGGCCTCCGCGTTGGCCAGGCGGCAGCTGTCGGTTTCCGCGGAAAGGGGAAGCACGGCGTCTCGGAGCCGCTTCGCGGCGGCGAGGCGCCCGGCGACGAAGCGTTCGTCGACTGGCCGTGCCGGATCCTCGGAGAGGATTCGCAGCGCTATCGTGTTTTCGGGATGAAAAAACGCCTGTCCGATCCGGCTTCCGTCGGGGTTGCGCACCTCCACGAGCGAACCCGGATCGAGCTCGATTCCCCTGGGAAGCGAGACCATCTTGCGGAATATCCAGGGATGCCGCGAATTGCGTTTCGATTTCAATTTCACCACCGGCAGGAGCATGGCGCGCCTTTCTTCATGTTTCCGCGTTGGCAAACATCGCCCGATCGGGTAAGACTCATTTTCCGAAAACCCCGGGACAGGATCGATATGATACCTTCACACGATGACGACGACAACAGCATTGAGGACGTGGCGATCGACGGGGTTTTGGAGGTTCCCGCGGAATCTCTTCAAGGCGACGGCGAAACGCCGCTCCGAAACGTCCCTTTGCCGGCCGGGAAGCGCGTCTTTGCGCGCGGGGGACGGAAAACAACGTTTCTTTCCGGCGTATTCCGGTTTTTATTGAAGCCGGGGGGGGCGGCGCGGTCGCCGGTTCCCGCCATCCTGCGTCTTTTGGCTATGTTTATTCCCACTTTCATCGTCATGTATTTGATGTACCTCGGCGCCGTCCGGTTCACGCCGGGCCGCGATGCGGCGGCGGGAAGCTCCGCCGTCGCGGCGGCGGGTGACGGCTTCGAACTGACGATCGGGTCGAGCCGGGTGCCGCTCCCTCTTCCGGAAGGCTTCACCGCCCTCCCGCTTGACGAATACTATGCCAAAACCCCGCTCGGACGCGCCGCCGAGTCGTGGGAACAGACGCGCATTATCCTGGCCGCGCGCCGGGTCAACGACGCCGATTCCCCGGCGTTCATCAACGTATCCGTCAACCCCAACCTCGAACTTCTCAATTTCGCCCCGCAGGCATTTCAGGACGTCAAGCGACAATATTACCTCGAAAAAGAGTTGACCGGCTCCATGCAGCAGGGCCCGAACCAGATCATCACGCCTTTCGCGGAGACGGAAAACTCGATATGCTTCGGAAGAAGAATGGGGGCGGACGGCCACACGCTTCTGCAATACACCTGCCTTCTTATGACGAATGGCAAGGCGGTGTTCATCACAAGCGGCGTTTCAGGGAAATGGATGGACGGGGAAGACCAGGCGGAGGCGAGGCGAATCCTGCTTGCCTGGCGCGACATGCTGCTGCCGAACGGATGACGCGTTCTCGGGTTTTCCCTACCGGAACAGACCGTCGTCCGCCCAACCCGCCGGGTGCGGCAACTGGGTGAAACCCGGAAGTCTCGTGCGCACGTCGAAGCAGATGCCGGGCGTGAGCGCCTCTTCGCGAAGCAGAAGCTGGTGAAGCTGCCAGAGTTTTTCGCCGGTGGTCAGTTCGCCCTCGAGGTCGCGCTCGTTGTAGGTGCCCCAGCGCACCACCGCCCCGTCGGCGACGACCGCCTCGAAGCGCCGGCGGCGCGCGACTTCCCCGCCGCCCTGATCGCGGTAGATTCCGCCGACCACGATCACGCGTTCGATGGGCAACTGTTCGGCGAGGGGAGAAGCCCAAAAACTCCGCATCATTCCCAGCGCCCCCAACACGCCCTCGTCCGCCCAGACTGCGCCCACGGCCGGAGGCTTGCCGATCACGCCGGCCGTGGCGCCGATGATCTCGGGGACGGCTTCGAACGGATGGCGCGAGCCTTCGACCGGCAGGAGGCGGCCCTCAATATCCACCAGCCAGTAGCTTTCGCCGCTCCACACCTGCGCGGCGGGGCGACGGATAAGAAAACCGATTTCGATCCGGTTCGGAAAGTGCCGTCGCATGACGGTGATGCGTTTGATCCAATAGCTTTCGCTGTACCGTTTTTCGATATCGGAAAGGAGCCGGGGATCAAGCAGGCTGCGGCCGTCGAAGCTTTTGCCGATGGCCTGAAGATCATGGATTGATTCCGGGCACTCGCGGACGCCTCCGGCGAGGGCGAGGGTGTCCCCTTTCATGTGGAATTGCGGGTCTTTCAGCGCTTTTCGCCACAGAAGATACGAGCCGAACGCAACCGGAAGGACGACGAGCAGCATCATGAACAGCGACAACGCCCCCGGGACGGCGGCATGCAGATAGCCGCGCCTCGCCTTCTGCCGATTCATGGCTTCCTTGACCTTCTTGGTCATCGACTGTTTGCCCGACTCAAATTGGTCCGCGGTTGACAATTCCCGGAGGGAAGGCCTTTTATGCTACAGGCTTCCCCTCCGGTAGATCCATGATACTCCCGGTTACAGCAATCCACCGCGCCGCGCCGCCATTTGCGCAAGGCGCGCGCACAGGTCGGGCATATCCATCCCGATCGCCCTCGCCGCCATCGGCAGGAGGCTGTGACTGGTGAATCCAGGGAGAAGATTGATTTCCAACACCTTTGGGCCGTCCTCTCCCAGTAATATATCGACCCGAGCGAGATCCCGGACAGGTATTATTTCCACCGTTTTCCGGATGATGCGGGAAATCTCCTCCTCCATGTCCCCGGTAAGCTCGGCCGGACACAGGTATCTCGTTTTATCCGACACGTATTTCGCCTGATAGTCGTAAAATCCGCCGTCCGGAATCAGTTCGACCACGGGAAGGATTCCGCCGTCCAGCCATCCCGCCGTCAGCTCCCTGCCGTCGACGAATTCCTCGACAATGACGCTCTTGTCCATCGAAAGGGCGAGCGCCAGCGCATCGGACAGTTGGTTCCCTTCGCGAATGATCGTCACGCCCACGGAACTGCCCAGGGAATTCGGCTTCACCACAAGCGGCGGCGTGAGTTCCGCGTCGGCGATTGCCTTGAGGGCGCCGTCGACAGAGTCCGCCCGCAGCCAGCCCGCCGTCGGAATGCCGCTCGCCGCAAAGAGAATTTTACAGGCGTTCTTGTCCATCGCAAGCGAACAGACGCCGGAGGCGGAACCGCTGAAGGAAACGCCCCGCTCCTCGAGGATGCGCTGCGCCTGGCCGTCTTCCCCAAATTCGCCGTGCAGCATCATGACGGCGATGTCGCACTCTAGGTCGCGCAGATACCGATCCGGCGCTTCCGGCGGAACGACCGCCTTTTCGACTCTGAACCCAGCGCCGGAAAGCGCGGCGTACACGCATTCGCCGCTTGCCAGGGACACTTCCCGCTCCGCCCCGGGGCCGCCGCACACCACCGCCGTTTTCAGGCCATGCAATTTTGTCTCCTCGCCAGTCATGGCGTCTCCCGTCAATCGAAGGTGTCCCGCAATTCGAATCCCCAGCATTTCACCTCCGGCTCGAGTTCGACCCCGAGGCGTTCCCGCACCCGCCCATGCATGGCGGCGGCGAGCGTAGCGACGTCGCGGGCTCCGGCGCCTCCGGCGTTCACGATGAAGTTGGCGTGAACCTCGCTCACTTCCGCGCCGCCGGCGCGCATCCCCTTGCATCCGGCATCGTCCAGCAGTTTACCCGCCGAAACGCCGGATGGATTTTTGAAAATGCAGCCGGCGCTTCGCTTGTCGAGCGGCTGGCGCTCCGCCTTCCGCTCCCGCGCCCTCGTCGCCTTCAGGATAAGATCCTCCGGCGCGATCATGCCGGGAAAGCGGAGTTCGAATCCGATCGCCAGGCTGCCGGCGAGGGAGCTGCGGCGATACGCGAAAGACAGTTCGCCCCCCGTCAATCGGCGTACCTCGCCGTCCGCGTCGATCACCAGCGCCGCCGCGACAAGATCGCCGAACCCCGACGTCGCGCCGCCGGCGTTCATCGCGGCCGCGCCGCCGACCGTTCCCGGCAGGCCGGAAAACTCCTCCAGGCCGGCGACGCCGCGGCGGATCGTTTCGCCGACCAGGCGCGGCAGCGGCACAGCCGCTCCCACCCGCCAAACAGGAGGATCGGAAAATTCAGGTTCGATCCGGCCGAACTCGTCAGTTCCGTCCAGCCTCAGGACCAGCCCGTCGACGCCGCCGTCGGCGACAAGCAGATTGGAGCCTCCGCCGATAATATGCACGCGCAGCTTCCGCAGCGCGGCGAAGGCGACGGCACGGCGCGCCTCATCGACCGTTTTCAACTGCGCGAACCAACGCGCCGGCCCGCCGATGCCAAACGTGGTCAGCGGGGCGAGCGGTTCGTTCTCGACCAGCGCTTCCGGCGCACCCATCACGCCCCTTCCCTGGCAAGCCGTCTTGCGGCGGCGTCGATGTCGCCGGCGCCCATCATGACGACGACGGAAAAGCCGGCGGCCTTCCTTCTCACCGCCGCAGTGATGTCGTCGACCGTATACGGCCCCGAGACATCCACAGTCTCCCAAAACGACCGTATGCGCTCAACGATCATGAGGGAATCGACGCCCGGAATAGGATCTTCGCGAGCGGGATAGATCTCGAGGAGCATCACGGAATCGGCCCTCGCCAGGGCGCGGGCGAAGTCTTCGGCGTTGTCCCTGGTCCTGGTGAAAAGATGCGGCTGGAAGGCGACGAGAATCTTCCCTTCGGTTGTTTCCCTCAGCGCCTGAATGGCGGCCGCGACTTCGGTCGGGTGGTGTGCGTAATCGCTGTAGAGTACGGCCTGACCGACGAAACCGAGGCGCTCGAGCCTGCGGCCGACGCCGGTCGCCCCGGCGAGCGCGCCCCGCAGCGCTTCGACGTCGGCCCCGAGTTCGATCGCCGTCCCGAGCGCGGCGAGCGCGTTTTTCACATTGTGAATCCCGTGTAGAGGAAGATGGAACACGCCGAGTTCGCTCCCGCGCAACATGGCCCGGAACGTGCTTCCTCCGCCCCCGGACACGAGTTCGACCGGATGCAGGTCGGCGGAACGAGTCAGGCCGAAGGACAGTTTCCTGCCGGAATGGTCGGAAAAAAGCGCCGCTGCGCCGGGGTCGTCCAAGCCGGCGACGAGGAGCCCCGCGTCGGATACGCCGTCCGCGTAGCGCCTGAATGCCGCCTGAACCGAGGAAAAGTCGCCGTAGTGGCTGAGGTGGTCGGCTTCGATGTTGGCGACGGCCGCGACGTCGAGTTGCGGCAGAAGAAACGAACCGTCGCTTTCGTCGAGTTCGGACACGAACGGCCCCTGGCCGAGGCGGTAATTTCCCCTGTCGAGGCCGGGTGCGACCCCGCCGACGTAAAGCGTCGGATCGATTCCCGCGCCGAGCAAAAGTTGCCCGAGAAGCCAGGTGGTTGTCGTTTTCCCGTGCGTCCCGGCGACGCCGACCTTGACCTCCGCCTCATCCATGAAAGCGGCAAGGAGTTCTCCTCGCCCTATCTGGCGTCCGCGCATGGCGAGGCGTTCGGGATGGTCCGCCGGTATGGCGCTCGAGTATACGAGAACGTCGGCGTCGGCGGCGTGGGCGGGATCGTGGCCGATCCGGATATCGATGCCGCGGGCGGCGAGGGAAACGGTTGAGCGACCGCTTTCGCGATCGCATCCCGACACCGTCGCCCCGCGGAGAGCCGCCATTTCGGCGAGGGCGCTCATGCCGATGCCGCCGACCCCCATGAAATGCCAGCGCTCGCCTGCGAGTTCCATCCCCTATCTGCCTCCCCCCAGGTACATGTCCGGAACGAACACGTCGCTCGCACCGAGACCGGGCGGTTGCGGCGCCACGGACGGCCAGCCGCTCGGTACGGATGCGGCCTGCCCCGACGATGGCGGACGAAGCGGTTGCGATGCCGGCGGATAGACGTCGGTCCGCGACTGGGATGGCGGGCGGAGCGCCTGCGCGGGATGCGAAGCGGTGAAAGGCGACGGACCGGGTTCGAACAACGGCACATCGGGGGCGTCGCGCGCGGCATCCCGTTGCTGATTTCGCGGTTCGGTCGCGGTCATTTCGGGCGCCGGCGCGGGCGCGCGGGAATACTCGCGTTTCCTCGGCGCCATTTCCTCGAGAGTCGGGATATACTGCGCCGGCTGTTGCGGCTGGGGGGCGGCGCGCGGCGCTTGATACGCCGGGGCGGGCCGCTGACGGCCGGGCGGACGGGGCGGCGGGAACGACGGCGCCGCCATGGCTGACAGGCTCTGCCGCTCGGAGGCTCCGTTGAAAGGCGAACCGCCTGGCTGCCACACGATCGTTTCCCGTTCGTCCGCATATTCGCGCGGGGGCGGAATGTTGCGGACCGACGTCCTCGGCGGTGGCGCGTATTCGACCTGCCTGGTCGCGGTCGGCTCCTCGGCGCGCCGGCGCGATCCGAACCTGAACCAGCCGCGGTCGCCCTGCGCGAGGTCGTCATGATCGTCATACTCGTAGGTGCGCGAGGAGGAGGCGGGAACGTAATCGTCGCGGCGCGAGTGGTCCATGGAGTAGTCGCCCAGGGCCGTTTCATACTGCCGGATGTTCCTGCGGATATCCGCGAGCCTCGTCTCTTCCTTCGAGATGATCGTCTCGCCCTCCGCGAGCCCGGAACGCAGGTCGTTCACCCTGCGAGTCTGGGTTTTCTCCTCGGCGCGGAGCTGCTGGAGGTCGCGCCGCAGACTGTCCTCCGGGCCCCCCGGGTTTCTGGATTCGGTTTTCGAAGCCGGACCGGCCTCGGCGAGTTTGGCTTCGCCGCGTTTCCGCGCCCTGCCCTGGAACAGGCCCCGCTTCCCGGACGCGGTGTCCCTGCTCCGTTCGGGAAGGCCGCACCCGGGTGCGGTCAGCACCACCCCAAGAATGACGGCCAGCGCCACAATCCGCATCGTCATGTCCATTTCCTCATATAAGCGGTCGATTCGAAACGGCGTCCACAAAGACTCCCGTGGTATTATCGGCACCGACCCGGTACCGACTTTGGCGAAAATGGTTTCGATCCGGATCGAAGCGGTATATACTGTGGCGTTGGGACTCCGTGGCCACACCCCGGAGGATCTGAAATTTATCCGGGCCGTTCGCCCGGATATCTGTTTTTATTCCCATGAGGGCTGTCCCGTCCGCGACGGACGAGGGAGCGCGAAGGAAGGCAAGAGGAGCAGGCATGGCGGGAAATCGCATTCGCGATGAACGGGTGGCGAAGCTGGCGGCGTTGCGCGCGGTCGGCGTCGAGCCGTACGGGGAAAAGGTCGAACGCACCGCGACCATACGGGAGGTCCGGGGCCTTTGCCTTGAGGACGGGACGGAAGGCGCGCAGCCGCCCGTGACGACCGTCGCCGGCCGGGTGACGGCAGCGCGCAACATGGGGAAGTCGTGCTGGCTCGACCTCCGCGACCAGAGCGGACGCATCCAGGTGAATTTGCTGCAAAAGCGGCTCGGCGACGATTACAATCTCGTCAAGCAGCTCGACATCGGCGACTTCATCGCCGCGACCGGATCGCTTATGAAAAGCCGGGTCGGCGAAATCACCGTCTTCGCCGATTCCTTCCGGTTCCTGTCAAAATCCCTCGAACCACTACCCGCCAAGTTCAAGGGCCTGAAGGACGTCGAGATCCGCTACCGGCGGCGCTACCTCGACATGGTTGCCAGCGACGAGGTTCGCGAACGCTTCATCCTCCGCAGCCGGATCATCGGCTTCGTCCGGCGCCGCCTCGATGAACTCGGCTTCCTCGAGGTCGAGACGCCGATGCTCCAGCCGATCTACGGCGGCGCGGCGGCGCGGCCGTTCATCACCCACCATAACGCCCTCGACATGGACCTTTTCCTGCGCATTTCCCCCGAGACCTATCTCAAGCGCCTCCTTGTCGGCGGCATCGACCGGGTGTACGAGCTGAACAGGAACTTCCGCAACGAAGGCATCGACACCTCGCACAACCCCGAGTTCACGATGATCGAACTCTATCAGGCCTACGCCGACTTCACCGACATGATGACGCTTCTGGAAAACCTCGTTTCCGACGCTGCCCAAACGCTTCTCGGGACGACGAAAATCCGGTTCGCCGGCCACGAGGTCGACGTCAAGGCGCCCTGGCCGCGCCGCCGCATCCAGGACCTCGTGCGCGAGGTGGGCGGAACCGACCCCGGGAACGCGGACGCCATGCGCGGGCGTCTCGCCAAGGCCGGCCTCGACTGCGGGAAGCTGGCGCACCTCGACATCGACAAGCTGGTGATGAAGATCATGGACGAGATCATCGAGCCGCAACTCATCCAGCCCACCATCGTCACCCACCATCCGGCGAGTCTCAATCCGCTTTCGAAGCGGAACCGGGAAAACCCCGCCCTATCCGACCGCTTCGAGGCGATCGTCTGCGGTTTCGAACTGTCCAACGCTTTCAGCGAACTGAACGATCCCCTCGAACAGCGGGCCAGGTTCGAGAGCCAGGTCGGCTCGCGGGACGAGGAATCGTATTGCGACCAAGTCGATGACGATTACGTCTCGGCGCTCGAGGTCGGCATGCCGCCGGCGGGTGGAATGGGGATCGGCATCGACCGCCTGGTCATGCTCCTGACCGGGCAGCCCGGCATCCGCGAAGTGGTGTTGTTCCCGACGCTCAAGGCGAAGTCGAAGGAGGAGGTGGAGCGGGAGATGGAGGCGCTCACCGACGGAGAATAGGAAAACGTTCCCGTCGCGAAGGGTTGGAGCTTCGCTTGATACAATATACCGCCGTTACGCCGGACATGGATCAACCTCTTTTGCATAGGCTGTTTTTTGGCGTTTTTTAAGCGATTTTGACATTTTTTCCCTTGACTTCGGATTACCCGGGGTTATATTTTGCGGCTGACCTCTGTCATGTTCGTCAAGGAGAATATTCTCGAACCGACTCCATTTCTTGAGGGAGCCTAATATCCGCTGCTCGAGGTCACACCTCTTCAAGAGGCATACCGAGACGACGGTGCGGTTCCCACCTGAGCCTGCGGGTTCAGAATTGCAAGATCCTGGCGGCATTGCGATGGAGGTCTTTTCAACCAACCGAGCCCACCGCAAGGTGGGCTTTTTTCATATTGCTGAGAAAGGAAAAGCTATGCTTTGCGACAACTGCGGCAAAATCCTGCCCGACAGCGCGCAGGTGTGCGACGAATGCGGCAAGTGGCTCGCCGGCCGGGACACTTCCACAGGCGGCCCCTCGTCCCCGGGGGCGGCGACCCCTCCACCGCTTCCGTCGACCCCGCCGCCTCCGCCGCAACCTCACGGCCATCATCACCCCATGGGTCACCCGCCGTATCAACAGCAGCCATACCAAGGCAATCCGTACCAACAACACTATCCGCAGGGGGGATACAACGAAACCGCTCCGGTCGTTTCGGTCGGGGAATGGATGCTCATGGATTTGATCCTGATCATTCCGATCGTCAATATCATCATGCTTTTCGTCTGGTCGTTCGGGAATACAAACCCCAACCGGAGAAATAAGGCCAGGTCCAGCCTGTTGTGGATTGCGGTCGCCTTCGGGTCAGTGTTCATCCTCGGACTTCTTGGAGGACTTGGCGCGGCAATGAGTTCGGTTGGCGCCCACTAATACGGTGTCAATGTTGATATCTGCAGTTTCGGCAAAAAGCGCGCGTTTCTTTGCGGTCCGCCCGCAGGGACCCCGCGTTCGCGGGGGCGGCGTATGAAACGGCTGCAGCGAGAATATAAAACCCACCCTCCATGCATTCCGGACGCGGCCCGAAACTGTGAAAATGGGGGATGTGAGGGGGGGCTGTTCCACCTTCGTTTCCCTGGGTCATTTCATGACCGCGCCCAGCTGAGGGAATCACAACTTCGGACCGTGAACAGTTTAGCGCGCACTCGCCTGGCGCGTCATGGGTACTCGTATAGGCGATCTTTTTCCCGAAACGCAAATAGCCGCGCACCAAGCGAAGCACGGCCTTTTTCCCGGTGATTTGCGGAAAACCTATTCTCGCCCGAAGTCTACCAATTCCATGATCGGCGCCGGTTCTCCTTCGACTTCGAGCTTGAGGATGCCGACAAGTGGAATCTCCTCCGACATTTGCAGCAGGATATTCGATTCCGGATTCCTGATCGCGACGATTTTGATGGTTTTACCGTTGAAATCGGCGACTTCGTCGCTGATTTCAACGCCTTCGCCAGCCCACGGCGCGTCGCCGGCATTGAAGAAACTGCGCAACGGCATCCTGTCCTCGTTCGAGCTGACGAGGTTTTCGCCGGAGTAGAAGTCTGTTTTCACCTTGACGACCATGTCCTCGCCTTCGTTCTCGATCGAGGTGAGCGTCATGATCTGGTCCCCCATGAGCGTCCTGTATTTCACCCAGTCGCCGACTTTCGACGACGCGAATCCATTGGGTATGCGGGAAAGGTCGATCGTTTCCGCCGCCCGGGACGGCATGGCGAAAACGGGGGCGACGGCGGCGAGAAGCAGGATTTTCCTCAACATTTCAGGACCTTTCGCAAAAATGACGGAATGAACGCCCGCCGGAACCAGGGACGGCGCGGACAGACAACCGGAGAATCATCTCAGAAAACGCCGCCATGTCAAGGACGGCGGGCAAACGACAGGGTCATTTAATTCTGCCGATTGGCAAAGGGCAAACAAGACGTTTTCCCAATATATACATAACCGTTTTGCGCCTTGAAATTGTGATTCCCCTGACTGTGCGCAGCAAGCAATGCGCCCGGGAAGCAAATGTGGAATTGGGTTGCCCCCAAGCCCCATTTTCACAATTCCGAACCGCGCACAGTATATGGAGGTTGCCTGTCCTTTGCCCAACAATATCTGGCGCGAGATCGGATAACAAATCGAGAATTAAAATACCCTGGGCAAACGACGGCGCCGAAACGGGTGCGACGTCCACAACCTCTCCGGCGGCTACGCCAACTGGCGGATGGCCGGATTTTCCACCAAGAAAAACGCGACTGACGGCGCCAGTTCCGCTCGACGTCGCCGGACGCTGTCCGGCGGCGCGCATTTCCACCACCCCCGTGAATCCACGCCGCACCGATAATCGCTGCATTCCGACGCCGTTCTCCGCCGATATAGGAAACAACGGGTTTTTTCGGCTCGGAACGGAGAAACGGCATGGCGGTACAGGTTCCCGGCACCTATACCGGGATGATCGGCAATCTCTACGCGCGTCAGAACCTTGGCGAACTCTACGGTCGCCAGAAGGCGACGGAAGCCGAGCAGCCACGCGAGAACGCCAGTCTTTCCGACCGGGTGGAATTGTCGCGCGCCGTTCCAAGGCCGCTTTCGGCGCGTCTTGTCGAGGAGGCCCGAGAGGTGCACGACACCCTTTTCGGCGGCAAGCGTCTGAACGCCGCGCAGGAAACGGCGATGCGCGAGGACCGCATATTCGCCGCCGTCGCCGCCCTCATGGCGATAGGGGTCACCGGGGAGGAACCGGTCATGCCCGCTTGGCCGGGCGGACTGCCGGTGCCGACGCGCGAAGAACTCGAAGCCGCCTATCGCCGCCTTTCCCAACGTCTGGACAAGCTCGACGACGCCGAGGACGCCGACCGCGCCGCCGGCATCCGCATCGAACTTCTGGATCGTGCCAGAGGCGCGGACCTGCTGGAGGCGTCGACGCGGCTCGCCGCTTCCGCATCCGTCAATGGGACAGGAAGCGGCATGGGACGCCGGGAAGGAGCGGCCCGGCGCTCCGCCTGAACGAACACCCTCCACGGGGCGCTGCGACCGCCGATCGAGATCTGTTGCGCATCGAAACACCGTGGAGCGGCGGCGATTTCAACCGCTGCGCCAAATCTCGGAAGCAACAGGGCAACGAAAAGAAGGCGCATCGCGCGTATTCGTCAGAACGCTCTTGCGGAAACCTGTAAATGCCCATCACAGCCCGTGAAATCGACCTATTCCAGCGCCGTGAACTGCCTTTCGCGGAACGCTGTCCCATCGACATGATGGACAAATTCCTCCGTCGCCGCCAGCCGCGCGAATTCGTCGAGCGCTTCAAATTCATTTTTCGTACCGCCCGCGCCGAGAACCTCCAGTATTTCCTCGGCCCGGACCAGAAGTATTTCACCAGGCTGTTCGATCTGTGGTTCGATCTCCTCGCCCGCCCCGGCTTCCAGTTCGCCGACGGCGACGAAGAGCTTTTCCTGCTTGGCGGCAACATCACCAACATCCTCGCGGTCACGCCGCACCGCAACGGCGACGCCTGCATCAAAAAGCTCGTCGACCAGGCGGACAACCTCGCCAAGCTTCTCCACCTCTATACCCCCAGAAGCTATCTGCGGATGCCGGTGACGCCTTTCTTCGACGCCAATCCCATACTCGCGTCCTTGTGGTACTCGAGCATATGGAACTGGGCCGACTGCTACGTCGACGAGGGCGTCGACGACAACTGCCGGTATTTCCTGGGCAACATGGACGAACGGTTCGCCCCCTACGACTCCAACCTCATCATCGGCTATTTCCGCTGCACCTACGTCGACCATATCCGCGACCGCGAGGTGAAGCGGCTTTTCAACCGCTCGATCGCGGAGTACATCTCAGGAACACGCATCGACAACAGGCCGGCGCCCGACTCGATAGCGGTGGTGAGCGCATACTGGAACGGGAACCACGCCGTCTACCGCGCCTTCGCCCCCTACGTCGAGGAGTTGGCGAAACACTATCGGCTAACGCTCGTCGACATGCGCCAACCCAACGCCCGCTGGCCCTCGGATCCGTCCATGTTCCACCGCGTGTGCAAGATCCGCGCCAGCAGCGAGGTCATCGACGTTTCGGCGATCACGAACAACGACTTCCAGCTCGCCTACTTCCCGGACGTCGGCATGAGCCAGGAATCGATGTACCTCTCGAACCTGCGCATCGCCCCGATCCAGGCCATGGGTACCGGCCATCCCGTGAGTTCCGCCAGCAAGGCGATGGACTATTTCATCAGCGGCGGCGAAGTGGAGGCTCCGGGCGCGAAAGCGAACTACGACGAACGCCTCGTCCTCCTGCCCGGTCTGTCGGTGCATCCGGTCAAACCCGATTTCGGCCATATTCCGCCGCCGGAAGGCGACGCCGTCGTCATCAATTGCCCATGGATGCACATGAAGAACAATCGCCGGGCGGCGCTCGCGCTCCGGCGCATCCTCGACCGCGCAGAGCGCCCGCTTCGCTTCCACTTTTTCCCCGGCTGCGGCGCGTCCAGGAATTCCTCCTACATGGCTTTCATCCAGGATTACTCGACAGTGCTGCCGATTTCGGCGTTCGAGATTCTGCCCGACCTCGAGTATTCCGCCTACATGCAAAAACTTTCCGAAGGCTCGTTCACGCTTCATTCATATCCGTTCGGAGGCGGGACCACCGCCGTCGACGCGCTGGTCATGGGAAGACCGCTTGTGGTGCTGCGCGGCAGCCACGAATACAACCGCTATTCGGCGCGTCTCCTTGAGCGGCTCAGGCTGGAGGAACTGATCGCCGACGACGAAAACAGCTGGGTCGACCTTTCGACGCGGCTCGTCAACGACCGGGAATATCTCGCCGCGATGCAGGAGCGCGTGCGGACGGCCGATCTCGACCAGCACCTGTTCAAGGTCGAGAACGCGGGCGCGCTCAGACTGGCGTTCGATACGCTTATCCGGGGACACGACGAGTTCAAGCGGGACGGATCGCGCGCGCCCATCAGGATCGGCTGACGGCGCCGGGGAGAATCTTGTGGAACTAGCGATATTCGGCGCGAAACCGCGCTTTGAAAAGGCGCAGCCGGTCGGTTTCCCCCTGGTCGAATCCGAGACCGAGCGCCGTTTCCATGAACTCGTCGACGAGGCCTTCAGGCGCAACTACCTCACCAACGACGGGCCGCTCGTCCGCCGTCTCGAGGATGAGATCGCCTCCCGGCACAAATGCGCCCACGCCGCCTTCATGGCCAACGCCACCCTGGCGCAACTCATGCTCATGAAGGCGCTCGGCCTCGAATCGGGCGCGGTCGTCGTCTCCGCCGACACCTTCATCTCGACCGCTCACGTCTGCGAGTGGTCGGGCCTGACGCCGGTGTTCGCCGATCTCGACCCCGATACGCTGACGCTCGACCCGGAGGAGATCGTTCGGCTCGCCGGTCCGGACGCGAAAGCGGTCATCCCCACGCATGTCTTCGGGGTGCTCGCGGACATGCCGCGCATCATGGAACTGTCCCGTGCGCGCGGGCTTCAGGTCGTCGTCGACGCCGCCCACGCCTTCGACTGCGACCGGGACGGCGTTTCGCCGGGCGGATTCGGCGCGCCGGAATTCCTGTCCTTCCATGCGACCAAATTCTTTTCCACCTTCGAGGGCGGCGCCGTGTTGACGAACGACGAGGGCCTGGCCAAAGCCATGCGCGATCTGCGCAACTTCGGCTTCGCCGGCGTCGACGACGTTCGTGCGCTGGGCATAAACGCCAAGGGATCGGAGATATCCGCCGCCTTCGGCCTCGCCTCGCTGCCGGCGCTCGCGGAAAGGCGAGAGCGTCTCCGCGCCGTCCACGACGCCTACGACCGGGAGCTCGCCGGCGTGCCCGGCCTGCGCCGGCACCGGCTGGATCGCTTCGGACGGAACAACCACCGTTATTACGCCGTCTTCGTCGATCCGGAATACGGCGCCGGCCGCGATACGGCGGTCTGGGCGCTCTGGCATGACAACGTCCTGGCGCGGCGCTATTTTTATCCCGGAGCGCATCGCATGGCGTACTACCGCGACCGCACCGCCTACCGAAACGTCAGCCTTCCCGCGACCGACAAGGCGCTCGGATCGATCATCGCCCTGCCGACCGCGTTCGACGGCATCGACTGGCGGGACGGCGTGCGCGGCGTGTCGGAAATCCTCAAAACCATTCACGAACGCGCCGAAGACGCGGAAGCGCGGCGGCGATCCTTCTCCGGCGGCTGACGCATTATCAGAATTTCCGGGATTGTGCCGAAAAGGCTTGCCTCCGAAGCGGCGATAGAGTAAAAAACACGGCGGACGAATCGTCGTCCCGTCTAAAGGACGGTTTCAAAACCCGAATCGGGTCTTCAGCCGGGGAAAATCGGCTGACGGGATTTTCAAAAAACATGGCGACTTTTTTTTTGGCAATCCCGAGAAGCCGGTTTTGACAAAGGATCAAGGCTTGAGGCGGGTTTTGAAGCAGCCCTTGAAGGAGACTCCGGTGAAGGCGAACCTCGACATCGTGAACATGCCGTTGCCGATTGGTCGCGTTATCGGAGTCCGTCATGCCTTCATCCCTTTGCGTTCTCGCGGACGTTTCATTTCACTGGCCTGACGGCCAGCCCGTTCTTGAACATGTTTCGCATTCCTTTTTTTGCGGGCGCTGCGGCCTGATCGGTCGGAACGGATCGGGAAAATCCACCCTTCTGCGTCTATTGGCTGGCGATCTCGTCCCCGACGGGGGCGCGTTCCGCCGCGTCGGCGAGGTCGGATACATTCCGCAGACGATCGTTCTCGACCGTTGCGCGACCGTCGCGGAATTGCTCGGGATAGCGCCTGTAGTCGCCGCCATGCGCGCGATCGCGTCGGGATCGGCCGATCCGGAGCATTTCGCCCTGGTCGGCGACAGGTGGGGCATCGAGGAAGAGGCGCTCGCCCACCTTGCCCGCCTCTGCCTTCTCGACCGCCTTTCGCGACGGGGAGGCGATCCGCTCTCGCGTTCCGTCAGTGAACTGTCGGGCGGCGAAGTCATGGCGGTGGCGCTCGCCGGCAAACTCGTTGCGCGACCGGATATCCTTCTTCTCGACGAACCGACGAACAATCTCGATCGCCGCGGACGCGACTGGCTTTACAGGGAGGTTTCCGGCTGGCAGGGCATCCTCGTCGCCGCCAGCCACGATGTCGAACTGCTCGGCATTATGGACGAAATCGTCGAGGTGCGCCGCGTCGGCGTCCGGGTGTTCGGCGGCGATTACAGCTTGTACGACGACCGCGCCCGGAACGAGCGTGAAGCGGTTGAGCGAAAGGTCAGGGACGCGGAGGCGAACCTGGGCAGGGAAAAGCGCCAGCGCCAGGCGGCGGAAGCCCGAAACTCCCGAAAACGCCGCGCGGGCGCGAGGGACCGCGCCAACAGCAAATTCCCGAAAGCCGCGGCGAACCTGCGGCGAAGCCGCGCCGAGGCGTCCTCCGGGAAGGCGCGCCTTGCCCGGGAAGAACGGCTGGCCTCAGCCGGGGCGGCGCTTAGGCAACTGAAAATGGACGCCATGCCGGACGAAGCGATCGACGTCGCCCTTCCGGACACTGTGGTTCCGATCGGAAAAACCGTCTTGGAAATGACCGCCTCGGGCAGGACCGTGTCCATACGCGGCCCGGAACGGATCGTGCTCGGCGGTCCGAACGGCTCGGGGAAAACGTCGCTTCTCCGGACCATTCTCGGCGAAGCCGCCCTTCCCGGCGTCGAAATCGAAGCGGTTGTGCCCGAAGTCGGCTACCTCTCGCAACGACTCGACTTCCCCGACGAATCGGCGGGCGTCCTGGACACGCTCCGCCTGGCCGCGCCGGGATTGTCTCCAAACGGCGCGCGGGCCAGGCTGGCGCAATTTCTCCTCAAGGGAGACGGCCGGATGGATCTCCCGGCGGCCGCCCTTTCCGGCGGCGAGCGCTTCCGCCTCGCCCTCGCCTGCCTTTTATCCGCTTCGCCGTCGCCGAAGCTCCTTCTGCTCGACGAACCGACGAACAACCTCGACTTGGCGAGCATCGGCGAATTGGCTTCATCGTTGAACAGCTATCGCGGCGCGCTGATCGTGGCCAGCCACGACCGCCGTTTTCTCGCTTCGCTCTCCACGACCCGCGCCTGGGAGATGGACAACCTCCGCCTGGTCGCCGACCGGGCGCTTGACTGCGATCCCGGCTGGACGAAAAAAATGCGGCAGAGCCGCGCGTCGGGATGGAGAAAGCCCTGACGATCGGATTCAGGCCGCCGACGACGAAGAAGAATGAAAAGCCGGGGATGATGATGACGCCGGAATCGAGCGCGAACGGCATGATCTGATCGGTGGCGCCGAAGAAGACCATGAGCGGCTCGAGAAACGCGATCCCGAGGGCGGAGAAAAAGAGCCCCGACCGAGAAGAGGGGGATACCTGCACCGCGCGATCCGGGGAAGGGTTTGATGCAGATTCTTGCTGAGTTTCTCCGACACGTTCCTGGGGGGGAGCCCTTTTTGAAAAAGGCATCCCCTTCAGAGATACACCGAAGCGTTTCAACTGGAACCGGAATAGACAGCGCTGCAGGCGGCGTTACGCACCGCGTCCACCATGCGGATGGCGCGAACCGTCGCCTTGACGTCGTGGACGCGGACTATCCGGGCGCCGTTCAGCGCCGCCATGACGGCGAGGGCGACGCTCGCCTCGAAGCGTTCGTCCACAGGCAACCCGAGGGCGTCGGCGATCATCCGCTTGCGGCTCAGACCGGCGAGAACCGGATAGCCAAGCTTGGCGACCGTTTCCTGTCGGACCAGAAGCGCGCAGTTGTCCTCGAAGCGCTTGCCGAAGCCGAAGCCCGGGTCGAGCCAGATGCGGCGTTCGTCCACCCCCGCCCTGACGGCGGCGTCGGCTCGCGCGATCAGAAAGGCGGCGACGTCCGCGGCGACGTCGCGATAGGCGGGCGCGTCCGCCATCGTCAGCGGATCTGCTGGAGCGTGGGCGAGGGCGACATGCGCCCGTGCGCGGGCCGCCAGTTCCGCCATGCCGGAACCTCCGTCCGCGCCGGGCGAAAAGACGCCTTTGAGCGCGGTCACGTCGTTGACGATGTCCGCTCCCTGGTCGAGGGCCATTTCGGCTGTTTCGACGTGGTAGGTATCGATGGAGATAGGGGCACCGGTCCTGCGCCGCGTCAGCCGCACGACGTCGCCGAGGCGGGTCGCTTCCTCCCGGGCGGTAAGCGGTTTCGATCCGGGACGAGTGCTTTCGGCGCCGAAATCGATAATGTCGGCGCCGTTCTCGAGATGGGAAAGCGCGATTGCGCACGCCTCGTCCGGCGTCGGCGCCGGCGCGCCGGCGCCGGAAAACGAGTCCGGCGTCAGATTCACGATCGCCATGACGAGGGTGCGTCCGCCAATCGCGACCGGATCGGCGCGGCGAAAGAACCAGGTCTCTCCGTCAGCCATGAAACAGCCTCCCGGCATTTTTCGAGATCATGACGCCAAGCGCTTCCGCGTCCTCGCCCCGCGCCGCCGCGAGCCAACGGAGGGCGTAGACAAGCTCGCCGGAAACGTCGACGCCGGCCGCGAGAATGAAGTCGGACTCGAGGAGCAGCCTATCGCCGGGGATCCGCGCCGCCCTGCCCCGGTCGCGCCGCGACTCCCGGCGCGAGAAAAGCGGGCCGACAGTGAAATATGCGCCTCTTTCCGTAAGCTCATGCAGATGTTCGTCCGGGCCGCTGAAGGAATGGACTATAAAACCGTCGCGGCCGTCAGGCAGGTATTCCTCGTCAAGCGCGGCCAGGAGGCGATCCCAGGCCTTGACGCAATGGAGGTTGACGCGCCGGCGCAGGCGCTTCGCGAGCCGCAATTGCCGGCGGAACGCCTCGTCCTGTTCGTCCATCCCGGCGAGGCCCCGCTTGGAGGCGTCGAGCCCGGCTTCCCCAAGCCAGGCGGCAGGATTGCCCGTCAGCAGACGCTCGAGCTCCTCGAACCAGCCTTCCTGAACCGACGCGACCGACCGCGGATGCAGGCCGAAAGCGGGAATCGTCCCGGCCCAACTCCATGCGGCGGCGTTGACGTCGCGCCAATCCGCCGGGTCGACGCCGCAAATCAACCGGCCGACCGTCTCCGCTCCCGGGAGCGGCGGCGCGGCCGGAGTCGGCGGATCTCCGGCCGCCGCGACATGCGCGTGGGCATCAAACAGGTACAAGGTCATTCCCGCCTCTTTTTCCCGCGCCGCTCGCGGAAGAACTCGCTCAATATTTCGCCGCACGGCTCGGCGAGGACGCCGCCACGGACCTCGACCGTGTGGTTGAGACGTTCGCAGCCAAGCACGTCGAGGACGGAGCCGCACGCTCCCGCCTTCGGATCGGTCGCGCCGTAGACGAGCCGCGCCATCCGGGCGAGGACGAGCGCGCCCGCGCACATGGAGCAGGGTTCGAGCGTCACAAACAGGACGCAGTCGTCGAGGCGCCAGCTTTCCAGGGCGGCGGCCGCCTGGGTGATGGCGAGGATTTCGGCGTGGGCTGTGGGGTCGCGAAGCGTTTCCCGCTGGTTGTACGCCCTGCCGATAAGCCGGTCCTTGTGGAATACGACCGCGCCCACCGGCACCTCGCCCGCCTCCCAGGCGTCTTCGGCGGCGCGGAGCGCCAGGCGCATGCGTTGTTCGTCTATTTCATCCCGCAAAATGTTCATTGAACCGCCATCGTTTCCGTCAGGCCCGGGCAAAAAAACTTGCACGCCGGCGCGTCCCGGAGTAAGGTAGGGATGGCAATCGCTATCTGGTGATCGCGAAGCCATTCTCTGGAATCCGACTCCGAAAAGCCGGACCCGCGCGTATTGAATCGACATCAACGATAGGAGAATCCCCATGGCTGTCAAGTACAGTGACCTCGGCCTCGTCAACACCGTCGACATGTTCAAGAAGGCGGTAAAGGGCGGTTACGCCATTCCGGCTTACAATTTCAACAACATGGAGCAACTCCAGGCCATCGTCATGGCCTGCACCGAGACCGAGAGCCCGGTGATCCTCCAGGTCAGTTCCGGCGCGCGCAAGTACGCGAACCAGACCCTGCTTCAGTACATGGCCCAAGGCGCTGTCGCCTACGCGAAGGAGCTCGGCAAGGGCAAGAACATCCCCATCTCCCTCCACCTTGACCACGGCGACACCTATGAACTCTGCGTCAGTTGCATCGAGAGCGGCTTCTCCTCCGTCATGATCGACGGTTCGCACCACGATTACAACGCCAACGTCGAACTGACCAAGAAGGTTGTCGAGTATGCGCACAAGCATGACGTGACGGTCGAGGGTGAACTTGGCGTTCTCGCCGGGGTCGAGGATGACGTCTCCGCCGAGCACCACACCTACACCGAACCCGACCAGGTCGAGGACTTCGTCAAGAAGACGGGCGTCGACTCCCTCGCCATTTCCATCGGCACCAGCCACGGCGCCTACAAGTTCAAACCGGGCCAAAAGGCCGAGATCCGCCTCGACATCCTCCACGAGATCGAAAAGCGCATCCCCGGCTTTTCGATCGTCCTCCACGGCTCGTCGTCCGTCCCGCAGGACCTCGTCGCCAAGATCAACAAACACGGCGGCAAGCTCGACGACGCCATCGGCATCTCCGAGGACCAACTCCGCGAAGCCGCCAAGTCGGCTGTGTGCAAGATCAACATCGATTCCGACGGCCGCCTGGCGATGACCGCCGCGATCCGCGAAGTCTTCGCACTCAAGCCGGCCGAGTTCGATCCGCGCAAGTACCTCGGCCCCGCCCGCGACGCGTTGAAGGAACTCTACAAGCACAAGAACGACAAGGTGCTCGGCTCCTCCGGCCACGCCTTTGACTGAGGCGGAATACGCCGCAGACATTTTGAGAACGCCGCCCCGCCGCATGGCGGGGCTTTTTTTGGGCCTGTCTTGTTCAGTGGATGGCGAAAAAGGGAATCGGATGCGGAATTTTTAAAAAACCTTTACCTCACGGCGAAATATGCTATACAGTTTACCGTTCGGAATTGCGATTCCTCCAACTGTGCACGGCCATGAAATGGCCCAAAGAAGCGGATGTGGAACAGGGCCCCAACATCCCCCATCCTCACAATTTCGGGCCGCGCCCAGTATAATCAGCGCCAAGGAAGTCCCGGATCTGATACCGTTATCAACACTGAACGGCGGATCCACGCCTTACGTCATAATGCCGCATCGCGTTGTCTGAAAATGTTTGCAACCGTCTTTTGCAAAAGGAAACGCATGGTGACGGGCAGCGACGAAGTCATCCGGCTCCGGGACGTCAGGAAAGGCCTGTACGACCTCAGCGGCAAGACGCTCAACCGCGGCATTCCCGTCCTTTCGGACATCAATTTCTCCTTGGCCAAAGGTGAAATCCATGTCCTTCTGGGCGAAAACGGAGCGGGAAAATCCTCGCTCGTCAAGGTGATCTGCGGTGCGATCGAACCCGACCAGGGCAAGGTCTTTATCGAAGGCGAGGAAATCCCCGCCAACGACCCGGGGAAGGCGCTCTCATCCGGCGTCGCCATCGTCTCGCAGGAATTCAGCCTCTGCCCCAATCTCACGGTCGCGGAAAACATCGCCCTCGGCCGAGAGCAGATCGGGGCGGGCGGCTTTCTCGACAAAAAAACGATGCTCGCCGCCGCCGCCGCCCAGCTCGCCCGCCTCGAGGCGTCGTACATCGATCCCTCCCGCAAGGTGAAGCGCCTGCCGGTCGCCGAGCAGCAGCTGGTGGAAATCGCCAAAGCGCTCGCGGCCGAGCCGCGCGTCCTCATCCTCGACGAACCCACCTCCGCCCTCACCGACAACCAGGTAGACATGCTTTTCAAGGTTGTCCGGCTTCTCAAATCCGGGGGCGTGAGCATGATCTACATCACCCACAAGCTGAAAGAGATCTTCGAGATCGGCGACCGGGTGACCGTGCTTCGCGACGGCAGGACGATCCGCACCATTCCTGTGAACGAGGTCGCGGACGTGGGCGAGATGATCCAGATGATGATCGGCTCGAAATTGGAGAATCTCTTCCACAAGGAAGCCTGCCCGGTCGGCGATGCCGCCCTGGTGGTGGAAAACCTGGTCGGCCGCCCGGGCGACCAGGCAGTCGACCTCGTCGTCCGCAAAGGGGAGATCGTCGGCCTCGCCGGCATCGTGGGCGCCGGCCGCACCGAATTGGCGCGCATGATTTTCGGCATCGACAAATACGCTTCCGGCAGGGTGGAAGTCTTCGGCAAAACGCTGCCGCCGGGCAATCCCCGCGCCGCGATCGCTGCCGGCATGGGCTTCATTCCGGAGGACCGCAAGCGCCAGGGGATTGTCCCCCTGATGTCGGTCGCGGAAAACATGTGCCACGTCTCCGCCCGGCGATTGTCATGGCACGGCTTCGTCTCCATCGGCAAGCGCCGCAAACTTGCCGCCGACTACGTGTCGCGCCTCAAGGTTGCGGCCGCCTCCCTCGGCCAGGAGATCCGGTACCTTTCCGGCGGCAACCAGCAGAAGGTAATCCTCGGCAAATGGCTGTCGGCGAATTCGCGCCTGCTCATTTTCGACGAACCGACGCGCGGCATCGACGTCGGCGCCAAGTCGGCGATCTACCGCCTGATGGTGGACCTCGCAAGGCGGGGGGCGGCGATCCTGATGATTTCGTCCGAACTCCAGGAGATCGTCGGCATGTCCGACCGCGTCTTCATCATGCGCAATCGCGGCGTCGTCGCGACGCTCGAAGGCGGGAGCATCGCCGGCGACGCGATTCTCCGCTACGCCATGGGCGGGGAGGAGCTGGTACGCGGTTCGTAGTGTGCGGCGCAAAGTTTCTTGAACGCAATCAACGTCGCGCCGCGCGTGCGGCGCGTGTCCGGCGGGATAACCCAGTCTAAGGAGACAGGAATGCTGAAGTCAGTACTGAAGCTGTGTTTTGCGGCGATTGCGGTCAACATCCTCTTCGCGGCGGCGTTCGCCGGCCAACCGCGCGTGGCGGTCGTGGTCAAGACCCTCACCGGCGACGTCTTCCAGTTGAAGATGGCCGAAGCCGCCAGGGACAAGGCGATCGAACTCGGCGCCGACGCCACCATCTACCAGGCCGGCGGCCAGACCGCCGTGCAGCGCATGGTCCAAATCATCGAGGACCTCATCACCCAGCAGGTGGACGTCATCGTCATCAGCCCGCTCGATTCCAAGGCCGTCGTTCCCGTCTTCCAGCAAGCCAAGGAAGAGGGCGTCATCATCGTCTGCATGGACCAGGTCGCGGAAGGCGACGACTACGTCACCTTCATCTCCACCGACAACTACGCCGCCGCCGCCCTCGGCGCGGAATTCGCCAAGGAACAGCTCGGCGGCAAGGGCAAGGTGCTGGTGGTCGAGGGCGCGCCCGGCAGCTCGGTCGGCGACGACCGCAAGAACGGCTTCAAGGACACGATCGTGAAGGATTCCCGGATCGAGGTCGTCGGCTCGCAATCCGGCTACTGGACCAACGAACGCGCCATGGCGGCGATGGAGAACATGCTCCAGGCCAACCCCGGCGTCGACCTCGTGTTCTCGTGCTCCGATGGCATGACCGGCGGCATCCTCGAGGCGATCAAACTCGCCGGCAAGGAAGGCCGGATCAAGGTCATCAGCTTCGACGGCTCGTCTTTCGGCATCGAACTGATCAAGGAAGGCAAGATCATCGCCGACGTCGCCCAGTTCCCGATCAAGATCGGCCAGATGGCGGCGGAAATCGGCATCGGCGTCTTCAACGGCACCGTCGATCCCGCGTCACTGCCGAAGTTCATCGACTCCGGCACCAAGCTAATCACCGCCGAAAACGCCGACGAATCCCTCGCCGACGCGTTCTAGGTCGCGCTACGGATCCTCCCGGGCGATTCGCGACGGAATCGCCCGGGAGGAGCGGCCGACAATTAGAGTCGAATCGGCAGGAACGGATCTCCATGGCAACCGCGCTCAAACGCATTCTGTCGTTCAAGGAAGCGCCTATCGTCTTCCTCATCCTCGTCGTCGCGCTGCTGTGCGGCGTTTTTGTGCCGAATTTCCTCACGGCCGCCAATCTCGTCAACATTCTTTCGCAATCGGCGACGGTGGGCATCATGGCGATCGGCATCACCCTCGTCATCATTTCCGGCTCCGGCGGCATCGACCTGTCGGCGGGAAGCATCCTCGGCGTCTCCTCCATCGTCATGGCCATGACCATCATCCCTCCGGAACTCTACCGCGACACGGCGGCAATGCTGGTCCTCCCCAACGACTATTGGGTCATATTCAAGGCGCTCGTCTTCTGTATGGGCGTGGGGATGTTCTGCGGCTTCCTGAACGGCGCGATGGTGGCATGGGTCGGCCTGCCGCCGTTCATCGCCACCCTGGCGATGATGACGGCGGCGCGCGGTCTGGCCGCCTATATTTCGGCCGGCATCCCCACTTACGGCCTGCCAACGTCCCTGGTCTGGGTCGGCCAGAATTCCCTGTGGTTCGTGCCGGTGCCGGTGGCGCTTATGATCGCCCTCGCCGTGATCGTGCACATCATCCTCACCCGCACCACTTACGGCATGTCCCTGTTAGCCGTCGGCGGCAACCGCGAAACGTCGCGTTTCTGCGGCATGAACGTCAAGGGCACGCTGATTTCCGTGTACGTGATTTGCGGCCTCTTCGCCGCCGTCGGCGGCGTCATTCTGTCGGCCAGGAGCAACCAGGCCCACCCCGACGCCGGCATCGGCTACGAACTGTCCGCCATCAGCGCGGCCGTCCTCGGCGGGACGTCGATGATGGGCGGCAGCGGCGGCGTGCTCGGCGCGGTCCTTGGCGCGGTGTTCCTCTCGCTCATACAAAATCCCATCAACCTCCTCAACATTCCCGTCGCCTACATGAAGCCGATCATGGGGGCGTTGATCGTCATCGCCGTATTACTCGATCAGTGGCGTAAAAAACAGAGCATCGGAGACTAGGGTGGCTGAAGCGATCGAAGCGCGCAAAGCGCACACGGACGGCCCCGCCGTCTGGCCATGGAAAATCTATGACGCCTGCGGCATCTGGTTCTGGGTCGTCGTTTTCGCCCTTGTCTTTTCTCGGCTGTCGCCGTACTTCCTCAACTACCGGAACTTCTCGAACATTTTCCGCCAAGCGTCCATCTTCGCCATCATGGCGACGGGCATGACCCTCGTCGTCATCTCGGGCGGCATCGACCTGTCCGTCGGCAGCGTCGTCTCCTTCACAAGCGCGGTCCTGGGCGTGGTCTGGCGCGACACGGAGAACATATACCTCGCGCTCGCCGCCGCCATGGCGGTCGGCATCGTCACGGGTATCGCCAACGGCCTCCTCGCCGGCTACTGCCGCATGCCGCCGTTCATCGCCACCTTCGGCCTGATGAGCGCCGGCGCCGGCTTCGCCTTCGCGCTGACGCCGTCGTCGATCGGCGATTTCCCGGCCTGGTTCGAAAAACTCGGGAACGATCGCATCCGCATTCTCTCCCATGCCGTGCCGGTGCCGGTCATCATCATGTTCGCCGTCGCCGTCGTTTTCATGCTCTTTCTCGATGCGCGCCGTTTCGGCCTGCGCATCTTCGCCGTCGGCGGCAACGAGAACGGCGCCCGCATGGCGGGCGTGAACGTTCCGAAGCTCAAGCTCGCGATCTACACCATCAACGGCGCCCTCGCCAGCTTCGCCGGAATCATCCTGTGTTCGCGCATCCGCTCGTCGTATCCGGGGATCGGACTCGACATGGAGATGGACGTGATCGCGTCCTCCGTCATCGGCGGCGCCAGCTTGGTCGGCGGCGAAGGGAGAATATTCGGCGCCGTCGGCGGTGCCGTGTTCATCTGCATGATCCAGAACATTCTCAACCTGATGGGCGTGTATCCGTTCATGCAGAAAATCGTCACCGGCGTCTTCATCGTCCTTGCCGTATTCATGAACGAATTTCGCTCGCGCCGGGCGTGATGCGGAGGTTTGAATCGAGGTAATCGGACCAACCGCCGCCCGATTTTCTCGAGCGCGTTTCCGGAAATGAGTGGCCTCCCTGTTGCGTTTTCGGGCTCAACTGCGCCAACCAAAACGCGCCGGGGAAAGTTCAGCTATTTGCGAAAACGCTGTAGGGCGTTTTGCGAAGTTGAATGGACGTCCCATTGCGCATTTCGGCTTGTCCCACCGCATCCCAAAACGCCAGGTCTTTTGCAACAATTGGTTAAAACACGCTAAAGATGTTACCTCTTACGGGGCAAGGGATTGACTTTTCGTCAGGTCGGGCGATACCGCCGACCGCGCAATAATTCCCGGCGTAACATGAAGCCCAGGAAGCGCAGGATTCGGCATCACTCCCTTGCGCGCTCGATCAGGGCGAAATCCGGCGCGCCTTCGTATATTCCCTCCCATTCGATCGCGTCCGCCATGACGCGCTTGAGTTCCGGCGCCCCCATATCGTTCTCGTCGATTTCGGCAGCGTAGCCGCACGACGAACCGAGCGCCCGTGGGACAGGTATTATGGCGCATCGAACCCGTCGTTCACGCAGCAGGGTCTCGAGATATAAGACGGAGCTGACCGAGTGAAAGGTTACCAGGATCATTTTTGTCCGACTTCCAACATCCATTCGTCGCCGTCAAAAGCGGCGAGGATGAATGCGCCCAGAATAAAGCCCGGAATCTCGGGGCGGATGTATTGGACGATCACGGCGGAATCCAGGCCAAACGCGCCGGCGGTGTCCCGAATGAAGCCCGCGACGCGGATCCCCATATTGGCGGGATTGCCGAACGCGGTCAAGACAATGGCCGCGATCCCGATGACCACGCCGGCGACGATCAGACTGAACGACCATTTTTTTTGCATTTCCTCCTCCAGGCGTTTGCCGTGTTCTACCGTCGCGACAAAACGCGCTCCAGGGCGGCGAGAGCCAGATCGATTTCCTGTTCCGTGGTCGCGTAACCAAAGCTGAACCGCAATGTCCCCTGCGGGAGCGTGCCGGCGGTCCGGTGCGCCAACGGCGAACAGTGCAGGCCGCACCGGATGAGTATTCCGTGCTCGTCGTACAACCGCCGCGCCAACACCGCCAAGTCGGCGCCGGGGACTGCGAGCGAGACGACAGGCATGGATTTGTCCGCGTCGCCGGCGCCGTGGACCACCGCCGGCAGGCCGCGGACGCCGTCGAGAAAGCGCCGGGTCAGCCGCACTTCCTTCTCGCGGATTGTCGCGATGCCGATTTCACACAGTTCCTCCACGGAAGCGCCGAGAGCGAGAATGCCAACCGTATTGGGCGTTCCCGGCTCGAACTTGTCGGGGAGAAAGTCCGGCTGATCCAGCTCGTGGGAGACGCTGCCGGTGCCGCCTGTCAGCCAGGGATGGATTTTCGCCCCGATTCCGTCGCCCAACACGAACCCGCCGGCGCCGCCCAGGCCGCCCAGACCCTTATGCCCGCTGAAGGCGATGACGTCGGTATTGGCGTCGAGCCGAAAATCGATGCCGCCGGCCGTTTGCGCGCTGTCGAGGACAGTCATGAGTCCATGCCTTTTGGCCGCCTCGAAGCAACTCGCCACGGGCAGGATGGAGCCCAGGACATTCGAGGCGTGGCTCATGACAAGGAGTCTGGTGTTTTTCCTGACATGCGCATCCACGAGCGCCGGATCGAGCGTGCCGTCCGGTTCGCACTCTAGCCATGTGACTTCGATCCCCTTTGTCTTCCGCAACAATGTGAGCGGCCGTGCCACCGCGTTGTGCTCGATGGATGTCGACAGCACATGGTCGCCGGCCTCGAGCATCCCCCAGAGCAGCATGTTCAGGGACGCCGTCACGCCGGAGGTGAAAACGACCCGGGAGGGGTTGTCGACGCCGAAGAGTCTTCCCAGCATAAGCCGCGACCGCAACAGGATCGCCGCGTCATCAAGGCCGTCGATGTTGCGGCCCGAGTTCATATGACGGTTTTCTTCCAGATAGGAAGATATAGCGTCGATGACCCGGCGCGACTTCCGTGGAGACGTCGAGGCATAGTTCAGGTAAACGGGTTGCATAACAGAAAGGATAATGGAGGTCGGGGAACCGGGCAAATACTTTTCGCGCGGAACATGCTCGGATAGGCTCTTACATCAACGGTTGCGCCACTTCGAAGAATGAGCGGACAGCCGCACGCGAAAATACAAAAAACGTCAAGAATTGACGATATAATTTTTGTATTTCATATTTTATTTAAAAAAATGAAAATAAAGCTTGCATTGGCGAACTTTTCTGCTATGCTCTCTTCGTGGCGGCGTTCCCCGGATTGCGTCGTTCTTTTCAGAAACCATCGTTCGCATCGCCGCTCTCTTCCTCTATTTTACGCCGACGACGACTGCCTCCTGCTAAATGGCGTTATTTTCATTTTCGGTTTTCGTTTTTTCCGTGCCCCATCCCTGTGAAGGGTGCTGGAAGAGCCGGAAGACAAAATCCGTTCACCGGGATGGGCACACGACACCAATACCATGCAAAAAACGCTTCTCCTTGACCGGGCTGTCGCGCCCGATCGAGCGGGAGTGTATTGTCCTTGCGGCGGCGTTGCCACGCGATGCGAAAGAGGAGGAAGCGATGCTTGGTGGAAAGATCACCTTTGGCCTGATCGTGAGCACCCGGGGATGCTTCAATTTTGAAATGGCGGTCGAGGGCAAACGGCAGCTCATATCGCGCCTGACCGCCCTGGGACACGAGTATGTCGCGCTCGCCGACGACGCCACGCCCACCGGATGCGTCGAAGGCAGCGCCGACGGCGTGAAATGCGCCGGCCTGTTCAAGAAAAACCGGGAAAAGATCGATGGCGTCATTATCGTCCTTCCGAATTTCGGCGACGAGATGGGTGTCATGGCCGCCCTCGCCGGCGCCCGTCTCGACGTTCCCATCCTCCTCCAGGCCTCCGGCGACCACCTCGACAAACTCGGCACACGCGAGCGCCGCGACGCCTTCTGCGGTAAACTTTCCGTCGCCAACAATCTTTGGCAATATGGCTACCCCTTCACCGACACCGCCAGTCACACGGTGGCGATCGACTCCGACGCCTTCTCGGCCGACATCGAACGCTTCGCCGCCGTATGCCGCACCTGCCGCGGCCTGAAAAAGGCCCGCATCGGCCAGATCGGCATCCGTCCCGCCTGCTTCCAGACCGTCCGCATCAGCGAAAAGCTGCTCCAGTCGTCCGGGATCACCGTCGTGCCGACGGACCTTTCGGAAATCCTTGGCGCCGTTTCCCGTCTCGACAACGGCGCCGCCGAGGTGAAGGATGCGAAAGAGCGTCTCACCGCCTACGGGAACATCGCCGAGGAGGCGTCCGCGCCGCAGCTGCTCCGCCAGGCGAAGCTCACCGCCGCCATGGAGCGCTGGATCGCCGAAAACGGGATCGACGCGGTGGCGATCCAATGTTGGGATTCCATCGAGCAGAACTACGGCTGCGCCGCCTGCGCCGCCATGAGCATGCTCTCGGACCGCCTGATACCCGCCGCCTGCGAGGCCGACGTCGGCGGCGCCGTCGCCATGTACGCGTTGACCCTTGCCTCGGGCAAGGCGAGTTCGCTCCTTGACTGGAACAACAACTACGACGATGCGGCGGACAAATGCGTCTGCACCCACTGCGGCAACAGCGCCAGAAGCTTCATCTACGGCGACGATCCCGCCGGCAAGCCGGAAATCTCATACCTCGACGTCCTCTCCACGACGCTCGGGAAGGACAACTGCTTCGGGGCGGTAAAAGGCAAGGTCAAGGCCGGCGACATGACCTTCTTCCGCGCCTCTTCGGACGACCGCAGCGGCTCCATGCGCGCTTATCTCGGCCAGGGCGTTTTCACCGACGATCCGTTCAATATGTCCGGCAGCATCGCGGTCTGCGAAGTGCCGGAGCTGCGGAAATTCATGGGCCATATCGTCAAAAACGGATTCGAGCACCACGTCGCGATGGTGAGGGGTCATGTCGCCGGCATCGTCGAGGAGGTGGTGGACAATTACCTGGGCTGGGATTTGTATCGGCATTCATAGGCGGTTGCCGAATGGGCGGCGGTATATTGTTTCGTTTTGAAAAGGAGATGGCATGAAAGGTTTGGCAAAGTTCGTTTTGGCGGCGCTGTTCGTGTGCTGCCTGGCGCTGGGCGTCCCGGCGGGCGAAAAGCTTCGGATAGCCTTCCTCTTCCAGGACCTGGAAACCGAATTCTGGGTCGCCGGCCACAAGGCGATCACGGAGACGCTGCGCGGCCAGGGCATCGAGGTCATCGAATTCAACTCCAACCAGGACGCGAACCGCCAACTCGAGCAACTGCGCTCCGCGATCAACCAGCGCGTCGACGGCATCATGGTCATTCCCCACGACGGCAACGTCGCCGTCACCATGGGCAAGCTCGCCAACCGGGCGAACATCCCCTACGGCGTCTTCAACCGCCCCCCGTCCAGCAAGGACATCGAGGCGATCGTGGTCGTCGCCGATAACCGCACCATCGCTGCCGCCGCCGTCGAGTACATGTGCGAGGAAGCGCTAAAGATGGGCCGCAAGTTCACTCCCGCCATCGTCGTCGGCGACCTCGCCGACCCCAATGCGGTCGAACGCCGCAACGGCTTCTACGACGCCGTGAACAACCCGAAGTACAAGGACCTCTGGAACGACAAGCCGATCGAAATCATGTCCAAGTGGGACGCCAACGTCCTGACCCAGAACTTCCAGTCCGCCATGCAGGCCAATCCGGACATCGACTTCCTCTTCACCTCCTCCGACTTCCTGATCCCCAACATCAAGGCGGTGCTCGCGCCCCTGGGCAAGTGGGAAAAGGTCGGCCACCCCAACCATGTCGTCTTCGGCGCCCTGGACGGCGACAAGACCGCCTGCGGCCAGATCGAGGAGGGCTATCTCGACTCCACCGGCGTACAGGATGTGTTCGCGGAAGCGGAAATGCTCATGGACGCGATGGTCGCCGCCATCGACAAGGGCGAAAAGAATCCGAACGAGTGGCTCTTCGACCCCGGCTTCGCGCTCACCTGCGGCAACTTCAAGGAACGTTGCGAAGACATGTGGGGCTGCAAGCTCCTCTTCGAGGATCGCGCCAAATAGCAATGCGCGACAAAGTACAGTTCGCCATAACGAAATACAATCCATTTCCCGCGCCGTCCGGCGCGACTCCGCCTCCGGAGACCGGGCCGGTACGGCGCGGCGCGGGAACACAGCAGCCAGGAGGCATACGCGCACAATCGATCTGCGGCCCTCGCCCGCGGCTTCGCGGACGACGGGGGATGGTCGCCGCGAGTGAACGCGGTTCCGAAAATCGGCCGCCGTCGCGGGCGCGCATGGAGCAAGAGACGGGACGGTGAAAACGCAACCGAGTGTTTTTCGACATACACACCGTGAATGGGAACGAGAACGTGTCGGCGCAAACTGAAACCAAAACCAGCATCGGATGGCGGGGCTTTGTGCGGCGGATCCTGGCATCGGAATTTTTCGTCCTTTACCTGACGATCGCCTACGTCCTCTGCCTGTCGCCGTGGATTCCCTATTTTTGGAGCATCGGCAACCTCACCGACATCCTGTCGAACACCTGGCCGCTTCTGGTGATCGCGGTCGGGCAGACTTTCGTGCTCATTCTCGGCGGCATCGACCTGTCGCAGACGTCGGTGCTCGCCTTCGCGAGCATCGCCGGGGCGGCCCTCACCTGCACCCACCTAGAACCCTACATTTTCGAGAAATGCGTCATGTGGGGCTGGATCGTCTCCGAGGACGGCGGCATCCTCGCCCACGGCATGGCCGGCCTGGTTCTGGCGATCATCGTCATGCTCTGCTGCGGCATGTTCGTCGGACTCCTGAACGGGATCAGCGTCGCCGTGTTCAAAATGCCCGCCTTCATGGTCACCCTCGTGACCATGATGATGTTCAGCGCTGCCGCCCTCTATCTCGCCGGCTCGGAAAACATCATGCACCTGCCGGACGAATTCGTCATCCTCGGCGATTCCTACGAACTGATTTCCGTTCCCATGTTCATCGCCGTCGGCGTCACCGTTTTCGCCCACATCCTGCTGCGGCGCACGCATTTCGGCATGCAGGTCTACGCCGTCGGCGTCAACCCGATGGCGTCGCGGATCTCCGGCGTGCCGGTGCGCCGGATCATCATCCTCACCTTCGTCCTTTCCGGCCTTTTGGCCGCGATAGGCTCCATCCTCTATACGGCGCGCTTTGAAATGGGACGCCCGACCCTCGGGGCGGCCATGTTCATGGACGTCGTCGGGGCCAACGTCATCGGCGGCGTCAGCCTGGCCGGCGGCAAGGGGAAAATCCTCTGGACTATTTTCGGCGTCTTCTTCTTCGTTATTTTGGCGAATACGCTCAATTTCCTCAATCTGAGCTTTTATACGATAGATCTGGTCAAGGGCGCGGTCATTTTCGGCGCCGCCACGCTGGACGTGGTGCGCGGCAGGATCGCCCAGGCGTCTTGAGTCGAGGCGATACACGAACCCTCCCGGGGCTTTCCCTCCCGGCCTGAACAAGCGGACCGACATGGACGACCAACCCATCTTCCAATGCAAGGGCGTCTCGAAGGCGTTTTTCGGCATCAAGGCGCTCGACAACGTCGATATCGACCTGCGGTGCGGGCGCGCCCTCGGCCTGATCGGCGAAAACGGAGCCGGCAAGTCGACGCTCATGAACGTGATCGGCGGCTTTTTCCCTCCGGACGCGGGAGTCATGCTTCTGGACGGAAAGCCGTACCAGCCGGAAAGCGCGCTCGACGCCACCAGGGCGGGGATCGGCTTCATCCACCAGGAGTTGAACCTGTTCCCGAACCTCACCATCGCCGAGAACATCTTTATCGACGACTTTCCGAGGCGCGGGCCGCTGATCAACCGCAAAAGCATGGCCGAGCGCACGACCAGGGTCCTGCGGACGCTGGGCATGGACTTTTCGCCCTGGCTCAAAGTGGAGCGCCTTATGCCGGGCGAAAGGCAGATGGTGGAAATCGCCCGCGTCCTCGCCTCCGACGCGCGGATCATCATTTTCGACGAACCCACCACCTCGCTGACCGCGAAGGAAACGGAAAAGCTGTTCGTCCTCATGGAACAACTCAAGACCAAGGGCGGAACGATCGTCTATATTTCGCACATCCTCGGCGACGTGGAAAAGCTGTGCGACGACCTGGTGGTTCTCCGCGACGGCAGGATAACCGCTTCCGGCCTGTGCGGCGACTTCTCCGTTGAGCGCATGGTCTCGAACATGATCGGGCGCGACATCGGCAGCATCTATCCGCCGAAAAAGAACATTCCGGGAGACGGCGTCGCGCTTGCGGTCCGCAACCTCAGCCAGTCCGGAATCGTCAACGACATCTCCCTCGAGCTGCGCGAGGGAGAGGTCCTCGGCGTCTTCGGACTGATGGGGTCGGGGAGAACCGAACTCATGCGCATGATTTTCGGCGTCGACGACTACGAATCGGGAGAGGTCGTGGTCGGCGGAGCGGCGGTGAAACGGTCCAATCCCCGCGACGCCATCGACAAGGGCATGGCGTTCATCACGGAGAACCGCCGCGACGAGGGGCTGCTGCAAAGCTTTCCGATCGTCGACAACATCGACCTCGTGTATCTGCGCGACTTCGTCCACCCGGTCACCCGCCTGGTCAACAAGAAGAAAGTGGCCGGCGAAAGCGCCCGCATCGCCGGAGAACTCAGGATCAAGTGCGCGTCCGTCGACCGGCAGGCGGTGAAAAGCCTTTCCGGCGGCAATCAGCAAAAGGTGGTTCTCGGCAAGTGGCTGGTCAAGAAACCGCGCGCGCTCATCATGGACGAGCCGACGAGAGGCATAGACGTGGGCGCGAAATACGAGGTGTACAACATAATCAACGATCTCGCGGCCGGCGGTTCCGGGGTGATGGTGGTGTCGTCGGAGCTCGGCGAGCTGATGGGCATCGCCGACCGCATCATCGCCATGAGCAGGGGCGAGATCATCCAGGCGTTCGAACGCGGCGAGTTCGACGAGGAGGCCATCATGCGGGCGGCCTTCCGAGTCCACGGCGACAGCATGCGCATGGGGAGCGCCAAATGAACAAGTTGAAGCTCGTTCTGCTCAATAACGCGACGTTCATCATTTTCATCGTCATCTTCATCGTCTTCGGCGTCCTCTCGCCGCGCTTCCTGGCCTATAAGAGCCTCGAGATCATCGTCGTCAACGCCACCTTCATCGGCGTGATCGCCGTCGGCATGACCTTCGTCCTCCTTACCGGAGGCATCGACCTGTCCGTCGGCTCGACAATGTACTTTTCCGCCGCGGTTCTCGGCTACCTGATCAACGACCTCGGCGTCTCCATCTGGCTCGGCATGCTTGTCTGTCTCCTCGTCGGGTTGCTCATCGGCACTTTCAACGCCATCATGGTCACCCGCATCGGCATGGTGCCGTTCATCGCCACCCTCATCACCATGGTTCTGGCGCGCGGCGCCGGGATGTTCATCACCCGGTCGGTCCCGGTCGACTATCCGGAATCCCTCACCACACTCGACGCGATCAACGTCTTCGGCGTCATCCCCATGCCGATCCTCCTGTTCGCGCTCGTCGTGTGCGTCGCGTCCGTGTTCCTCCGGAGCACCCAGCCGGGAAGGCAGCTCTACGCCATCGGCAACGACCCGGAGGGCGGACGCCGCGCCGGCCTCAACACCCGCCGCCTCACCGCCATGACCTACATGATCTGCGGCATCTGCGCCGCCCTCGGCGGCATAGTCTCCATCGCTCAGCTCGGCAGGGTCAACGCCAATTTCGGCGTCGGCAACGAATTTGATGCCATCGCGGCAGCGGTTCTCGGCGGCACCAGCCTTTTCGGCGGCATCGGCACCGTGTTCCCCGGAACCTTCCTCGGCGCCGTCATGATCCAGATGATCCAGTCCGGCTTGGTGTTCACCCGCATCGACCTTTATCTCCAGCCGATCATCATGGCGGCGATCATCTTCCTCGCCGTGCTCGTGGACAGCATCCGCAGCTCCTTCATCAAGAAGCTGCAGCGTCGGAACATCACCAAGCAAACCGACGGAGCGGCAAGGAGCGGGAGCGCCAATGGCTGACGATCTCCGCCGCGTCCGCGCGTGCTATTCGGAAAACGGTATCGCCATCCGGGAACTCCCGGCCGGGGAAAACCACGTCGCCATCGGTCTGAACGGATGCGGCGATACGGTCGAGTAGTCTTTCACCGTCTGGGCGTACAGAAGCGGAATGGAAGAAATCCCCGGACGGCGGATCTGTTTTGGGAAACGGAGCCGAATAAATGAACCGAAACGAAATATGGGACAAGGCGCTGCATGTCTGGAAAACGGGAGCGAACGAGTTGGAACGACTCGGAACCTATATCGACAAGGGCGTTTTCATAAGCGTCGTCGAGGCGATAGCCGACTGCCGGGGAAGAGTGGCGACGGCCGGCGTCGGCACGTCCGCCGCGGCGGCGAGAAAGATCGCGCATTCGTTGTGCTGCATCGAACGCCCCGCCTTTTTCCTGTCGCCCGGCGACGCTGTCCACGGCGGCCTCGGGGCGGTGCGGACGGGCGACGTCGCCATCCTTATTTCCAAAGGCGGCGGCACCCGCGAGATCGTCAACATCATTCCCGCGCTGCGGACGAAAAAGGCGCTCATCATCGGGGTGACCGAAAACCCCAAGTCGCCCCTGGCCGAAAATTCCGAACTCGCCGTCCAGGTGGAAATCAAGTCCGAGGCCGACGAATTCAACATGCTCGCCACCACGAGCACCATGGCCGTCGTCGCTTATTTCGACGCGGTCGCGATCGCGCTCATGGCCCGCACCGGCTACACGCGCGAGCAGTTCGCGGTTATTCATCCGGGCGGCGCGGTCGGCGGCCGACTCTTGGCAAAGAAAGGCTGACCGGCATGAAAGCGGCTGTATTCATCGAACCCGGACGCATCGACGTGAAGGACATTCCCCTGACGCCGTGCGGTCCGGACGACATCATCGTCAAGGTCCACGCCTGCGGCATCTGCGGTTCGGACGTGCGGAATTTCCGCGCCGGCCTGCGCAAGAACGTAAAAGGCATCGTCAGCCAGGTGATGGGGCACGAGTTCACCGGCATCGTCTCCGAGGTCGGCGCCAACGCGACCCGCTACCGGATCGGCGACCGCATCGCCGCCGCGCCGGACGTCAGTTGCGGGCAATGCTGGTATTGCCGTCGGGGGTTGGTGAACCTCTGCGACGACCACCGCATGCTCGGCGTCGACTGGCCGGGAGGCTTCGCCGAATACGTCCACCTTCCGGGCGAGGTGCTCGAGCGCGGCATGATTCACCACGTTCCCGAAGGTCTTGGCCTCGACGATGCGGCGATGTCCGAACCCGCGTCCTCGGTGATCGCCGCCCAGGCAAACGCCGGCGTCGGTCTCGGGGATACGGTGCTTGTCCTCGGCGACGGACCGATCGGCTGCCTTCATCTCGAGGTCGCCAGGGCGAGGGGTGCGTCGCGCGTGTTCATGTCCGGCGCGATGCGCCTGAAGGGGGCCGAGGCCTTCGCGCCCGATCTCCTCATGGACGCAACCCGCGACGACGTCGTCGGCATGGCGAGAGAGGCGACAGGCGGGCTGGGCGCGGATTTCGCCGTCTGCGCCAATCCGGTCGCCGCCACCCAGGAGCAGGCGGTGCGGGCGGTGCGGAAGCGCGGAACCGTCATCATCTTCGGCGGCCTCCCCAGGAACAAGCCGATGACCACGCTCGATTCGAACCGCATTCACTACGGCGAAATCAGGGTGATGGGAGCATTCTCCTATCCTGCCCCCATTCATCGGAAAGCGCTGACGGCGATACGCGACGGATTCATCACCCCCGGGAAGTACATCACCATGACTCTTCCCCTCGACGAAACGGTTCGCGGCTTCGAGGCTGTCTTGGCCGGAGAGGCGCTTAAAGTCTTGATTAAACCATAGAGCGCTTTCGGAACTGTCCGTCCCGCCCGTCGCCGATGGACGCGGCCCCGGGATCGGGACGCGCCAAAGGAAAATGCCGGCCATTCGCGAATACGCTTGAGGAGATGCGCCATGTATGGCATGTATGATAAGCTGAGGCAGCGCGAGAAAGGGGGAAATCCCATACTGATCGCCATCGTCGGTGTCGGCCAGATGGGCGCCGAGATCGTCGCCACCGTGGGCGAAATGGACGGCATGCGCGTCGCCGCGACGGTCGACCTCACCATGGAGCGGGCGACGGCGGCGTACCGACAGGGTCGACGGCCGGTGGAAGTGGTGGAGACAAACGACATCGAGGCGGCGACGAAGGCCGTCGACGCCGGCAAGGCGGTGGCGTGCACCGATTTTCGCGTCGCAACCCGGCTGCCGCGGGTGGATGTGATTGTCGACGCCACAGGATCAGCCGAAATGGGCGCGGTTTGTTCACTGGACGCGATCCACAACAAGAAGCATGTGGTCATGATGAGCGTCGAATGCGACGTCACGATCGGCCCGATCCTCAGGCGTCTCGCCGACGACGCCGGCGTCGTCTACAGCATGGCCGCCGGCGATGAACCCGCCGCCATCATGGAAGTCTGGCGATTCGCCAGGTCGATGGGGTTCGAAGCGGTGTGCGCCGGCAAGGGCAAGAACAATCCGCTCAACATCCGCGCCACGCCGGATGACGTCATGGAAAAGGCGAACGCCAGGCGCATGAGCGCAAAGATGCTTTGCGAATTCGTCGACGGCTCCAAGACCGCGATCGAAATGGCCGCCGTCTCGAACGCCACCGGGCTGGTCCCGGACATGAGGGGGATGCACGCCGCGAAGGCGACCGTACCCGAGCTCAACAAGGTGTTCGTTCCGAAAAATGACGGCGGAATTCTGGAAACAAGCGGCGTGGTCGATTTCGCGATCGGGGTGCATCCGGGTATTTTCGTCATCGTCAAGACGGACAACCCCTGCATGGTGAACGGCCTCTCCCAGCGCGACATGGGCACTGGCCCGTATTACACCCTGTACCGGCCCTATCACCTCTGTTCGATCGAGGTTCCCCTCACCTGCGCCAGTTGCGTGTTGTACGGCGAATCGTCCGGGCATCCCGGCCCGAAGCTCGTATCCGAGTGCATCGCCGTCGCCAAGCGCGATCTCAAGGCGGGGGAAATCCTCGACGGAATAGGCGAATATTCCTACCGAGGGTCGATCGATCGCGCGGAAACGGCGGCAGCGGAAAACCTGTTGCCGCTCGGCCTCGCGAAGGGGTATCGTTTACGCAGGGACGTCGGGAAGGACGAAGCCCTCGCCTACGACATGGTGGAGATCGATTCGGATTCGCCGCTTCGCCAGTTGCGGCGGCTCCAGGACGCGCTCCGGGAGGGTTGACGTGCATCTCATCGGGCTGGACGTCGGCACCACCGGCTGCAAGGCGCTGGTGATCGACCCGGAAAAGGGACGGGCGGTCGGACGCGGATTCCGCGAATACGGCATCGACGCGGACGGAAGCGGCAAGGCCGAGCAGGACGCCGGGGAAGTCTGGGCGCTGTCGAAAACGGTGATGCGCGAGGCGATCGCCGAGGCGGGCGTTCGCGAAATCGCCGCCGTGGCCGCTTCGGTGCAGGGAGACGCGATCATAGCGGTCGACGGCGCCGGCGTCGCGCTTGCTCCGGCCATACTCGGCATGGACTACCGCTGCCGGTCAGAAATCCCCGCCGTCGCCGACCGCTTTGACGGATACGCCCTGTTCGAGCGCACCGGCATGCGGCCGCATCCGATCAATTTCTTTCTGAAAATGCTCTGGCTCCGCCGCGCCATGCCGGAGGTTTTCACGCGCGCCGCGCGCCTTGTCACTTATTCCGACTACGTCATGGGGCGTATGGGGTGTCCGGGCGTGATGGATGACTGCATGGCGAGCCGCACCATGTGCTATAATCTCGCCCGCTCCGACTGGGACGGGGAAATTCTCGCAGCCTTCGACTTTCCCCCCGCCCTGCTCTCCTCGGTCATATCCTCCGGCGCCGCCGCCGGCGCCATGTCCGTGGAACTTGCCGCCGGGCTTGGTCTCGCCAACCGGCCCCTTGTGGTCGCCGGCGGCCACGACCAGCCCGTCGCCGCCATCGGCGCGGGAGCTGTCGCGAGCGACATCGCGGTCGTCTCGACAGGAACGGCGGAAGTGCTTTCGCGCGTTCTGGACGCTCCACAGATTTCCCCCGGCATGTATAATAGCTATTATCCGTGTTACCGCTCCGCCATGGGCGAAGGGTATTTCACTTTTTCGCTCAACCATGCCGGCGGACTGGCGCTACGCTGGTTCCGGGACAATTGGGGCGGCGAGGAAGCGCGCCAGGCCGCCGCAACCGGCAGGGATGCGTACGCCGTCATTGACGACGGCATGCCGCCCGGCCCGACGGACATTTTCGTCATGCCGCATTTCAACGGCTCGGGCACGCCCGATTGCGACTTGTCCTCGCGCGCCGCCTTCGTCGGCCTGACGCTGTCGACGGACCGGCCGACGGTCGCGCTCGCGCTTCTTGAAGGCTTGACCTTCGAGCTGCGCCGCAACCTCGACCGCATGCGCGAGCTCGGCATGGCCACCAGCAGGCTGAGGAACGTCGGCGGCGGATCGAGATCCGCGCGCTGGCTTCAGCTCAAGGCGGACATCCTCGGCGTGCCGGTCGATTCGATGCGGGACGCCGACGCCGCCTGCATCGGCGCGGCGACGCTCGCGGGGATGGGAGCGGGGATTTTCGCATCGGCGGCGGAGGGCGCGGACAGGCTGTGCAGGACCGAGCGCACCTGCGAACCGGATGTCGAAATGGCGAAGCGGTATGCCGAGCGCTACGCGGCGTACAAAACGCTGCACGGGACCCTGGCGCCGTTCCACGCGGCGCGGGCGGTTGGAAAAGCGTAGCGACGGCGGCGCGAAGGGAGGCGACAATGATAATGAGCGAGGAAGCGTTCACTAGGATGCCCCATTCCTGCGCGCTCAAGATCCAGGCGATGTATCCGAATCTCAAGTCGGCGGAGCGCCGCGCCGTCGACTTCCTCATGGCCAACCCCGAACGCGTTTCCACGCTGAACATCGTCGATTTCGCGTCGATGGCGGAATGCAGCGAGGCGACCGCCGTCCGCATGGCCAAACGCCTCGGCTACGAGGGATTCATCGAGCTTCGCCGCGCCTTCGACCTGCACCGCAACGCCGAACCCGAGGGGGTGTATCCGGAAATCGACTCCAGGGACCCGATTCCGGTGATGCTGGAAAAGGTGTTCAATTCCAGCATGTCGTCGCTCTCGGACACACTTCGCATCCTCGACGTCGATCAGTTCACCAGGGCGGTCGACGCCCTTGTCGAGTCCCGGCAGATCCTGTTCTGCGGCATCGGCGACGGCGGCGTGGTGGCGCGCGAAAGCTACCTCCGCTGGCTCAAGGTCGGACATGCCGCGTATGAAACGTCGGACGCGGACGAACAGCTCTTCTTCGCGACCAGGCTTGAACGGGGCGACGTCATGCTCGCCTTTTCGCATTCCGGGCGCAGCCGCACCGTCAACAACGCCGCCAAGTTGGCTCGCAAGCGCGGCGCGACCGTCATCGCGGTGACCAACTACCCCGTTTCCCCCCTGGTGAAAACATCCGACATCATTCTTCAGACAGCGGTTTTCGCCACCTTCGCCAATTTCGAAGTCATCGCCAAGCGCCTTGCGCAATTGTGCATCGTTGAATGCCTGTTTATCGGCTTTTTGCAGAAGATGGGAAAGCCGTACATCAAGCGCATGCTCGCCTGCGAGGAGAGCGTCAAGCCGAACAAGGTGTAAGTCATGCATTTTCTCGGGCTGGACTACGGAACCGGCGGCTCGAAGGCGACTCTGATCGACGACGCCGGCGCCGTCCGCGGTCACGCGTTTCGCGAGTATCCGATCCTCACCACCAAACCCGGTTGGTCGGAACACGAACCCGACCGCTACTGGACGTATGCCCGCGACATGATCCAGGCCATCCTCGCGGAGTCCGCCGTCGATCCCCGAGACATCGGCGGCGTCGCCGTGTCCTCGGCCATGCCCTGCCTGGTGATGATCGACAAGAACGGAATCCCGGTCAACAACGCGTACAACCTGATGGACCGCCGGGCCGTGCGGCAAGTGGAAAAGGCGCGCGAACTGTTCGGCGACCAGAAAATTTTCGCCGTCAGCAAAAACCGTCTCGACGACCACCCCGCCATCGTCAATCTCCTGTGGGAGCGGGAAAACCGTCCCGACGATTTCCGTCGCGTCGACAAGGCGCTCACCATAGACGGATTCGTCACCCGCAAGCTCACCGGCGTCGACAGTTGCCATTACTCCGGCGCCGCGTTTTATGGCGTCGCCTACGAACTCCTCGCCAGGCGCTTCGACTTGGCGATGCTGGACCGCCTCGGCCTCGACCCATCCCTGTTTCCCGCGCTTCACCGTTGCGAAGCGATCGTCGGGGAAGTCGCCGCCGACGCGGCGGAGGCGACAGGGCTCGCCAAAGGAACGCCGGTCGCCGCCGGCCAGGTGGACTGCAACGCCGGTTGGGTCGGCGGCGGCATGATCCGCGAGGGCGACATCCAGATGAATCTCGGCACCTGCGGCAATTTCGGCATTCTCCACCGCGACGCCGATTTCCACGACAGCATGATCGGCTTCGCCTATACCACCGATTCGGAAAACACCTACATCACTGTGCCCACCACGACCACGGGCGGCCAGACAATACGCTATTTGCGCGACAACCACTACCGCGCGGAACGGGAACTCGAGGCCTCCGGCGGCATGGACGCCTACGACGCGATCAATATCGAGGCCGCCGCCGCGCCTCCCGGCTGCGACGGCCTTGTCGTCCTGCCCTATCTCATGGGTGAGCGCACCCCGATTTGGGACGTCCATGCCAGAGGCGTCGTCTTCGGTTTGAGCCTCGCCCACACGCGCGGCCATCTCGCCCGCGCGATGATGGAGTCGGTGGCATTCGCGCTTTACGATTCGTTCCAGGTGATCACGGCGGCCGGCCGACCGGTCAACCCGCCCTTGATTCTCAACGAGGGCGGCGCGAAAAGCGTGTTGTGGCGACGCATCATCACAGACGTTTTCAATCTACCGACCGCGCTCGTCGAACGCCGCAACGGCGCCCCCTACGGCGATGCGCTTCTCGCCGGCGTCGCCGTGGGTGCGTTCAAGGATTTTTCCGTCGCCAGGGAATGGACCAGGTACATCGACCCCATGGAACCGGATCCGGCCGCGCACAGTCTGTACATGGAGTATTTCGACCTCTACAAATCGCTATACGCCCACGTGAAAGACGATTTCCGGACCCTTGCCCGCCTCCGCGAAAAGGAACGGGGCTAACGGCCGGCGACGACCTCCCCGGCGCGCCGCCGCCATTTCCCCTCTCCCTCCTGACGATACTTTCACGCTCTATTCTGGAGTCCGCCAAAGAAGTTCGAAAGAAAACCTCCTCTGCGGCAAAAAAAGGTGGGGAAATTTCCTTCCCGCGGGAGAAAGTCTTGGGTGGACCGGTTTGGCGGGTCGCGTTTCTCGCTCTTGCAATCGCCGCCTTCGCTCACATCTCGCAAGGGGTGCATCTCACTTTTGTTAACGTCTTCTGTCGTAAACGGTTGAGTATGCCGGAGAGAGGTGAACGCCGGGATGCGGCAAAGTATTGCGTCTCCTCGGCGGGTGGTCCGGCGGTAATAGGCCGGGCGTTGTATGCCGAGGCCCTGCGTCGGGGGTAGCATCAGGCCAAACGCGTGTATGTGATTGCCGACGGACCGGCATGGATCTGGCGAGTGGCCGGGGAATGCTATCCCGAGGCGGAAGGCGAGTTGGACTTCCACCATGCGTCGGAGCATTTATGGACGCCTGCCAGGGACCCATTTAAGGACGAGGAATCGGCGCATGACTGGGTGGGATCGCTCTTGAAGGGAGTGAAGCGGCGCGGCGGAAGTGAACTTCTTCCCATCCTGGAGGGACTGTTGGAAATGGCCGAGGACGAATGGCCGGAAGAAGAGCGTCAAGTGCTTAGTAGGGAGACGGCGTACTTTCAGAAGCATTCGTCGCACCTATACTATCCGAAAGCCAAACGCCAAGGCTTCCCTCTTGGGTCGGGAGTGATGGAATCGGCCTGTTCGCAATTGCAAGGGCGATTCAAACGACCGGGGCAATTCTGGGGAGAATCGGGAGAAGACAATCTGCTCGCGTCGGAATTGGCGCGAAGGAATGGGGATTGAGGCGAACTTTAGACAAAAGGGCATAACAAAAGTGAGATGCGCCACATGCGCATTCAAGTTTGAAAAGTCGATGTATCTGCGGCTCCGGTTACTTGACCGGGAAGTCGAACTGGCCGAGCGCCGCCATGCGCAACAGCTTCACAAGCTCGAGCGGCTGCCTGGCCTCGCCTTTGGCAATCTTCGAGTACCATTCGGAAACCGCTTTTTCCACGCGTTCGCGTTTTTCCGAACGCTGGGCAAGCGTTTCCTCGATCGCCTTCGATATCCGTTCCGCCGTGCTCCGCAAGGTCGATTGCTCTCTCTCCGCCAGAGCCTCCCCTTTCGAAAACGCCTTGACCAGCGAATCGCGTTCCTCTTGGGTCAGGTGGAAAGAGAGTTCAAAAATATCCTTGGGCTGCTCCGGGCCGGGCTTCGCGTTTTCGCCCGGTTTCGCCTTCGCGTTGGTCGCGCCATTCGCGGACTGGGGCTGTTCGACCTTGTTTTCTCGGGCGGCTACGTGTTGCGACTTCTCGTCCGGCCGAGTCTGTCGCATCGCTTTGTCAGTTTGTATCGCCTGGGTGATTGGCCCTAGGTCCGTCATGTCGGGAAGCATAAATGCACCTCCTTGTACGGCATACTTCCCCGCCGTTCTGTGGACATCATGTCCGCGTTCCTGCCAAACCGCAACGCATAGGGCATTTTAACATCACATTGAGAAAGCGTTGATCCTTCGTCGCGTCTCCCCCCCGGCGCATTTTCGCCGAAATAACGCGAAAATACGCCTTCCGACCGACACGCCTCGGCCAAACACTTTCTAAACACAAAATTAAACGCTCTACAGCGTTTTCGTAAATAGTTGACCCTTCCCCGGCGCGTCTTGGTTGGCGCGGTCGAGCCCGAAACGCAACAGGGAGGCCAATCATTACCAAAAACGCGCTAAATGACGCACCCCGCCCGTCATTATATTTTTTAAACACAACAGCGCTTTTCGCAACCGCGGGCCGAATCGTCCGCGTAAATGCATAACCACCGCTGTGTGTCCCTCGACCACTTGGCAGTATTATTAGCGGATGCGCAGGCAAAAAGTTGAGGAAAAAACGGCGACGTGATAATCTGGCGCAATGTATTATATTCTCAATAGTTGCCGGTTCGGAATAAACTACCCGGGAAAAATTCAGTATTATTATCGGCTCTTGTTTTCGATCTCCAGGCGCGCGGCGACAGCCAAACTGTCCGCCAGTTCGTTCTCCGGGTGGCCAGCGTGACCGCGAATCCATGTCCAGGCGATTTGATGCGGTGCGGCGGCGTCCAGAAGCCGTTTCCACAGTTCAACGTTTTTTACCGGTTGCCTGGAAGCTGTTTTCCAGCCGTTTCTCAGCCAATTGCGGATCCAGTTTTTCTGAAATGCGTCGACGATATAGCGGCTGTCCGTCACCACTTCGACCGTGCAAGGCACGTTCAGCGCCTCCAGGGTGGATATGACCGCCATCAGTTCCATGCGGTTGTTGGTCGTGTTCTTCTCCGCCCCCGAAAGGCGCTTCTCCACGTTCGCGGCCGGAGCGCGGAGAAGCGCGCCCCAGCCACCGGGCCCGGGGTTGCCAGAACAGGCGCCGTCCGCGTATATCTGTACAAAAGGTCTGGCTTTGTCGACGCTTTTGGTCATGGATAGTCCGATCTTCCGTTATTTCCCCAAACAAAACTGCGAGAATATCGCTGTCAATGTTTCCTCGACATAGCCTTCGCCGAGCGCACCGGAGAACGCATCCACGGCGCTCCGGAGGTCGTCGGCGACGAGTTCCTCGCGCCCGAGGCCGGAAAGCTCAAGCGCCGCCGCGCGAAGATGGAGAAGCGCCGTCGACAGTTCCGTGCGTTCGCGTCGGTTCCATCTGTTCTGTATGCCCGAGTCTCCGACAATGCGCGCGATCGTTTGTTTGGCCTCGGCGATTCCTTCGCCGCTATGCGCGCTGACGGAAAGTGCGGCGACAGGTTTTTTCCCGACGTCGGCAAGGATCCGGACGATATTCTCCTTGCCGGTTTTCGCCGGCAGGTCCCGCTTGTTGACCAGGACGAGGATCGGTTCGCCGAGTCGCGCGGCGAACTCGCGCAATGGTTGTCCGGCAGGTTCGGAGCCGTCTACGACCCAGCAGGCGAGGTCCTCGGCGCCGATCGTTTTCTGTCCGCGCGCGGCGGCGTCGCCGCCGACGTCGCGTGAGACCGGGTCGTGACCGGGGTTGTCGGCGAGAAGCAGCGTGACGTTTCCCAATTTGACCTCGCGTTGCAGCCTGTCCCTTGTTGTGGAGGGTTGGGGGGAAACAACGAATTCCGCCTGCCCGAGAAGCGCATTGGCGAGGGCGCTTTTCCCCGCGTTCGTCAGGCCGAGCAGGGATACGAGCGGCAGATCGGGGCGCGCGATCCCCGAATCCTCCGCCAACGCCGCGCCCGCCTGTTCGAGATCCTCGACGAGGGCGGCGATTTCCGCCGCCGGATCGCCGCCGAGGTGCTCGTGCTCAAAATCTATCGACGCTTCGATGATCGCCGCTGCGTCGAGGACGCGCCGCCGCCACTCCCCGATCAAATGCGGATTCGCGTCTCCCATGCGGAACAGCGCCATGCGGCGCCGGTTCTCCGCCGTGGCGCGGATGGATTCCTCCACCGCTTCCGCCTGGCCAAGACTGAGGCGGCCGTTCCGGAAGGCGCGGAAGGTGAACTCGCCCGGCGCGGCCGGTCGCGCGCCGAGGCGGGTGAGCGTCCGGAGAGCGGCCCGGAGGACAACTGGCGATCCGGGCAGATGGAATTCGGCAACGTCCTCGCGTGTGTAGCTGCCCGGGCCTGGCATGAGCATAACGTTGGCTGGGCAGGAGAGACGGTGTCCGGACAGGGTCAGGAGTAAATCGCATTGATGCGCGCCGCGCCTCCGAGCCGCGAGAGCTTCGGCGGCGGCGGGATTTGTCGGGATGACCGCTTCCGCGAGGATGGCGAAAACGTTGGGACCGGATAACCTGATCGCCCCCAAAAGGCCTGCGCCCGGCGGGGAAGCGATCTGCGCGATGTCGTCGTCGGCGAAATACTGCACTCGGTTTGATCCGTCCGTTCCGCTGCCTGCGGCATTTTGAGAAAGACTGTGGATATTGGATTCAGAGTCTGTTCGGGTAGGTGACGTACTAAATCCACATATTCACGGGGATTCTAAAATGCGTTAAAAATCCTTCGCCGCTTCCGTTTCGATGATGAAAAGGCTGTGGCGCTCGTGCCTGCCCATGCCGGGGCAACGCCGCGCCGCACTCTCCCACGCCTCCGGCGAGGTAAGGTTTTCGCGCCACCATGGCCAGGTCCTGCATTGAACCGGACGCGCATGATAGATGGCGCAGCGACCGGCCCCATTGAGGAACGGACAGTCGCCGCTCCGGCTGTCGACAAGCGCGAGTCCCGTCGGCGTGCGGCGGAGGTATTTGTAGCCGAATTCCTCATCGCTCATCCCAAGCGCACCGGCGATTTCGGTAATTTCATCCGGGCTGATCCAGACATATCCGCCCGGGCCGCGGCAGCAAGCGCCGCATCCCTGACACTGAAAACACAGACCCTGATAGTACCAGGGCACTCTTTGATCCGGAGTGATCATGGCTGTTATCCGAATCTGTCGAAAAAGATATTTTCGCGCCTGATGCCCTTGTGCGTGAGCGTGGATATGCAGGCCTCGATCATGCCGGGGCCGCCGCACAGATACGCCTCGTATTCGCTGGCATCGGGGATATGCTTGGCGACGACGTCGGTGATAAGACCGTAGTCTGCGCAGGCTTCGCTTCTCTCGTCGCCGGACAGGGCGGGAACGTATTTGAACCAGGGATGCTTGGCGGCGAATTCCTGGAATTCCTTCACGTAATACAGGTCGCGTTCGTAAACGGCTCCGAAGAAAAGCCGCACCGGACGGTCTGTTGCACCCTTGTCCACCATCTCCTG
>JAIRTL010000114.1 GCA_031254915.1 Planctomycetota bacterium
CCAAACCCATCACGAGAGTTGTTCAGCCGAGCGCCGAATCGTCCTCGATCCATTCCTGCCAGATCCTCGGGTCGACCTCCTCTTCCAGCCTGTTGTCGTCGTCCTCGGCTCCGACCACATATTTCGCCTCCGGCTTGGGGACGGCCGTCGCCGGATCAAAAGGGCGGTACAGGTTCTCCGGACGGCTGCCGTCCAGCGTCGGAAGCCCCCAATAGGCGAGCACCCGGCGAGCTATGCCGGCGACCACCGGCGACGACGCCTCGCCGCCGAATTTGCCCGTTTCCCTGATCGTCACGCAGATGACGGCGCGCGGCTTATCGTAGGGAGCGATGGCGACGAAGTTGGCCGTGTTCCGCTTTTTCGAATAGCCCTTGATGCCGGCTGCCCGTTCCTTTTCATTGGCGACCATGGACGCGGTGCCGGTCTTGCCCGCGAGGGCGTATTCCGGAATATTGGCGCGCCGGCCCGTGCCTTCAGTCACCACGCGCCGGAGCGCTTCGCGCATGCCTTGGGCCGTTTTTTCCGAAATCACCCGGCGCCGCATCTCCGGCTTCACCTTGAGGGCGACGTCGCCGCGTTCGTCCAGGACAGCCTTGACGATGTTCGGCTTCGGCAGCATGCCGCCGTTGGCGATCACCGAATACGCCGCCGCCATCTGGAGCGTCGTGACGTTGATCTCGTAGCCCATCGGCACCGACCCCATGGTGTAGGTCGACCATTTGTTGGCGTCGGTCACCTTGCCGCGCACTTCGCCGGGCAGGAGGGAGCCGGTCTTTTCGCCAAACCCGTACTTCAGGACGTATTGGCGCATGCGCTCCGGACCGAGGCGTTCGCCGAGACGGACCATCGCGGGGTTCGAACTCTTGATAAGCCCCATGACGAGCGGCATGCGTCCGTAGGGATACAGGTCCTTGATGGTTCTGCCGTTCGACATGCGGTAGACGCCGCAGTCCCAGTCGTCGTTGAAGTCGGCCAGTCCCTCTTCGATGGAGGCGGCGAACAGAAGCGGCTTGAATGTGCTTCCCGGTTCCTGGATCGCGGCGACAACGTCGTTTCTCCGGTTCCTGGCCGGGTATTTGGCGGGTTCGTTGGCGTCGAACGTGGGATAATTTGCGAGTGCGAGAATGTCCCCGGTGATCGGATCCATGACGACGGCATTGCCGGTGATTTCCGGGAATTCCGCCTTCATCCGTTCCGCCACCTGATAGAGTTCTTCCTCGACGATCGCCTGAATGACGCTGTCGAGGGTGAGTTGGACCGTCATGCCTTCGACGCTCCGGTCGTCCCTGACCAGGGTCGAAAGCGCGCGGCTCCGGGCGTCGCGGGCGACGAGGCGCTTGATGGCGGTGCCTTGGAGGAAGGGGTCGAGCAGCTTTTCCACACCTTCGAGGCCGCCGCCGTCGATGTTTGAGAAGCCGAGAATATGGGCGGCAAGGCCGCCCTGTGGATAGACTCTTTGGTAATCCGGCGGAAAAAACACTCCGGCGAACAAGCCTTCCTGTTCCTCGGCGGCGCGCTTCCAGCCGTCAGCGGCGTTGCGGGCCTTCTTTTCCCCCTCCTTGTCGCGTCTGGCGACAAGATCACCGGCGCGCTTCAGCCAGCGGCGTCGATATTTCCATGCCTCGGAAGACTTCTTTTTCGATTCCGCGATGGCGGCGTCGAGATTTTTCCATTCATCGTCGGTCAGACGGCGCTTGACCCAAACGAAACGAATAGGCTTGCCGTTGGCGTTTTCCTTTCTCGCGATCGCCTTTTCGATGCGCTGGACGTCTGAATCCTTCAGATTGAGGAGTTCCTTGAGGCGTTCGACGACCCGTTCCATCTTGGCGCCGGGCGCTTCGAGGAGGACGTGCGGATCGAGTGCGCAAGCCTTGGAGTCGACGGACATGGCCAGCGTCCTGCCGCGCGCGTCTATGACGTGCCCGCGCCGGTCGCGTTCCTTCACCGCTCCGAACACCTGGCGCGCCGTTTCGACGACGTATTCTTCATGCTCCATCAGTTGCAGCTGTGCGAGTCTGGCGCCGAGGCCGAGGAACAGCAGCGTCATTATCGTCCCGAAAAGGCGCGTCCAACCGATCTTCCGGCTGGCATGCGCATTGTTTTTCGTATCGGCGGCGACGGTCATGCGTATCCGTTCGTTCCAATGCATAAAGGCGGCGGATTATCGGTGATCCGCCGAAGCCAGTCTGGTATCCTGCCCGTCGCGCTCAGTTTCGCCTGGCAATCGTTCCGCCGTCGCCCCGTTGCGGCGGATCGCCGGCGCGGGAGGCGTCGACTGGAGCGAAGCGACGTCGAGCTTGAGTTCCTTCGCCAACTTCGCGAGGCGGGTCGGCTGAAGCAGGCTCTCTTCCTCGGCACGCAGTTTTTCCAGGCGTTTGAGCGTCTCCGTCTCGCGCTGCGACATTTCAGCGAGTTGATAGCGGGACTTCGTCTGCTTGATCGTCTCATGGACCATGCACCAGCCGATAAGCGTCAAGAGAAGCACTCCCAATATGAATCCGCGCATAATGTCGTCCCCTTCGGAGGGAAAATTCCTGTATTCTTTCCGCCGCCCTGAGTTTGGCGCTGCGCGCCCGGCGGTTGACGAGCGTTTCCGCGTGCGTCGGCTCGACAACGCCTCCGGCCAGCGTCTTCGTCAAGCCGCGCTTCGCCCATCCGGCGAACACCCGCTTCACCATGCGGTCCTCGATCGAATGGAAGGTCAACACCGCCACCCTGCCTCCGGGCGCCAACGCCTTCCCCGCTCCCGCGAGCCCGCGAGACAACATGCCGAGCTCGTCGTTCACTGCTATCCGCAGCGCCTGGAACACTTTGGTGGCGGGATTTCTTCCCGCCCGTCCGCTCGTAGCGCCGGCGATGATCGCCGACAGTTCTCCAGTGGTGTTTATCGGCGAAATCTCCCTCGCCTCTCCAATCCTTTTGGCTATGCGTCGTGAATGTCTTTCTTCACCATATCGGTAAAAAATGTCGGCAAGTTCCTCGACCGGGAGCGAATTGACCAAATCCGCCGCGTTCGGGCCTGTCTCCCTGTCCATTCGCATGTCGAGGGGGCCGTCCCGGAGAAAGGAAAATCCGCGTTCCGCCTTGTCGAGCTGGAGGGACGAGACGCCGATGTCGAAAAATACCCTGTCGACCGCCTTGATGTCGAGGCTGGCGAGGATGCCCGTGATCCTGTCGAATGGCGAGTGGATGAAATCGACCCCGCATTCAAGGGAAAGGAGGTTTTCGCGCGCCGCTTCGAGCGCCTCCCGGTCGCGATCGACGCAGACCAGCCGTCCGGTCGCGCCTATCGCTTCTCCGAACAGACGGGAATGCCCTCCGAGGCCGGTCGTCATATCGATGACGGTCTGGCCGGGTCGCGGATCAAGCCACAGGCATGATTCTTCCGGCATGACCGGCTCATGGCCGTATCCCTTCGCCATCGTTGTTCGCTCCTTCTTCCCGTCTCTTGTTCCCGGCCTCACATTCCGTAATCGGCATTTCTTCACATAACCGTTTCTTTTTCGTCCTGACGACCGGATCCCCGCCTTCGCGGGGATCCGGTCGTTTTGATGCCTGTTGTGGTTATTTTTCCGCTATCGCGTCACTCTTCTTCGAACTCTCCGTCTTCATCCTCGTCGTCGCCTTCGCCGATGGCGAACACGGCGTCCTTGACTGCACCGAACACCGCGTCGGGAAGCGCGATCGGATCGGCGGCGCCGGGCCGGTAGACAAGCGTCCTGCCTTCGGATTTCGCGATGAGGGCGATCTTGCCGAGGTTGAGAATGACGTCCCCGACCTGGCACAGGCCCTGCTCCTGGGACAGCGTGTAAAAATCATCGGAAAATTCGCTCATCTCGTCTCCTTTGTAAGTGCGGCCGCGCCGGCGTTCGGCGACGGGGTTTACGAAATGTGGACTGAAAAACACTTGTTGCAAGTTGTTTTCCGAAGAAAATTGTATAAACACGCCGGCAAAATGCAATATGCGCGGCAAAAAACCTTGACACGGGGGTGGTTTGCCGGATAATATTTTTTTCCACGCGTCCGTCCCGGACGGCGCGGTTTTTGTCGCCGTCAGGAACCGGGTCGTTTCCGGCCGGGTGATTGTCTTATTGTGGCACCGCGCCGTCGGCGCCGAACATGGGAGCATCAAGGAATGGCCAAGAAGAAAAAAAACCCGGTTGAAGTGTACCAGATGATCTGCGGCAGTTGCCAGAGCCGCAATTACGTAACACGTCTCAAACGCGAAAACAAGGCTCTCGAGGTGAAGAAGTACTGCCCCGGGGAACGGAAACATACCCCCCACAAGGCGAAAAAGGCCTAATGCGCCGAAGAGCGGGTCGATTATGCGCCAGGAAATCATCGCGCGCCGCCGTAATGGCGGCGCGCGCTCTTTGCATACGAAATGGCATCGTAGCAATGCGGCAGGCTACAATCCAATCGCCCCGGACGCCTTGCGCATGGCGAGGATCGTCTCCTGCATGACATCCTCGAGCGTCATGCCAAGCATTTCGCAGCCGTTTTTTATCACCTCCCGGTCGACGCCGGCGGCGAATTTTTTGTCCTTCCACTTCTTCTTCAGCGACGACACCTCGAGGTCGGAAACGCTTTTGGACGGGCGCATCAGCGCGGCGGCCGAGATCAAACCGGTCAATTCGTCAGCGGCATACAACACTTTTTCCATGCGGCGCCCGGGTTGGACATCGGTCACGAGCCCATAACCATGGCTGACAACGGCATGGATGAACGCGTCGTCATACCCTTCCTTGGCGAGGATTTCCTTCCCTTTCGCGCAATGCTGCTCCGGGTATTTTTCATAGTCGACGTCGTGAAGAATGCCGACCGTTCCCCAGTAATCCGGGTCCTCGCCGTACTTTTCGGCGAAGTGGCGCATGACCGCCTCGACGGCAAGCGCATGGCGCAACAGGGATTCCGTTTCGTTGTACTTCCTGAACACTTCAAGGGCGCGTTCGCGTTGATCCATTGGGCAGATCTCCTTTTCTCGAGCCGTGGTCACATTCTATTCGCGGCTTTCGTTTCAGACAAATTTTTGGCGAAAGATGAAAAAAATCATCTCCTAAATCGGTTGACTTTCCGCCGCAACTTGGAACATACAATCAATTATATTCCGTTTACGGCCGGAGTTGTGATTCCCTCAACTGTGCGCGGCCATGAAATAGCCGAGGGAAGCAGATGTGGAGCAGGGCAACCCACATCCCCCATTTTCACGATTTTGGATCGCGCCCAGTATATCCGGGCGCGGCCCGATACGGATGAGGTGGTCATCGAGGAGAATGCGGTTCGGTTGCTTCATCGTAGCCGCGCTAATCGACAAATCACCCACCGCGGTTCGCCGCGGCGGGTGATTTTTTCCGGATCATTCATGTTCCCTTGAAAGTGGAAGAGATCCCCTATTTCACTGACGCGGCGCGGACGGCCTCGGCCGCTGCCTCCGCGTTCGCGGTCGGAGTCGAAGGCGGAACCGGGGGAGGTTCTATGGTCGACGGCGGAAGATCCATGATCGGTCCGGCGTCGATCGGGTTGAGCGGTTCGACATACGGAATCGGTTCGGAATAAACCGCTGCCGGCGGGGGAAGCGTATACGTGGGGACCAGCGGCATGCTCCCAGGATGGGGCGCTGAAACGTTGTCGGGATAGCGGGTCGAATTGGAGTAGGCCTGGAGGGTCTGAACCAGCGGCAACGCCTCCGGCGGGAAGCCGACGATCTGGTCGATGAGAATATCCTTGAGTCCGACCTGCATGCCGTAGATGGCATGGTTGAAGGCATCGTAATTAAGGAAAGCGCCGCCCTCGAAGGCCGCGCCGGCATACAGGCCTTTTGCGCGCGAATAGGTGAGAAGGGCCGTGCCGGGGCCGACTTTCGCCGCCGCGTCGCGGCCGACCGGGCCCGCAGCGGCCGACGCGTCGACGCCGACCTGGAAGCGCGACTTGAGAAGCATGTTCACGCCGTCGCGGTTCATGATGAGGATGATGGCGTCGATCGCCTGGCCGCCGATCTGAAAGCCGAAGCTTCCTTCCGCCGTGGCGATGAAGGCTGGCGCGGACCAGGAGCCTGTATCCGGGTTGTGCAGTAAAATCACACCGTCGCCCCCTTTGACGCCGAAGACGAACCCCGCCTTGTATTGGCGCATGATGATGATGCCGTGGCATTGCGCCAGAAGTTCGTTGGGGACGGCGCTGTCCGGCGCGTATTGGAAGTCGAGGAAAAACGCCTGGAAATCGGCGAGCCGGTTGACGACGTTCTCCCGCGTCGCACGCCGGCTCGCGGCGTACGTTGGCCCGAGGGTATGACAAACGCAGAACGCGGCGACGACCGCCGCACAGGTGAGGGCAAATCGAGGCGATATCTTTAGCATGGCTGTATTCCTCTTGCATGGCGCGTGGGGTTGGTGGAATAGTCCGCTTCCAAACACAACCACCGCATCAATTGGTAGTATACCCGCCTTACTCGAATCAACTTCTTTTCATTATCCCAAAATCCATGTCTTCGCGACATGCAAAAATATGCCGCTCCTTCACGATGGAAGGAACGGCTGTGTTTCCCGTCCAGGGAAAAGCGATGTACGCCCTATTCGAGCATCCCGGCGAGCGGCCGACACGGCGCCGGAACCGACGCCTTTCACCGTCGCGCCGACCCACTTGACGGCGAAACGAATCGCCAGGGCGCTGAACAGCGTCGCGGCGAGCAAGACC
>JAIRTL010000017.1 GCA_031254915.1 Planctomycetota bacterium
TTCATGATCATGGCTGGATTTCGTAACGCAGGGTCATCGGAACACCGCGACGGATGAGTTCAAGAACGACCGAAGAGTTCTGGCCGAAGTGGAAAAAAACGAGCGAGATGTCGGCAAGCTGCCCGAGCGGGCGCTGGTTGACCTTTTTGAGCACATCGCCGTCCTGAAGCTGCAACAACGGGGCAAAGGGCTGCGCCGCCACGCGGTCGATGCGAATGCCGCCGTCCGGGGCGTTGGACAGACCCCGGTCCCAGCCGGCCACGTTGCCGCCGCGCATCACACCGAGCATCTGCCCATGGGTGAGGCGAATCGCATTCGCTGCCGGAGCCGCCGGGACGCCCGGCGTCGGCGCGCGGGCCTCGGCGTTGGACGCGACCGGAGGCGCATCTGCCCGCGGCAATTTGATCTCCTGCCGCATCCCGTCGCGCTCCAGCGTGGCGCCGCCAGGATCGACGGAGACCAGACGGCTTCCGGCATCGACGGCGTCTCCCGTGCGCACCGCGAGGCCTTTGCCGTCACCGCCCTTGAGTACCGCCACGCCGTCGTTTCTGCCGGCAATGACGGCCATCAGCGCATAATCACTCGCCGTTGGCGCATCGATCCGGGTTTCGACTTCGAACCAGCCGGCGAGGGCGTCGCGGGATTCGCCGCCCACGGGCGCCGATTGCGGCGGCAGCGGCATCGGCCCGCCTGTCGCCGGCGCCAGCAACCGCCAAGCGAGGCCGGCCGCCTGCCAGCACACCACTACCACGAGCGCGCACCCAAACCACAGCAGGAATCTCGCTACCAGGAAAAGCGCGCGATCCGGAAAAACCATCAGGCTGCGCCCATCGAAAGATCCCGCGCCAAACCGGCCCGAATCACCGCATCGACCACCTTGTTTCCTCTCTTCCCATATCCGGTTTCCCCATCCGGTTTCGTTTCGCGTCCCACCATACTCACGCAACGCATCTCAAACCCGAATCTCCATTTTGCCACATTCAGCCGCATCCGGATTTGGTTCCAGCAATATCTTTCCCTCCATGGAAAGCGCTCGAACACGGTTATCATACAAGCGCAACGCAAAACTATAAGTTCCGTCCGGCATTGTGGAGAAAACAGTTTGAGCGAGATGGGCAAAAGGAAAACATTGCCCCGGAGCGTTACCGTAGTAGCAAAAAAAAGCACACCCGGGTCTCCCGGGTGTGCATAGCGCGCCGGATTAGCTCCTGTAGTCCGGATCGGTTACGGCCGTGACGGGTGCCAGGAAGGCCGTAAGGTTGTTCAGGTTGCTGACGAAGGTACTGCTGTTGACGACCTGCGGCACCGGATTTGGCGGCATGGTGGTGTTATAGGGAGGCATGTTGGGCATCTGGGTCGCGCTAGCCGCGAACGGCGAGGTGTCCGTGGGATCGCCCACATGCCGGCTCATGTACTCCTTGCCCAGATACGGTGTGCTCGACCCGTTCTGAGTATAGGGGTTGGTGTAATTCGACTGGTTGGAGCTCCAGTAGTTTTTCTCGCCCAAGCTGTCGATCGTCGCGTCGTTTTCGGTTTCGTTCCGGGCCCCCAATCCCTTCACTGAATCCGCGTACAGATGCGGGAAATCCACTTCGCCGCCGGCCGAGAAGTACTTGGGCAACGGACGCTCGTTCATCACGTTGAGCGGCGACTTCGCCACCATTCGGGCGATCTGGTCGTTCGTCAGCGCCGACAAGCGGGCAAGCGTGGCGCGCGGAGTGGCGGTCGCGGCGCCCTGCGCCACACCGTAATGGCTGGGCGTGTTGCGCCAGTCGTAGTCGAAATAATAGGCGCCGTTCCAGATATTGGTACCGTAGCGGTGCACGAAACGCGGCCGGTTGCTGTCCAGTTCGATGACCCGGGCGTGCGAATTGGTTAGGATGCTTTCCGGGTCGCCGGTCGGATTGCTGCTGGCGTTATACGCCCTCATATAGGGTTTCAACGCGCAGGTATCCGCCCAGTTGAACACGTCGGCTAGATCGAGCAGATAGCGCTTGTTGCCGGTCAGCCGGAAGAAATGGAACAACAGGTTGGCGTTGGCGATCGAAACGTTCGGCGAGATGCCGCGCGCCTCGTAGCCGCGCGCGCCGGCCGGGCTGCCGGCCTTGCGCAGTACGCCGTAGGCGTCTACCGTATCTTGCGACAGGTGCTGCAAGGCCCAACCGCACTGCGGTGTGGTGCCGGCGTTGGGATTGGTGGAGGTCGATGGATCGCCGCTGTAGCGGTAGATGGTATTGGCCACGCAGTCCATGGCGGCGACGGCGGGGTCCTTGAGGTCCATGCGTCCCAAGCCGAAGATGCAGATCATCAGGAACTTGATGTTCTCGGCGATTACGTCGTCGTTGAAGGTCAGGAAGTTGGTGTAATCACGGTCTTCCATGCCGCAGAAGACGCCAGTATACCCTTTGCCGAACTGTGGCCCGCCGGGGCCTTCGATGATATAGTCGCCGTTCCGGGCGCCGGGTTGCAGGTGCGCCCAGTTGGGTCCCGTCGGCGGCCAGTTGGGCGCGGGCATTGACTGGGTGGCGCCGGAATAGCGCGGGAAGCGCTGAGGCCAGCCGCCCTTGACGATGCCTTCCTTGAACTGCGAGTTGACCACGAAGTCGATGGCCTTGTCGATCGCCGTCTTGAAGCGCGGATCTCTCTTTTCCAGATACATGCGCAGCATGAACTGCGAGGACACCGCCGTGGTGGCGTCGTCGAAGGTGGCATTGCCGTAGTAGTGCTGGAATTCCTCGAGCCGCCAGCCGTTGATGCCGATCGTCTCATACCAGCGCTTCAAGGAGTCTTCGCCGGCGAAATCGTAGATGTAATTCCATCCGCCCGCAGGATGCTGCGCCTCGACCATCGCCAGCGCGGTGCGCTCGGCCGCCCGATAGAAGGTTTCGTCGCCGGTGGCGTGATAGGCGTCGAGGATGGCGTTGCCCACTGACGGGGTTCCGGTCGGCTGCATCCAGCACATCGTCGGATACGCCTCCATCTCGCCCCAGCATTTGTTCCGGTCGGACGCTAGGTAGGACCACACGTAGGCTCCGTTGTACGAGACTTCCTGATCCATGAAGGTGACGGCGCGCCGCATGGCGTCGATGGTCTTCGCGCGGCCCGGATCTGGATCGATGGGCGGATCAACGGGAGGAGGATCGACAGGGGGATCGTCATCTCCCCCGCCTCCCCCACCGCAAGCTGCAGTCGCCAATGCAATGGCACTGGCCACGGATGACCCAAGAAAAGTTCTGCGTTTCATAGTTTCCCTCATCAGATGACGTAGTTATGCGATGATCGAACACCGCTATCGTGGATAGCGAGTTTCACCAAGTGACCGACAGCATCAAAGCTTGGTCAAGAAACACCATACAGCAACAGCAGCGAATATTCAATATTTTTCGGAATGACATTCCACTTTCAGAATTTTTCGTGCGATCCGTTGACGTGAAAGCGAATGAAGAGAAAGACGATCATGAGCGGATTTCGCGATATCAATACAGATTGCGGCAAAATCTACTGCATAATTTTTCGAGAGTGTTGACTTATAGAT
>JAIRTL010000009.1 GCA_031254915.1 Planctomycetota bacterium
TGGCCGCAGCCGTAACAGGTTGCGGCCTTACTCTTTGGCAATCAAGAACTTGCCGAGGCCGTGGGGGCATACGCATACCCCGCCTTTCCCCATCCCGATCATTGGCGGGTCTTCGTTGAATCGTTGGAGAGAATCGCACGGCGGGGTGTTTGATTTTCTCCAAAAGTCCACATACCGGGCGCGGCCCGAAATTGTGGCGATGGGGGATGGGACTGCCCTGTTTCACATCTGCTTCCCTTGGCCGTTTCATGGCCGCGCACAGTTGGGGGGATCACGCCTTCGGACCGTGAACGGCATATTTTCGGCGCGGTCGTTTCCCTCCGATCGACGCCGCGATCATTGGCGCGGCGCTTCGCCGCAATTACCCCTTGGCGGGCAGGCGGCGGCGAGGTATCATGGCGAAGCAGGCGGCGTCGCAAAATCGCGGAACCATGAGCCTCCCCGGCTCGCCGCGCCCGGCCGTCGCCGCGTCATACACATTTTCCGTTCGCGAGGGACGACATTATGCCAACCGACGAGGAACTCGATCTGTTGCAGTCCGGAAAACGCTTTCCCCCCAGGAATCCGAAAAAGGGCAAATGGGCCAGGAAGGCGATAAAGACGATGATTATGGGAACGGCACTGGCGTTCGTCGTCGCCCTCCTCGTCTTTGTCGGCCTGTTCATATGGTACGGCTGCCGGATCGAGCCGGAAGGCGACCAGATCGCCATCCTGATCCGCAAAACAGGCGAGGACCTCAAGGCCAACGAAATCATCTCCACCCGCGACGGGCAGAAAGGGATCAAGCTCGAAACCCTCCCCGCCGGTCGCCACTTCTACAACCCGTACGACTGGGACTGGCAGCTCGCGACCGTCACCAACATCCCGGCCGGCCGCCTCGGCGTGGTGACGCGCCTGTACGGGGACGAACTCCCCGAGGGCGAGATCATCGCGCCCCCCGGGTTCAAGGGGATCGTCGAGGATATTCTTCGCCCCGGCAAGTACAGGATCAACCCGTACGCCGAACGGGTCGAAGTGTTCGACGCGATCACAATCCGTCCCGGTCATGTCGGCGTCGTCGCCAACCTCGCCGGCAGGGATCCCCTGCACAGCGATCTTCCCCCGGAAATGAAAAACGTCTTTATCGTCGGCGAAGGCGTCAAGGGGGTGCAGGACAGGACGCTGGGCCCGGGGACGTATTATCTCAACCCCTATCTCCATTCGGTCGTGGAGGTGAACCTCCAGAGCCAACGCTTCGCCCTTCAGGGCGAGGACGCCATCTCCTTCCTCACCCAGGACGGCTTCACCGTCGTGGTCGAGGGGACGCTTGAATTCGCGATCACCCGCGACAGGGCGCCGCAACTGACCAACCAGGTCGGCGACATGGACGACATTCTCAAGAAGATCGTCCTTCCGAAGGCGCGCGGCTTTTCGCGGATCGAGGGAAGCAAGCACCCGGCGATCGACTTCATCGTCGGCGAAACGCGGCAGGAATTCCAGAACCGGCTTGAGCAGAACCTGATCGCCCAATGCGCGCGCTGGGGCATCGACATCCGCTCCATGCTGATCCGGAACATCACTCCGCCCGCCGAGGTGACGGCGATCATCCGCGAGCGCGAGGTCGCGCTCCAGAACCAGAAGAAGATCGAGCAGCAGATCGAACAGGCGCGGTCGCAGGCGGAACTGACCCGCCAGGAGATGCTTGCCGTCCAGAACCGGGAAAAGGTGGAGTCGGAGACGGCGGCGATCCGCGCCCGCATCCAGGCGGAACAGGAGCAATCGGTGAAGATCACCTCGAGCATGCGCGAACTCGAGGTCGCGAAGCTCGAGGCGGAGGCGGCGAAGCTCCAGGCCGACGCCATCATGATCCGGGCCGAAGCCGACCGCGACGTGGTGAAAATGCGGAACACCGCCGAGGCGGACGTCGCCAAGGCGATGGTGGACGCGTTCGGCGGCGGCGTGGACCTTGCCCGCTACACGCTCTACAAGAAAACGGCGCCGCTGATCCAGGCGATCGTCTCCACCGATCGCGCGCCCGGGTTGGGCGGCATTTTCGGTTCGTTCGCGCCGAAGACGCCCGGCGCGGGCGGCGGCGGACAGGGACGCTGAAATGCCGGAGGAAGCAGGCGCGCCCGGCGATCGCGCGGAAGCGGTCCCCCGCCACCTCCGGATCGACGGCTTCGACGCCTATGTGAAGGCGGACGGAACCGACTACTGGCGGATTCTCCGCACATTTTTGCATGGCGGCGTCGAAGCGGAGAATCTGAAGCACAACCGCGGCAAGCGCAAGGTTCACGCGTTCGATTTCGGGGGCAGGCGCTACGTCCTCAAGCGCGACCTGATGCGGAGTCTCGGCCTGCGCCACGTTTTTCCCGGCGGCGGCTGGACCTACCACACCAGGATCATGCGCAAGGTCAACCGGGCGGTCGATCTCGGCTGCCGCGCGACGCCGGACATCTATCTGGTCGCCGAGAGGTGGAAAGGGAGGTTCCGGCAGGAAGCGTTCGTTCTCATGGAATTCGTCGAGGGAACGATACTGAGGGACGCCGGCGACGCGGGGAATTACCGCGACGCGATCCGCGAGGCGATGCTGGAAATGCACCGGTTCGGCCTCACGCTGTCGGACGTCAACAGCCGGAATTTCCTGGTCGGTCCGGACGGGGTGAAAGTGATAGACATCGCCTGCCGCTTCCCGGATTTCCTCTCGATCATCAGGGACGGGCTCAAGGTCAAGGCGCGGTATAACGTGGAATTGCCGGTCACCGGGCTCATGAACCGGTTCTTTGGATTCGCCATAGCGGTTTTTTACACTCTACGCGGGAAAACATGATGCGCACAAACAACACAAACGGACTGCATGGGGATACGCCGATGAAAGACGCCGACGTCACCGCCATCACCACGGAAAATACGCTGAAAAAGGGAGGGCCGGGCTTTCTCCGCCGCCGCTTCGGCCTGATCGGCGGCGCGATCGTCGTTCTCGCCGTCCTTTGGGCGATCTGGTCGTGGGGCTTTTGCCGCTTCTACGTCGGCCCCGGCCAGATGGCGATCATCACGGCGAAGCGCGGCGATCCGCTGGAATCGGGACAGATCCTCGCCAGGCCGGGACAGAAAGGCGTGCTCGAAGACGTGCTTGGCGAAGGCAGGCACATCTGGAACCCGGTCTTCTACGACTGGGAGATCGTCGACGCCCAATACATTCCGCCGGGGAAGGTCGGCATCCTGACCTCGCTCGTCGGCGAAGACCTTCCCCCCGGCGAGTTCCTCGCCGAACCGGGGCAGAAAGGCATCCGCCGGAAAGTCCTCGGTCCGGGCATGTACCGCCTGAATCCGCGCGGCTACAGCATCGAGGTCATCGACGCCATGAGCATCCCCATGGGGTTCGCCGGCGTCGTCACCTACCTCAGCAGCGGCGATCTGCCGGCGAGCGCCTTCGTGAACGACAACGCCGACGAAAAAACCCGCCGCGACATTCTCCAGCCCGGCATCTATTACATCAACCCCCGCGCCCACCGGGTCAACGCCGTCGAGGTCGGCGTCAACCAGGTTTCACTTCAGGGGCAGGACGGAGGCATGATCCTCACCAAGAGCGTCACCTTGGACGAAAACAACCTCATGATGCAGCGGCTGAACCAGAACATCCTCGCCGAACAGCGTCGGCAGCGCGCCGTCTACCAGCAGGACAGGCTGGGCGAGCAAAGCGCCGACCATTCCATCATGGCGGAAATGATGAACGACCCCGGCGCGCCCGCCAGGGGAATGCTCCGGAAGTCGCTGCCGTCGGCGCAGGCCCCGGGATCGGTCGACGGCCGCGCCATTTCGCTGGAAAGGGACGTGGCGCCGGCGATCGTCCTCGACCAGTACGTCAACTTCCCCTCCCGGGACGGCTTCGACATCCGGCTCGACATGACGGTCGAGTTCGAGCTCCGGCCCGAACATCTCGCTTCGATCTACAAGGTGTACGGCGACCTTCCGAGCGTGGTCGACAAGACAATCATGCCGCAGATCCTTTCCATCTCCCGGAACAAGGGTTCCGCCTACCGCGCCGTCGACTTCATCGCCGGCGAAGGCAGGGAGAAATTCCAGAACGACCTGACCGACACGCTCAAGGAATCGCTCGGCAAGGAGGACATCACCATCCACAGCGCCCTCATCCGCAACGTCAACGTCCCGGACCAGATTCTCGAACCGCTCCAGGTCGCGTCCCTGTCGCGCGAGACGGAACTGACCAACCGGGAAAAGCAGAACACCGCCCGCAAACAGGCCGACCTCAACCGGGAAATGTCGCTCATCAAGCAGTTCGGCGAGCAGGTCATGCAGGAGACGACCAAGCTCAAGGCCGAGATCGACGCCGAGCGCGAAAAGACGGTGGCGATGATCCAGGCGGACACCCTCCGGCGCATGGCGGCGATCGACAGGGAAACGGCCGGCGTCAGGGCGCAAAAGGTTGTGGCCATCGGCGAGGCGGAAGCCGATGCGCTGCGTCTGATCGAAATGGAACGCGCCATGGGCTTCGGAATGAAAGTCGCCGCCTTCGGCGCCGAAAGCGAAAATTTCGCGCTCTACGAATTCGCCAACAGCCTCAACCCGGAAATGCGCATCAACCTGCTCCACGCCGGCGAGGGAACCCTGTGGACGGACCTGCAGCGCGCCGGCGTCGGCGACCTCGGCGGATCGACGCTGCTGCGCGAATGACGGCGCGTCCGCCCCCCGTTCCCGGAAAGGAAAATGACCGCCAATGACGGACGTCATCCGCTGCGGCTGGTGCCTCGGCGCCGAAACGTATACCCGCTACCACGACGAGGAATGGGGCGTGCCGCTCCGGGACGACCGCGGCCAGTTCGAATTCCTTATTCTTGAAGGCGCGCAGGCCGGGCTTTCCTGGTCCACGATCCTCAACAAACGCGGGAACTACCGCCGCGCCTTCGCCGACTTCGATCCGGAAAAGGTGGCGCGTTTCACGGACAGTCGGATCGAAAAACTGCTCGCCGACCCCGGCATCGTCAGGAACCGGCTCAAGGTCAACGCCGCGGTCAACAACGCCAGGCGCTTTCTCGAAGTGCGGGACAAGCACGGGTCGTTCTCCGAGTGGATCTGGTCCTTCGTCGACGGCAAACCGATCCGGAACGCATGGCGCAGGCTCGACCAGATTCCAGCCTCCTCCCCGAAATCCGACCGCCTGGCGAAGGAGCTCAAGCGCCTCGGCTTCAAATTCGTCGGCTCGACCATCATTTACGCGCACATGCAGGCGACAGGCATGATTAACGATCATCTCGTGACCTGCTTCCGCCACCGGGAAGTATGACCCATGCCCGGCCGGCCGGAGCTGCCCCCAATCATCCCGGGCGTCTACCTCGTCGGTACGCCCATCGGCAACCTCGAGGACATCACCCTGCGCGCGCTCCGGGTGCTTGAATCCGCCAACGTCCTCGCGGCCGAGGACACCCGCGTCACCCGCAAACTTTTTCAAATCCACCAATTGCAACCACCGAAAACGATCTACGCCTGCAACGCCCACACGGAGGACAAGGTGGCGGAGCGCCTTGTCCGCCACGCGCAAGCGGGAAAAATCGTCGCCTACGCCTCGGACGCCGGCATGCCCGGCATTTCCGACCCCGGTTGCCGCATCGCCCGGGCGGCCGCGGCGGCGGGCGCGCATCTCGAGGTCATTCCCGGACCTAGCGCGGTTACGACTGCCATCGCCGCCTCCGGTATCAACGCCGCGTCCTTCACCTTCCTCGGCTTTCCCTCGCGCCGGAACGGACGCCTGCGGGAAGAACTGCGCCGCCACGGCGCGATGCTCCCGGCACTGGTTTTCTATGAATCGCCGCATCGGTTGTCGCGACTGCTCGAAATCGCCAGGGAAATGCTCGGCGACGATCGCAATGCTGCAATATGTCTCGAATTGACCAAGAAATTCGAGCGTTTTTTCCGAGGAAAGTTGAGCGATGTGAGCGGAATTTTTCGCGATGCGGAAGTCCGTGGCGAAGCGGTGGTTGTGATTGCGGGCAAACGAAAATCGGCACGCGATTTTGCCGAAGGCGACGAAATACTGATTGACAATTAAAACCGGATCCATACCATATATGGTATGGATCGTTGTGAAAGGGACGAAATATGCAACTTATGGCGTTTTACGAACACGTGGAGAAGCACCCGGAACTGGAAGGCTTGGGGATCGAGTCCGGTTGTGTCGACAAGAGCGCGGGGGTGATTGTCAAAAATACCCAAAACAATCTCATGACCCGTCTGCCGGTCGCGGCGATCGAAGCGGCTGACTGGGATGTGATCGAGGATGTGCTCCTTGGCAAACGCGAACCGCAAGTGTTGCAGCACATGACCCGTGTCGTCGGTTACTTCAGCCGGGTCGAAAACTGGAACAAGTCCAAGGTCGGCGAACTCAGGGACCGCCACAAAGGCGATTACTCCGTCGCCGGCTAGTGGATAGCCGAGATCGAGAACGAGGTTCTGGGCGTTTTGCGAAGTTGAATGGACGTCCCATTGCGCATTTCGGCTTGTCCCATCGCATTCCAAAACGCCAGGTCTTTCGCAATAATCGGGCAACATACCCAAAACGCGGCATCCCCCCGACCTCGCGGTCGCCCCACTCCCCCGGGGCGACCGCTCCATTTCGCCCCATATATGACTGCCGCAATGCGGGCAATCGCCCGATATGCCTGGCTGGCGGGGAGTCTTTTTTGAAAAAGGGCTTCCCTCCGGCGCGCTTTCGGAGATGTCCAGGGGGAAGCGGGGCGATCAGCCGCCAATGAGGCGTTCGAGTTGGATTCTTGCGTTACGGAGCGCTTCGGCGGGCGTTTCTTTTCCCGAGACGGCGGCGTAGACCGCGCCGCCGAGGATGTTTTCGAACACCCGTTCCTCCACTTTTCCCCCGGTCGTGACTTTCGAGATGTTTCGTTCCCGGCTTTTGGCGAAGCTTTCCACCGATTTCGGCAGCCACGGATACAGGGCGCAGAGTTCGGAGTTGTGATAGACCTTGTTCGCGGGCGGCGCGCCGCCGAGTATGGCGAGCGGGATCACGAGGTCTTGGTCGCAGGTCCAGCCGATGAAATCGAGCGCCGAATCGCGCGACCGGCTTTCGCGGTTGACCCCTAAGGTCCAGCCGCCAAGCATCGGCTTGCCGCCGGGGATGATGTCGTACCCGATGCGCCCGACCACCTTCGAGACGCGCCGGTCGGCGAGCGACGACACGTGCGCGAGGAAGAGGATCATCATCGCGGCCTGGCCGTCGCCGAAAAGCGCGGCCTGTTCATCCCACCAGAAGTCCTTCGAACCGGGCGGCGCGTAGCGGTAGCTTTCGGCGTAATTGGCGAGCGCGGCTTCCGCCTCGCGGCTGGCGAGGGAGTCGAGCATGTTTCCAGCCCCGAACGCGCCTTCGTGGAACGAGAGGAAGCGGGGCAGGAATTCGCACACCGCGCCGTTCGGGTATTGTCCGCCCAGGGTGGTTCCGTATTCGGTCGGCGAATCGGGATTGAGCGATCTGGTGAAAAACGCCGCGATCTGATTGAATTCGTGCCAGTTCCTGGGTGCGCGCAGTTCGTAACGGTAGCGCTTCCGGAAAGCGAACTTGAGGTGCGGGTCGTCGAACAGGTCCTTCCGGTAGAAAAGAATCTGCGCGCCGAAGAGGAACGGCACGGTATAGCATTTCCCCCCGTGCCGGCAATAGGCGTCGAGCACGCCGGGCAGCCAGGCCGAGGCGAGGCCGGGGCGGCTGTCGAGCCAGGCGTCAAGCTGGTGGAGAAGGCCGTCCTCGGCGGCTTCTCCGAGCCAGGGCTGGTCGACCTGGAAAATATCGTATTGGGAGCGCCGGGCCGGATCGCGCAGCAGTTCGCCGATCTCCACGACCGAGCGCTTGTCGATCTCCACCCTGACGCCGGAATTCTTCTGGAACGCGGGAAGCAGCGCCTCCACGGCCGAGCAGGCGCCGCCGGCGAGCATGAGCGCGCGCAGCACCCTGCCCCGTCCGCGCAGCCTTACCGATTTCCCGATCGTCGGGCCCTGGTCGGCGTCGAAGCGGGCGTTGTCGACGATCCGCCGCCTGTTCTTCGCGTCGTCGCTCCCGGAAAGCATGCCCAGAAGCAGCGCGGCCGCGCTTTCGCCAAGCTCCATGGCGTCGCGGCGCAACACCCTCGCCCCCACCGGCGACGCCGGCGCCCAGGATTCGATGCCTAGGCACACAAAGGCGGGCCCGTTGTCGAGTTCGAGCATCTTCACCGCCTGCCGCGCTCCGGCGAGGAGCTGGCTGGAGGTGGTGATGATTACGTCCGGCGGCGGCGCGACGCCGAGCCTGGAGACAAGTGCGCTAAAGGCGCTTTCCTTGTTGAAGTTCGTTTCGACCACCAGCCAGTCCCTCGGCGTCCCGCCAAAACGGTCGCCAAGGCCGTCGAGAAAACCGGCGGCATAGCCGGCTTCGCTCGAATTCTCGCGCGGTCCGGCGAGAAGCAGGGGATTGCGGCAGCCCTCAGCCAGCAATTGGCGCACAAGGTCGCGCATATGCTTTTCGCCGTCGAAGCCGACGAACGGGAAGACGCGGCGATGCGGCTCGCGCTCGACGAAAACAAACGGCGTGCCGTTGTCGTAGACGCTCTGGAACATCGAGGCGGAATCGGGCTGGCAGGTGACGATGACGATGCCTTCGGCGTTCTGCTTCACGAACTGCCCTATCGCGCGCTGCTCGCGCGCCTGAATCTCCGAAGTGGTGCAGAGCTGGACGACATAGCCGTTTTCGCTCAATACCTGGTTGACGCCGGCGTAAATGCCGGCGAACGTGGCGTCCTGAACCGACGGCAATACGACGCCGATGCACCTGGTCTTTCTCGCCTTGCCGCCGGAACGGGCGGGAAAATGCGCGCGGTAGCCGGTCTTGCGAATCGCCGCCTGAACGCGTTGGACCATGGACAAGCTGACCCGGCGATCGCCCTTGAGAACATTCGAGACCGTGCCGACAGATACGCCGGCCGCCTCCGCAACGTCCTTCATCGTCGCCTGAAGCGCCATCACTCCGCCCCCGTCCAAAAATCCGGCCCCGACCCCGGCTCCATGCTTTCGCACCCGCCCTCACCCCGGATCGGCGTTTTCAGCCGGGAGGACGGATGGAGCGATACCGCTTCCAGCCAATTAGTGCTTTTTTGCGTCCTTGCAGCTTCCCGCGTTCCACTTCGCGCCATTGTTTTCGAGGGCGTTGGACCAGTCGAGGGAACGGCAACTTTCGACCGGAAAAGGCATGCGCCCGTTTGTTGTCGCAATCCCCCGCGCTTCCCGGGCCGCTGCGCGGCCCGGGGCGGTTGCGGAGGGGAAATCGCGTTGTTCGCTCGCTTCCAGCGCACAGTCAATTTGGAGAACGCGGATAACGCCCGCAGGGTACCGCGGGACAATGGGGAAATCGACTATGCCCAAAACCGCGTTCTCAATCCCGACTATCCACTGGAGCATTTTTAGAAGCGCGGCGGGTTCTTGTACATGGCGCTGGTATCCTTGTCCAGGATACGGACGCCGGTGTCGATGCCGGCGACGGGTACGTGACCGAAGCCTTCGAACATCGAGGGGATTTCGGTGGGGTGGTGCGCGGCATAGGCGAGCATCATGGCCTGGTAGCCCATGAGGTAAGGGTTCTGGCCGACGGTGCCCTTGATTTCGCCCTTTTCGATGAGTTCGATGACGGGGAGGCCGAAGTCGAAGGCCATGATCTGGACCTTGCCCTGGAGGCCGAGGGAGCGGACGGCGGCGGCCGCGCCGGGGCCGGGGTTGCCGTGGGCGCCGAAGATGCCGTTGATTTCCTTGTTGGCCTGGAGCATGGCGGTGAGCTGCGTTTCCGCCTTGGCGACGTCGCCTTCGTCGTTCACGACCGCGACGATCTGGGCGCCGGGCGCGACTTCCTTGAGGCCGGCCTCAAAGCCGTCCTGGCGGTTCTTGAGGTGGTCCGGGCCGGGGAAGGTGCAGATGCCGATGCGGGCGTCGTTGCCGAGCCATTCACCCATCGCCTTGCCCGCTTCGTAGCCGGCCTGGTAGTTGTTGGTGCCGACGAAGCACAGGCGGTTGGAGGCGGGAGCGTCGGAGTCGAAGGTGATGACCGGGATCTTGGCGCGGATGGCGCGGTTGATCGCCGGGACCAGGGTGTTGGCTTCGCCGGCGGTGACGATGACGCCATCGATCTTCTTGGCGACGAGCTGTTCGATGGCGCGCGCTTCGAGGGTGGCGTCCCATTCGGCCGGGCCGTGGAGTTCGGTCTTGACGTGGGGGCCGATCGCCGCGGCGGCGTCGATCATGCCGGCATACGCCCAGTTGAAGAATTCGGAGCCCTTGAGGAACACGACCATGCCGTAGGTCTCGGTCGGACGCTCTTCGGCGCATGCCGGGGCGGCGAACGCCGCGAGCACGACCAATGCCGCTACCAGAAGTTTCTTCATTGCATAATCCTCCTGCATCCATTCACAAGCCGCGCCACACGCGAGGCGAAAAGTATTTCTCCGGTCCGCCGTCATTTCCGCCGGCGGTTGAACACGAACTCGCCCACGAGCACCGCCAGAAGAAGCATGCCGCCGTTGACGATGTCCTGCCAGTAAGTGGAGATGCCGGTCATGACGAAGGAGCCGTTCACGACGGCGAGGAAAAGCACGCCCAGAAGCGTCGACAGAATGGTGCCGCTGCCGCCGGAGAGGCTGGCGCCGCCGACGGCGACCGAGGTGATGACCTTCATCTCGGCGTTCTGCCCGAACGAATTGTTGGCGGCGCCGTATTGCGCGGCGACGATCACGCCGGCGACGCCGGCGAGAAGCGAGCACAGACCGTAGACGAAATAGCGCATGCGTTCCACCCGGATGCCGCTCAGGCGGGCGGCGCGCTCGTTGCCGCCGATGAAGTAGACCTGGCGCACGTAGCGGTTGCAGCCGAGGAACACGGCGGCGAGGACGGCGAGGACGGCGAAGAAATACATGGGGATGGGGATTTCCCATAGGTACCCCTGCCCCATCTCCTGGAAGGGGTCGGGGAAGCCGAACAGGGTGCGGCCGTCGGTTATGGCCAGGTTGAAGCCTTTGAGGGTGAGCATCATCGCCATGGTGACGATGAACGGATGCACCCTGAGCAGGTTGATCAGTTTGGCGTTGACGAGCCCGATCGCGATCGAGGCGACGAGGGCGATCGCGACCGCGAGTCCCCAGTGGAGCCCGGCGTTCATGCCCATTGCCGCCGCTATCGCCGCCATCGGCAGAACGGCGCTGATCGAAAGGTCGATGCCGCCCGTGATGATGACGAGCGTCATGCCCAGAGACATGATCGCTTCCGGGAGGAAGGACATGAGCGTCACCTCGATATTGAACGGCGACAGGAATTCCCCGTAACGCGACGCCATGACGACGATGATGACGGCGTTGGCGAGGATGAGGCCGATGTACTGGAGAGGCAGACGCTGGAACAGCGATTTGTCAGTTGGCCGCATAGCGCATCACCTTGGTCTGGGAAAGATTGTCGTTCTGCAAGTCCGCGGACACGCCGCCGTTCCGGAACACGAGCACCCGGTCGGAGAGTCCCAACACCTCGGGGAGTTCAGACGAGATGACGATGACGCCGACGCCGCTTTCGGCGAGCTGTCTCAGGTACTGGTGGATTTTCACTTTCGCGCCGATGTCGACGCCGCGCGTCGGCTCGTCGGCGACGAGGATGGTCGGCTTCGCCGCCAGCCATTTGGCGAGCATCGCCTTTTGCTGGTTGCCGCCGGACAGGTTGATGATGTTGAGGGTGTCGTTTCGGGGACGAATGTCCAACAACTCGAGGAAATCCTCCGAAACCGCCCTGACCTTGTCGAAATCGAGGAACTGGAGCTTCGACGAATAGGCGGGCAGGGACGACGAGGCGATGTTCCGCCGCACCGACATGGTGAGGAACAGCCCGAACAGCTTTCTGTCCTCGGACAGGTAGCACACGCCCTGGCGGATCGCGTCCCCCGGACCGCGAATATCGACTTCGCGGCCCCGCAGGACGATTTTGCCCGAAGACGGCCGTTCGGCGCCGAAGACGGCGCGCGCCGTTTCCGTCCGGCCGGAGCCGACGAGGCCGGCGAAGCCGAGGATCTCGCCT
>JAIRTL010000027.1 GCA_031254915.1 Planctomycetota bacterium
ATCTCTCGGCCAGGCTTGGTCCGCAGGAATCATTGGGCGCGACGGCGCGAGAATTGGGCGTGGTCCAGGGGGCCGGGTTTGGCGACGTCAAGGCGGTCGTATTCTCCTCCGGCAGCAACGCCACCACCGGCTGGATCGCCACCGCCAGCGGCCTCGAGGGGCAAATTCCGGAAGGCATCCTCATTGGAACGGTCGCCGGCGATTTTCATGAAGGCGTCGAGAACGGCACCGTCGAGGCGCAATTGACGCCATTCGCCAATCTGAACGGACTTGATTACGTTACGGTTATCGGCAAACAACGCCGGATTACGCCATGAGCGGGACAGTCATGATACGCGAGCATACGGATAAGCGCATGCCCGCGCCGTCCTATCGACAGGACATACGGAGCGCGTTTTCATGGGCGATCACGAGGTAAATTGGCGCATTTTGGCGCCGGCGGCGATCCTTATCGGCTTCGCCTCGCTTGCGCTCGAGATGGCGCGTCTCTGGCCATGGCAGGGGCTGCGGCCGGATTTTCTGTGGTGCCTTGCGTTTCACGCGGCGCGTCGGTCTCCCGCCCGCCAGGCTCTGGGCGCTTTTTTCCTCTGCGGATCGGCGCGAGACTTCTTGATTGGATTTCGTCTTGGATCAGGCTCGCTGGCCTTTCTCGCCTCCGCCTGGGCGCTCCTCGCGCTCCGCGATTTCGCCGCGAGCGGCGCGTTTGTGGAACACGTCGTTTTGGCGGGAACCGCCGCTGTCGTCGCTGAAGCGCTGGTCCGTTTTTTGAATGCGGGACTTGCGATCGGCGGCCTATGGACAGACTGTCTGGCGCTCGGCGTCGGCGACGGACTGGCGACGCTTCTGACCCTTCCTTTCATGATGGCGCTGCTGTCTATACCCTGCTTCAGGCCATGGAAGGAACGAAGATGGATGGTATGACAAGGTGATGTATAAACGTTTCCTGTTTCTGGCCGCGTTTTTCTGCCTTTCCTTCGGCGCCGCCGTGGCGAGGCTGATAGAACTCCAATTCTACCGGTCGGACGAGTTGGTCGCCTATCGCGAAAACCGTCTTCGTCATACGGAGCAAAAAGCGCCCAGGCGCGGACGCATTCTCGACGCCGACGGCAAGATTCTCGCCGAGGACCAGCCGACCCAGGATCTCTGGGTGGTGCCGGCGCGGCGCGAAAGGAGTTCCGGACGGATAGAGATCGCCTCGAACCTCGAACCGCTCAATTCCGATCAAATCCTGTCCCTTGCCGCAGGCTCAAGCGTTCTGGAGATGAACCTGGCGGTGAGAACTCTCGCCGAATCGAACGGCATGGTCAAAACCCTTTCCGAGCGCCTCGGCATCGACCGCGAAACGATTGCGGAACGCATTTTGCACGGCGTCCTGTCAGGGCGTCCGACAGTCCGCGACGATCTCCTCGCGCCACGCCCCGCGCTGGAAGACCTCGATTTCGGCTTGGCGCTGGAGATACGGGCATCCCTCGCCAACCCTTACAGCGACGGCAAATGGCGCGGCGCCGAGATGCGCATGGGTGGCAAGCGCCGCTATCCGGCGGGAAAAATCCTCGGCCATATCACCGGGTACGTCGGCAAGCTGTCCCCCGAGGACTACCTTGCGCTCAGAGGGCAGTGGGACGCCGGGGAAAAGGCGCCGGGCTCGGGCGAAATCATCAAGCAGGGGCGCGTCTTCTTTTCGGTCAAGTCCGACGACCCCGACAACCCGACGGACGAGGACCTCATCATCCGCCTGCGCGAAGTCAAGCGAAACGGCAGGCTGCACCGCTCCCAAGGCTACCTGAGGAATGAAACGGTCGGCCGCGGAGGCATCGAACAGCAATACAACCAGGCGCTTCGCGGCCGCCACATCATCCAGCGTTTGCGCCTGGCGAGAAACCCGGAAAGCCGCCGTCGGCACTTCGAACCGCTGGACGGCGTCGAACGCGCCAGGAACGGCGCCGACGTCCGTCTCAGCCTGCGGCTGGATATCCAGAAAAAGGCGCACGAGATAATGGAAAAGGCGATCGCCGAGACGGCTCGCGATCCGGAACTGATCCGTAGCGGGTGGATACCGTCCGGCGTCGCCATAATGATGGATCCCCGTAACGGCCGCATCCACGCGCTTGTCTCCATTCCGTCATACGACCCGAACACGCTGTCGCTGGATTTCGTCGAGCTGCTCAAGGATCCCGGCCTTCCTCTTCTCGACCGGGCGACGGCGGGGATTTACCCCCCCGGCTCCGTCGTCAAGCCGCTTGTCGGCCTCGCCGCACTGTCCGAGGACAAGGTCATGCCGGGACAGCGATTTTTCTGCGATCGGGTAATGCATCTTGGTGGCGCGCGCTTCACCTGCCTTGGTCGGCATGGCGACCAGGATCTCGAGGCGGCGCTGATGAATTCCTGCAACATCTATTTCTTCCGCGCCGGCGAAGCCCTCGGCTCGCATAATCTGTACAATTGGTACACGCGTACAGGCGTCGGCCGCAAGACCGGCATCGATCTCCCCGGGGAAGGCGACGGCATTCTTCCGAGAAACGCCTATACGCGGCGGGGCTGGGCGACGGGAAACACCTACCACCTGTCGATCGGTCAGGGCCTGGCGGTTACGCCGCTGCAGATAGCCATCCTCTATTCGGTTCTCGCCAACGCCCAGGGCAATGTAGCGCGGGTGGTTCGCCCGCATTTTCTGATTCCGCCCGCCCGCCACCCCGAGACGCCGGAAGAGGAGGCGCTCGAGCTCGAGGCGATCGGACTCGATCTGCCGATCGCGGAAATCGGCGTCGACATGGGATCGCTCGCTTTTGTCCGTGAAGGCATGTGGCGGGCGATCCAGGGCGATCCGGAACACGATTACCGGGGCGGTACCGGCCAACGGGCGGCGTTCACGACATCCTACCCCGGCGCCTACCTTTTGGAATGGGCGGGCAAAACCGGTACCGCCGAATGGAGTCGGGTGGTGAATGGGCGCGTCGTCAAGGGCGTCGACCATGTCTGGTTCGCCGGATACGCGCCGTTCGACCGTCCCGAACTTGTCGTCGTGGTCATGCTCCCTGAAGCGGGCGGAGGCGGCGGCTGGCGTTGCGCTCCCATCGCAAAGGAACTCGTCCGGATGTGGTTCAATGTCCCCGAGGAGGAGAGAGGCGCCCTTGGGTAAGCTCGATCTGTGGAAATTCGACTGGATTTTCATGTTCGCGGCGTTGGCGATCGTCGCGATCGGGTTTCCGTTTCTCAAATCGTCCGCGTCGGCGGCGGATTTCAACCGGCAATTGGTTTGGCTGGCGGTGGCGATTTTCGCCATGCTCTTCTTCATCGTCGTCGACTTCATGATCTGGATAAAATACGCCTACTGGATTTACTCCGGCAGCGTCTTTCTTCTCGTCGCCGTGCTATTCCTGCCCGCAATCAACAACGCCCGCAGTTTTATCCGCTTGGGACCGGTCGGCATGCAGCCGGCGGAGCTTTTCAAGCTCGCACTCATCGTGGCCCTCGCCAGGCATCTCGGAAAGCGGGACAATCTACATATGCTCCAGGGGCTGATCATCCCCTTCGTCCTGACCCTGGCGCCGCTGCTCCTCATTCTCCGCCAACCCGACCTCGGCACCGCGCTCACCATTCCGCCCATTCTCCTCGCCATGTTGTGGGCAGGGGGAGCGCGCTTCCTGCACCTCGCCTCGGCCATACTCCTCGGCGCCGCGTCGGCATGGCCGCTCTGGCATTTCGGCATGCGCCCTTACCAGAAGGCGCGCATCTTCGCATTTCTCAATCCGGAAAACTACGAGACGGCAGAGGCGTATCAAATGCTCATGAGCCTCACCGCCATCGGCTCGGGCGGCATCATGGGCCAGGGACTCGGCAACGGCGTCATCACCGACCTCGATCTCCTGCCCGAAAAGCACAACGACTTCATTTTCGGCGTCATCGCCGAGGAAGGCGGCGTCGCCGCCGCCGGCTCGCTGATCCTCCTCTACCTCGTTCTCGTACTGGTTGGCCTGCACATCGCCGCCACTGCGGGCAGCAAGTTCGGCCGCTTGACCGCCACGGGCGTCGCCGCCATCATCGGCTGGCAGGCGATATTGAACATTTTCGTCGTCACCGGAATGTTCCCGACCACCGGCGTCACGCTTCCCCTGGTGAGTTACGGCGGATCGTCCCTGGTCGTCACCTTCAGCATGATCGGCATGGCGCTGAACGTCAGCCAGTCGGGCACCCAGACGACATTCGGGGAAGGAGCGTCGTTACGTCTATGAACGCGCGACTAGTGGAAAAATACCGGGCGCTTCGCCGTCGCCTGGCCGAATTCACGAGAATCGCGGTCGCCTTCTCGGGCGGCGTCGACAGCTCGCTCCTCCTATGGGTCGCAAAGGATGAAACGCCGGGAGGCGTCGTCGCCTTCGTCGCCGACAGCGTTTTTCTCCCCGATGCGGAGCGCGCGGCGGCGCAAACGTTTGCCCGCGAACTGCGCGCGGACGCTCGTTTCGTCCCGTTCGACCCGCTTTCCCTGCCTGACCTTCGGAGCAATCGTCCGGAGAGGTGTTACATTTGCAAGAAGGAGCTCATGACGCGGCTCCTCGGGGAAGCGAAGAAGGAGCGCTGCGACGTTTTGCTCGACGGCACCAATGTCGACGATCTGTCGGACGACCGGCCGGGGTTGCGCGCGATTCGGGAACTGGGCATACTGTCTCCCCTCGCGGAAGCCGGGTTGACAAAACGCGACGTTCGCGGTCTGTCGCGCGATCTTGGCCTTTCCGGATACGACCGCCCCGCCCTGTCCTGTCTCGCCACCCGATTCCCGACCGGCGTCGAATTGACGGAAAAAGCCCTCCGCCGCATCGACGCGGGCGAAACGCTGTTGCGGTCGCCCGGCTTCGCGTCGCTGCGCGTCCGTGATCTCGACGGTGTCGCCGTGATCGAACTTGGCGAAGCCGAACTCGAGGCGGCGAACATACTTTTCGCCAGGCGGGAGGCGATTCGCGCCGCGTTTCTTGATCTCGGCTTTTCACGCGTCGCCGTCGATCTCGGCGGATACCGGCGCGGGAGCATGAACACGGCCGCACGGGATTGACAAGCCAGGCGCGCGGTGGACAATACGATGCGATAACGATACGGATGCCGGCCGGCGAACGGCCGGCTTTTTCCGCAAAGGAACAGACATGGAGTTTGCCGAAATTCCCGATATCATCGAAGATCTCAGGGCAGGAAAGATGACCGTCCTCGTGGACGACGAAAATCGCGAAAACGAGGGCGACCTCGTTTGCGCTGCCGAGCTCACCCGGCCGGACGACATCAATTTCATGGCCACCTACGGCAAGGGTTGGATTTGCCTCACCCTTGACGGCGAGACCTGCGACCGCCTAGACCTGCCGCAAATGGTCGGCAAAAACACGGCCGCCCTCGGCACCGCCTTCACCATCACCATAGAGGCCCGCGAAGGCGTAACCACCGGCATCAGCGCCGCCGACCGCGCCCACACCATCAACGTCGCCGCCCGCGCCGATTCGCGCCCCCAGGACTTTGTCCGCCCGGGCCATGTCCAGCCCATCCGAGCCCGCGAAGGCGGCGTTATGGTCCGCACCGGACAGACGGAAGGATCGGTCGACCTGATGCGGCTCGCCGGCCTCAGGCCGGCCGGGGTGATCTGCGAAATCATGAACGACGACGGCACAATGGCGAGGCTGCCGCAACTGGAGGTTTTCTGCAATCGCCACGGGTTGAAGCTCACGTCCGTCGCCAAATTGATCGAATACCGCCGCAGGACGGAAAAGTTGATCCGTTGCGCCGCCTCCGTCGACATGCCGACGACTTTCGGCCATTTTCGCCTGCACGACTACTTTTACGACATCCAGAACGAAACGCACCTGGCGCTCACCTTGGGAGAAGACCTGTACCCGGGAGCGCCGGCGAGCCCCGACCCCGTCCTCACGCGAGTGCATTCCGAATGCCTCACCGGCGACGTCTTCCATTCGCTCCGTTGCGATTGCGGCGAGCAGCTCCAAGCCGCCATGCGGATGGTCGCACACGAGGGCCGGGGCATTATCCTCTACATGCGCCAGGAAGGCCGCGGCATCGGACTCGAGAACAAACTGAAAGCGTACGAGTTGCAGGAACGCGGCATGGACACGGTGGAGGCGAACGTCAAGCTCGGCTTCCCGGCGGACCTTCGCGACTACGGGCTGGGCGCGCAAATGCTCTCCGACCTTGGCGCGACCAAGCTCCGGCTCATCACCAACAACCCCAAGAAAATTGCCGGCCTTTCCGGATATGGACTTGAGATCGTCGAACGGGTGCCGTTGCGCATGGAGCCGCACAACGAAAACGCCCGATATCTGGAAACGAAGCGCACCAAGCTCGGGCATCTGCTTGCCGAGGATATCGGTGTGGATGTGGAGTAGGTCTTTTCGGGTTTACAGCGTTGGTCACTTCTCCGAAGTGCCGGCGTCCGTTTCGGAGGGCCTGGATTTCCGCCGCCGGAACAACGGGTAGAGGAACTCGCGCATTTCCGGAAGCGGCAGCACGGAACCGATGATAGAGAACGTTCCGGCGGCGAGAACGCACGGGACCAGAACCCGCTCGAGCAGGCGCAGAAACCCCGGTTCGTAGGGGATGCTGTTGCGGTACAGGTAGACAAGTATGCCAAGCGCAATGGAGGCGCCGGCCATGCGCAGGGCTGTATGGCCGAGTTCCGTCAGGCGCTTGGGGTCGAAGTCGCCCCGGAACGCCTTTCCCAGACGTGAATACGCCCCAAGAAGCAGGACGGCGACGTCGGCGACCGCCGTCAGCATTGTGGCGAGCGCCAGACCGGCTTCGTTCAGCCGCATGTCGCGGGGAAACGCGGATGGGTCGATGTTCCAGTAGCGGAGGTATTCGGGAAAATGCCGGAGAAAGGGATCCCGAACATTGATCAAGGTCAGGTTCAACGCCAGATTGACGAAGACCATGACGACGGCGGCCTTGACGGGATATGAATAATCGCCCTTGGCGTAAAAAACCCGAACGAGAATCTGGCGGAACGAATAGAAGATCAGGCCGGCGCAATAGAGGATCATCACCAGGGACGAGCGATAGACGGCGGCGTGGTCGAATGCGAGGTCCGGGCGCTGGCAAGTGAGGCGGATTATCGGGTCCGCCATGGCGATGAGCACGGCGCTCGCGGGAAGAATCAGGAACAGGGACATCCGCACCGCCCTCACGAGATGCCCGAGAAGCTGTTTATCGTCGCCTTTTCCGGCTGCGCTGGCGAATTCGGGGAAGGCGGCGGTGGCGATGGCGACGCCGAACACGCCCAAAGGCAGTTGCATATACCGGACGCCGATTTCCAGATAGGTCATCGCGCCAGGCGAGGAAAGAGACAGCGACCCGGCGATCAGGCTGTCGACGAAGGCGTTTATCTGCACAAGCCCTAGGCCGAGCGCGGCGGGAATGAAGGCGGCGAAAATCGTCTTCAACCCGGAGTGGGTGAGCGTGAGCGCGGGCCGGAGCCTGATTCCAAGCGCCTTGAGCGCGGGAAGCTGCACCGCGACCTCGACAAGGCCGGCGAGAAGCACGAACACCGCGACGACGTAGGCGTCGCCGGGAGAAAGACCGGCGAGGTTCCCGCCCGCCCGGATGAAATAAACGTAGCCGAAGCCGGCGATGAAGCCGAGGTTGAGGATGATCGAGAGGGCGGCAGGCAGGGCGAAACGGCGAAGCCCCTGGAGCATGCCGCCGAGAAGCGCCGCAAGGCACACGAGCGGCATAAAGGGAAGCAGAAACGCCGTCAAACGAAGCGCCAGCGTCAATTCCTCTGTCAATCCGAAAACAGCGTCGAGGACAAGACAGACGAACGCGCCGACCACGGCGATCAGGGCGCTGCCGAGCGCGAGAAGCGAGAAAACCTGGCTTGCGAGTTCGGACGCGGACGCCCTGCCCTCACGCTCGTTTTCGCGCACGAAAACGGGGATAAAGGCGGCGGAAAGCGCGCCTTCTCCGAGAAGGTTCCTGAACAGGTTGGGAATGCGGAAGGCGAAGATGAGGGCGTCCGACACCCACCGCATGGACGCGAAGAGTTGAACCAGCAGAATCAGCCTGAAAAAGCCAAGCCCCCGGCTCGCCAGCGTGAGCGCGCTTATCATCCAGGTCGACCGGATGCTCCTGTGGCCGGCATCGGCGTCGCGCGCGGGTTCGTCCGCATTCACCGGCGCATCCCCCGTGAAATGTCCCGCGCGGTTCTCAATTGGCTCTGCCTTCCGAATAATCGTAGCGCCACTTCATGGCCAACTTATCGGGCGGAGGAACAAAGTCCTCCTCCCGGAAAAACAGCGCCATCTCCCGCTCGGCCGACTCCGGCGAGTCGCTGGCGTGAACAAGGTTGAAACTCCGGCTCATGCCGAAATCGCCCCTGATGGTGCCGGGATCCGCCGCCCTGCCAAGCGTCTGGCCCACCATCTTGCGCACCACCGTTACCGCGTCCCTGGCCTGGAGCACCATAAGGACCACGGGGGCGGAGGTGATAAAATCGACAAGCTTGGGGAAAAACGGCTTTTCCTTGTGCTCGGCGTAATGCTTTTCCGCCGTTTCGCGGGGCATCATCGCCAACCGCATCGCGACAAGGGTCACCCCCTTTTCCTCGAATCGCGTCAAAATCCTTCCCATGAGTCCCCTGGCCACAGCGTCGGGCTTGATGATGACCAGAGTCTTTTCGACCGGCATAATTCATCCTCGTTCAAAAAAGTCCAAAATCCGTTATGCGAAAACCCGTCCTTGGGAATCTTCGATATGCGCTCGTATGCGTATAACGATTTCTTTAGCCAAGGCTTCTTTACCTTGAAGCCCCATCTCGACCTCGACGCCATCGCGGAACAAGAGGAGTGCGGCAATCTCGTCGCCGCCAAACGACCCCGTGGCGTTGGCCACGATCATATCAAGGTCTTTTTCGCGAAGCTTTCGTTCCGCTTCCGCCCGGTTTCGACCCACGTCGAGGGAAAACCCGCAAATAAATTTATTGGCGGTCATCCCGCTCGCCGCCACTTCCCGAAGGATGTCCGGCGTCCTTCGCAAACGGAGATACAGATCGCCGTCCGATTTTTTCAACTTGGTCGCAAGCGGCTCCGCCGGCGTATAGTCCGCGACCGCCGCGGCCATGACAAGCGCTTCCGCCCGGGGCAGATTCGTTAGCACAGCGTCGCGCATGTTTTCCGCCGACCGTACCCTAACGACCGTAATTCCAGGCGGCGGCGCAGCCGAACCGGGACCAAGAATCAGCAGCGGCGTTCCGCCCCCGTCCGCGACAGCCTCCGCGATCGCCACGCCCATCCGTCCGGATGAACGGTTTGTGAGGTAACGGACAGGATCGATATCCTCGGCGGTGGGGCCGGCGGTGACGATCACCCTGGGACATGGGGCGTCGACAGGCATATCGATCATGAAGCTCTCTCGCATACGTTTGGTTCCGATGGCGCGAAAAAACGGATGCGCCGGTTTTCCGGCGCATATGTTCACAATTATGCCGCGCTTTGCGATCATTGCAAGCATCGTCTGGAAAAGTTATACTGTCATCCGGCCCCGATCCGGCCGGATGGAGAGATGGGCGACTATGCTTGCCGTCGATGTGGGCAACACCAATACTCGTTTCGCGCGGTTCTCGGAAGGCGCGGCCGTATCGAGAAGCTCGCTTCCAACCGCCGCCCTCGACCCCGATCGGGTTGCCGAAACGCTTGCCTCGTTGGGAGATGCCGATCCGGAAGGACGTATCTGGATAGCTTCCGTTTCGCCGCCGGCACAGGAAAAGTTGGACAAAGCTGCGGCAAACCTCGGCATGGAGACGCGCTACATCACATCAAGCGCGGACGCGATCATTGACCACCGGCTGGCGACCCCGCAAACGACCGGCGTCGATCGCTTGCTGGCCGCGCTCGCGGGCGAGGACTATGTCGTCGGCAAGAAAAAGGACTACTTGGTCATCCAGTGCGGCAGCGCCGCTACGGTCGATCTGGTTGAAGATGGCGTATTTCGGGGCGGGTTCATTCTTCCCGGACCGTCGCTTTGGCTTTCCGCACTGGGTCGGGCTGCACAGCTCCCCGACCTGTCGGCGGAGGAAATCCCCTGGGACGACGTCCAGCCTGGAACTTCCACCCGCGACGCGCTGTTGCGCGGTCTCGTCAGCGGCCTCCCCGGAGCCGTCGCCAAATGCGCCAGACTGCTTCGCGGCGGCAATCCGCGTTCGGCGGTAGTCAGCGGCGGCTGGGGAGGCGTAATGGTGCGGCAACTCGGCTTCCCGGCGGTGCATGATCCCGATCTCGTGCTGAAGGGAATCGCCCGTTTTTCGCAAAAATCGCGATCCCATTGACCAAACCGACGGGCCGACTGCGGCATATGCCGCAGCCGACCCGTATTTTATGCATGATCCCGTTTTATGCCGTTCACGGTCTGGAGTTGGATTCCCCCAACTGGCGCGGCCATGAAATGGCTAGCGCATTTTGACCAAATGCTGCGAAAGACCTAGCGTTTTGGGATGCGATGGGACAAGCCGACATGCGCAATGGGAAACCCACTCAACTTCGCAAAACGCTTTAAGGGAAGCCGATGTGGAACAGGGCAACCCCCATCCCCCCATTTTCACAATTTCGGGCCGCGCCCGGAATAACTCCCGACCGCTCCGTCGCTGCCTCTCGTTTCTGTTCGAACATTTTCAGCAATTTTCAAATAATTCTTGACAGGCGCGTTTCGCATATTATGATCAACCGCACAAATAATCAAAGACCGGTAAAATGTTCAACCTCAATTCCGACAACTCAGAACTCCTCAGACGCGTCGCCTGGCTGTATCACGAGGAAGGGCTCAACCAGCAGGATATCGCCGATCGCTTGCGGCTCTCCAGAACGAAGGTGCTCCGCGTTTTGAAGGAATGCCGCGACACCGGTCTTGTGAAGGTCAGCCTCGACGTGGCCACCGGCGTGCTCTTTGGCATGGAGGAGCGCATGCGCGAGGTTTTCGGCCTCGACGAGTGCCTTGTCACTCCCGCCGCCGGCGAACCGATGCAATCGGTGGCCAAGGCCCTCGCCTACCGGTTCGAGGAGGCGTTGCGGACGTGTTCATCCATCGGTCTGGGCGGCGGACGGACGCTGCACGCCTTTGCGCAACGCTTCGATCCGCCGGAGAACATGTGCACAAGGGAAGTGATCATCCTCGTCGGCAATACCAAAGCGAATTACGCGATCGAGCCGTATGAAATCGTATCGATTCTCGCTTCGAAGCTGGCTGTGGACGTCTATAACGTCTGGGCGCCGGCGAAGGTCAACAACGCCAAGGAAGCCGAGCTTATTAAAAGCGTCCCCTCGATCAGCAAGGTGTTGAAAATGGGCGAAAAGGTCGATGTCGCGTTTCTGGGCATTGGCGATATGGCGAAATCATCCTATATCCGCTATGGGTATCTTTCGGAGGAGAAGGTTGCCTCGTACGTCAGGGCGGGGGCTATCGGCGAGGTTCTGGGCCGATTTTTCACCATCGATGGCGAGATAATCGAGAAGAACTTCAACCAACTGTTCATCTCCGTCCCGATGCCCCTCAAGTCGAAAGCGATCGGCTTCGCGGGCGGGATAGAGAAGGTATCCGCCATTCTCGGGGCGCTCAGGACCGGGTGGCTCAGTGGCCTCATCACCGACGAATTCACCGCAGCCGCATTGCTCGAGGCCGCAAGGAATGGAAAATAGACGGCGCCGCCGACCAAAAAGAACGCATTGAGCGTGGCCGCGCGCGCAGGAGATGGCAACGCCGCAACCAGGCCGGAGACGAATCCTCGCATAAACGATGCAGGGGAGGGGGAAATCCATGGACGATGTGTTTGTCGGCGTGGACGTGGGGACTGGAAGCATTCGGAGCGTCATGTACGACGCGGCCGGCGGGCGACTCGCCGAGGCGCGCAGGGACCTCTACAACCGGTACATCGCCGGAGGCGGCGCCGAGCAGGATGCCGACGGCTGGCGGACCGGCATGGCCGCGACGCTCAGGGAATGCATGGACACGGCCGGCATCCCTCGCGAGTCCATCCGCGCGATCGGCCTTGACGGAACTTCCGGCACCGTGGTTCCGGTTGACCAAGACGGCTCTCCCTTGACCCGCTCGCTCCTTTGGATGGATACGCGAAGCCACCGGGAAATGGACGCCATAAACGCGACCGGCGACAAGGTTCTCGAATGGGCCGGCGGCCAGACGTCATCCGAATGGGTGATATCGAAAATCCTCTGGATAAAAAACAACCTGCCGGACATCTACGCCAAAACCTGGAAATTCCTTGAACCGCCCGACTTTCTTCTTCATCACCTGACCGGAGAACTCGCCAGCAGCTATTCAAACGCGGTGCATAAACGGCATTATGTCGAGTCGGAAGGCGGCTGGCCGAACCGGCTTCTCGATTCGATCGGTCTTGCCGACCTCGTGGGCAAATGGCCGACCGCGGTGAAGCGTTGCTGGGAACCAGCCGGCTTCGTCAGCGGGAAAGCCGCCGCCGAATTCGGTCTGCCCGAGGGCATTCCCGTCGTCAATGCCGGCAACGACGGACCCGCCGCGATGATCGGCCTCGGCGTTCTGCGCCCGGGCGATATCGCCGCGACGTTCGGAACCTCCACCTGCTTCCTGTTCTTTCATGATGCGCCGTCGCGGGTTGAGGGGTTCTGGGGTCCGTATCCCGGCGGCGTCTTCCCCGATTATTACGTCTACGACGTCGGTCTGGTGTCGTCCGGCTCCGTCATCGAATGGCTCCGGCGGATACTGTTCGAAGACTATGCGAGAAACGCCGGCGACAACGGCTTCGATCTGGTAAGGCAAGCCGCCGAAGCCCTCCCCCCCGGTTCCGGCGGCATTCATGTCCTCGATTATTGGCGTGGAAACCGCACGCCGCATAACGATCCCACCGTCAGGGGCGCGATTTGGGGGTTATCGCTTGAGCATCGCCCTGAACACCTTTATCGGGCCATCCTTGAGGCGACTGCCTTCGGCGCGCGCCAAATTTTCGAAATCATGCGCGCCAACGGCATGTCGACGCGCCGTATAGCCGGCGGCGGCGGCGGCTCCCGCAACCGGCTGTGGATGCAGATCCATGCCGACGTTCTCGAGCAGCCTATTGTCGTTACGCAAACCGCCGAGGCATGCGCGCTTGGCTGCTCGATGGGCGGCGCTGTGGCGGCGGGTCGCTACCCGGACCTGATGGAAGCAGCCAAGCATATGGTCAGGGACGCCGAAACAATACAGCCTCAAGGGCATTTCGATCAATATCGCGAGGCGTACGAAAAATACGTGCTTGGCTACGAAAAAATCAAGCCCTTGTCCTGATCGCAAAATCCGGCTCCCGACATCCGGTTCCGACTGCGAAGGCATCGTGCCGACCGGCCGAAGATAGCGAGGCGGCGTAGAATTTTCCCTCTTTTTTTGCCGTGCGGGATTGACAAGAAGGGGTCATATGCGTATGATGGGCAGAAGATTTATCCTTAAGCAATTTGCCCAACAGCAAAACAGCCTCATCCCGCGAGATCGTTCCCGCTGTTGGGACATCGGGATTGTATTGTTTTCCATTTTGCCTTCAGAAAAGCGTTTTCGCGTACCGCGACGTATCCCGGAAATGTCGGCTTCCTCTCTCGCCCATGCTCATATTGTTCGGCGTGTCCAAGCCGGAGGCTGCGAGACGGAATCGGGCGAACCAAAAAATACGCGAGCCGGCGCTTTTCCCGCATTTGAGCGAGATCATGGTGGACCGGCTCCTCGCGAAGATTTTCCACGATTATTACGTCAGGAACTATTCGCAGGCGAAGATCGCGCAGCGCTGCAATATTTCCCGGCAGCGCGTTCAGCGCATTCTCGCCGATGAACGCTACCGGGCGATGGTGGAGGTGCGGATCCGGGTTCCCGACAACATTCATACTGAACTCGAGAGTGAACTGGAGGACAAATTCGGCGTCGAGGAGTTTGCCGTCGTCGACATCAGGGGCGCAGGTACGAAATCTCTGGAACAGGCTCTTGGTGAAGCTGCGGCCGACTACCTCATGAACGTCATGGCCGACGACATGTCGATCGCCATCACCTGGAGCAATGTCCTTCTCAAAATGACCGGAGCGATTTCGCGTTCGATGAACGCATCGTACAAGAAGTTCCGGAACGTCAAGATTATCCAAAGCATTGGCGCGTTGGGCGAAGTAAAACTCGAATTCCATTCCCTCGAGATCGCCCAACGGCTCGCCAAGATCTTCGATGCGAGGCTGTATTTTCTGTTGGCGCCCGTGGTTGCGGCAAATCCGAAGGCGGCGAAGGAATTTCTCCGCGAAGACATGGTCCTGGAAACGCTCGAGGAATTCCGCCAGACGTCGCTGTTCCTTGCCGGCGTCGGATCGATGAGCGGAGAGTCGAGCCTGCTTCGCTCGGGGGCTGTGTCCGGGGAACTCGAGGCGGAGTTGCGCGCCAAGGGCGCTGTCGGCGACATCAACGCGATTTTTTTCGACCACGAGGGCAAGCATGTGCGCAGCGGACTCGATGCCAGAATCGTGGGACCGACGATGACGGATCTCCGCCGCACACAAAGGCTTGTCGCCGTGGCCGGCGGTCCAAACAAGTATGCCGCGCTGCTGGGCGTCGCGCGTGGCCGCCTGGCGAAGGTGATTATTACCGATTTCGATACCGGACGCCGACTGATCCGGCAGAAGTGACGAGTGGTTGGCATCTTTCATAGGAGAAACGATGGCAGCGATTGAAAAGCTCGGGGATATTCCGTCGGCCATGAAGGCCGTGGTCGTCCGCGCTCCAAACGATTACCGTTACGAAGACATCCCAGTCCCCGCCGTCGGCGACGACGACGTCCTCATCAAGGTGCTTGGCGCCGGCATCTGCGGCAGCGACGTCAAGTGTTGGCACGGCAGCCCGTACATCTGGGGCGGCCCCGATTATCCGAAGTACATCCGCGAACCGGTGATCGCCGGCCATGAATTCTTCGGCAAGGTTGTCGCGATCGGCCCGAAGGCGGCGGAGAAGCACAAGGTCGGCCTTGGCGACCATGTCGTTCCGGAGCAGATCATCCCCTGCGGCAAATGCAGATACTGCGAAACGGGCTATTATTACCTCTGCGGCGTTCACGACATCTACGGCTTCCGCCAGGGAACGGCCGAGGGCGGCATGGCCGAATACGCCCGCCTGCCGATCAATTCCCGGGTTCACAAATTTCCGGAATCCTTCAATCTCGACGTCGCCGCGTACATCGAACCGCTCGGTTGCGCCATTCACGGCGTCGAACGCGGCGACATCCAGTTCTTCGACGTGGTCGCGGTCGCCGGCCTCGGTCCCGTGGGCATGGGCATGCTTCAGGCCTGCGCACTCAAGAATCCGAAGGAACTCATCGCCATCGATCTGCAGGATAAGCGCCTCAAACTTGCGGCCGAACTCGGCGCCACCGTCTGCCTCAACCCCTCGGAGGTCGACGTCCGGGCCGAGATCGCCAAGCTCACCGCCGGCTACGGCGTCGACGTCTATGTCCACGCCAGCGGCCACCCGAAAGGCGTGCAGCAGGGGCTTGACATCATCCGCAAGCAGGGGCGGTACGTCGAATACAGCGTCTTCGGCGAAAACGTCACCACCGACTGGAGCGTCATCGGCGACGGCAAAGAGATCAACATTCTCGGCGGCCATCTCAGTCCATGGGACAGCTACACCTCCGCCATCCGCTTCCTCAACGACGGCCGGATCAAGGCGGACAAAATCATCACCCATCGCCTGCCGCTTGAAAAGTGGGGGGACGGTTTCGACCTCGCGGCCAAGGGCGATGAATCCATCAAGGTCTTGTTGATTCCGTGATCGAATCGCGGCGGCGGAAGGCCGTCCGGACGATATTCAGTGGACAGCATTCAGGAAGGAGGGCCGCCTATAGGAGGAAAGGCAAGTATTAGGATTGATAGTGGTCAGTATGATCTTTTTTGGCTAGGAGGAACGAAATGAAGAGACTTTTGGCAACGGTGGCGCTCGTCGCGCTCGCGTGCTCCGCCGCGGTGGCCGGCGAATACAACTGGAAGCAGCAGGCCGGCAAAGAAATCAAGATCATCTTCGTGCAGCACACCTACGCCGAAGGCATGATGAAGAAACTGCCCGAATTCGAGGCGCTGACCGGCATCAAGGTCGATTATTCAATCATGCCGGAAGAAAATCTGTTCGACAAGCTCACGACGTCCCTTTCCAGCGGCAGCTCCGAACTTGACGTCATCATGATCCCGAACTTCAACATCTGGCAGTACGCGGGCGCCGGCTTCCTCGAACCGCTCGACAACTTCATCAACAAGCCCGGCATCTACAATCCCGAATACGACTTCGAAGACTTCTTCCCCGCCCTGCGCAACCTCAACCGCTGGTCCTGCGTGCCGGGCGAGGCGGTCGGTACCGGCAACCAGTGGATCATGCCCGTTGGCTTCGAATACAACGGCTTCATGTACAACACCGAAGTCTTCGCCAAGTTCGGCCTCAAGCCCCCGAAGACCCTCGACGAACTGTATGAACTCTGCGTCAAACTCAACGAATTCGAAGGTCCCGGCACCTACGCCATGGCCGTTCGCGGCGTCCGTCACTGGAATGCGATCGTCCAGGGCTTCATCACCACCTTCCGCAACTTCGGCGCCAAGGACATGGTGTTCGAGGACGGCAAGCTCGTCTCCAAGGTCAACTCCCCCGAATCGGTCGCGGCGCACGAATACTGGATCAAGTGCCTCAAGGCTGGCGGCCCCAACAACTACCTTACCCAGACCTGGGCCCAGTCCGGCGCTGACTTCGGCGCGCGCAAGGCCGCGTTCCTCTATGACGCCGACAACCTCGGCTATCCCACCAACTTCCCCGGCCGCACCCAGGAATCGGGCAAACTCGCGTTCGCGCCCGTCCCGTCCCTCAAGGGCGACGACAACTGGCAGTGCAACCTCATCAACTGGGGTCTTGGCGTAAGCGCCAACTCCCGCAACAAGGATGCCGCCTGGCTGTTTGTGCAGTACTTCACCGGCCCCGAATACCAGACTTGGTCCTCCACCGTGTGGAGCTCCATTGACCCGCCGCGCAAGTCCGTGTTCGACAACCCGAAATTCCAGGAAATCATCGCCGGCCACCAGGGCTTCAGCGAAGCGTTGGCGATCAGCATACCGAAGGCGACCTCGCTCGAGACCCCGCACCCGATGTTCGGCGAAATCTACACCGCCTGGCAGTCCACCATCCAGGACCTCTACTCTGGAAAGTACCCGACGATCCAGGAAGGCCTCGACAGGTTGAAAGAGGAAATCGACGGCATGCTCCGCGAGTATGACGAGGAAATGGGCTCATAACACGCCCGGAACACAGCGTTTTCCTGGGCACGGCCGGCGTAACGGCCGATAGAGTTAACAAGACGTTTGCGACGGAGCAAGCGGGGAGGAACGGGAACGAGTTGCGTTCCTCCCCGCCGCCCGGATCGAAATAGGGATCCAGAAGAGAAACCATCCAATCGGAGGGAAAGCGTTGAGCACCAACGACGTTGACATGAGCGTATATAATCGCAGACCCTTGTGGCTGCGTCTGAGGCCGTACCTGATCATTCTGCCGGCGCTGGCCCTTACCATCGGCATTCTCTATCCCTTCATCACCGCAATCTACTATTCGCTGACCAGTCTGAACCTGCAACGGCCGCATACCATGCGCTTCATCTGGTTCAACAACTGGATCCGCATGTTCAGCGACCGCGCCTTCTGGCACGCGGTCCGCGTCACCCTGCAGTACGCGATCATCGCGACCGGACTGGAGATGGCCCTCGGTCTCGGGGTCGCGCTCCTCATCACGCGACGCGATTCGTGGTTTACGCGACTTCTCAAAGTGTCCCTGGTTTTCCCGCTGATGATCGCGCCCGTCGTGGCCGTCATCATCTGGCAGCTCATGACCAGCAATTCCATCGGCATCATCGAAAAATTGCTGAACATTTTCGGCATCTACAATTTCCCCTGGGCGTCATCCGCGAAAACCGCCATGTTCACAGCCATTTTGATCGATGTCTGGGTCTACACGCCTTTCATCTTCATTCTGGTCGTCGCCGGCATCAATTCGCTTCCAAAATCCCCGTTCGAAGCCGCAAAGGTGGATGGCGCCTCCGACTGGTTCACATTCAAAAATCTCACGCTTCCGATGTTGAAGCCGTTTCTCTATATCGCGCTTATCTTCCGGCTCATGGCCGCGATGCAGGAATACGCCATCATCTTTTCCCTTACCCGCGGCGGCCCCGGCGACACGCTCATGAACCTATCCGTCTCCGCGTACATCAGGGGGTTCACGCAATACCGGTTCGGGCAAATGATTCCCTATGTTCTTTTCCTGTGGGTCGTGATCTTCATCGTCAGTCAGATCCTGGTGCGCCGCTGGCTGAAGGTGCAAAAACAGGCCGCCGGCCGGTAGACCCTCCGGTCATGCGCCGGCCCGGACTTCGACCGGCGATTGGGATCGCCCGACAACCGGGATCGTTAAGAGAAAATCACCGATAGCGAGGAATTTCCGATGCGCGAATCTGCCGTCTCCTTTTTCTTCCGCAACCTCTTTCTCGTCTTCTGGGCGCTGTTCGCCCTGTTTCCGCTGTTCTGGATGGTGCTGCTCTCCTTCAAGAGCGACGCGGAGATGTTCTCGACGACTTTCATCTTCACCCCGACGTTGGACAACTACATCAACGTGCTCCTGCACACGAACTATTTCCGCTGCTTCCTGGACAACCTCATCGTCTCCGGCGGCGCGGTTATTCTCTCCACCCTGGTGGGCGTGCCGGCGGCATACGCGCTGGCGCGATTTAACTTCCCGGGCAAGGAGGACCTCGCGTTCCAGATCCTTTCGTTCAAATTCGCCCCGGAAATGCTGGTTGTGCTTCCCCTGATCATCATCTATAACCGTATCGGCCTCTACGACACCTACCTCGGCTTGATCTGGGTGTATCAGCTCATCACCATGCCGCTTCTCGTCTGGGTGCTGCGCGGCTATTTCGAGGACATTCCCGTCGAGGTCGAGCAGGCGGCGCAGTTGGACGGATACAAGTGGCACCAGATCTTCTGGAAAATCCTTCTTCCCCTCATCCGTCCCGGCCTGGTCGCGGCAGCGCTCCTCTCCTTCATTTTCGCCTGGAACAGCTTTACCTTCCCCCTGCTCCTCTCCGGCATCAAGATCATCCCGGTGACGGTCGAGGCGCTCAGATACATAGGCACGGATACCATTCGCTACGGCCAGATGGCGGTGGCTGCGACGGTTACGGCCCTTCCCGAGGTCGTCCTCGCGCTCGTCATCCAGAAGCACCTGGTGCGCGGCTTGAGCTTCGGGGCGGTCAAGGGATAAGCCAGAAATATGAAGCTGGAAGCAAGAAGCGCGAAGCATGCGGTGTCTGCCGAAAGCTTTCAACTTCTCACTTTCAGAATCCGGGAGTTGTCATGGCTCGCATCACGCTGGAACATGTCACGAAGACGTTTGGCTCCACAACGGCGCTCAACGACATCGACCTCGACGTCCACGACAAGGAATTTTTCGTTCTATTCGGCCCGGCCGGCGCGGGAAAGACCACCATGCTCAAGACCATCGCCGGCGTCGAATTCCCCGATCGTGGTCTTGTCCGAATCGACGACCGGATCGTCAATCTCGTTGATCCGTCGGAACGAAACGTCTCCATGGTCTTCGAGAACTACGCCCTCTATCCGCATATGACAGTGTTCGACAACATCGCCAGCCCGATGCGCAGTCCCCTCCACCGCCGCGACGAAGAGCACATTACCCGCGAGGTCGCCCGCGTCGCCGATCTCATGGGCATTGACGCGCTCCTCAACCGCCTGCCGTCGCAGCTCTCGAACGGTCAGAGGCAGCGTACGGCGCTCGGCCGCTGTCTGGTGAGGAAGCCCACCGTCTTCCTGATGGACGAGCCGCTTGCGCACCTTGACGCGAAGCTTCGCCACTTGATGCGGACCGAGCTCAAGGCGATGCAAAGCCAATTCGACACCACCACCATCTACGTCACTCACGACTACATGGAAGCGCTTTCCCTCGGCGACCGTATCGCCATCCTCAACAACGGACGCTTCGAGCAGATCGGAACCGGCGACGAGATTTATTACACGCCGGTGAGCGAGTTCGTCGCGCGTCTGGTCGGCGAGCCGGAAATCAATATTGTCGACGCCCAGGTGACGTCCGGAAGCGGCGGCAAGCCGGCCATCGCCATCGCCAGCGGCGGCGAACGCCGGCTTTTCCCCATTCCAGACGACGTCGCGCCGACGCTCGACGGCGAAAGAAACGTTCGCATGGGCATTCGCGGCATCAACCTTTCGTACCGCTTCGATCCCGCCGACGGCTATATGCCGGGCACGGTGTACAATCTTGAACCGATCGGCAACAAATCGATCCTCACCATCAAGATCGACGATACCACCTATCAGGCTGTCGCGCCCAACGATCTCGATGTCGAACTGGACTCCCCCGTCTTCATCAGGCCCGATCCGGGCGCGATGCTCTTTTTCCGCAAATCGGACGGTGTGTTTCTTGCGCGTCACGACCAGAGGCATTTCCTCGGGGAGAACAACTGATGGCCGGTTTGACCTTCAAGAACGTCTTCAAACAATACGGACGCACCAAGGCGCAACAGGTCTTCGACGCCGACAAGACGGTCGCGCTCGACGCGGACAAAAGCGTCGACGCCACCGTGCGGCGGGTGGCCGCTCAAATCGACAACCAGTATGCAGTGAACGATTTCTCGCTTGAATGTCCGGACGGCGAATTCATTGGCATCCTCGGTCCATCGGGCTGCGGCAAAACAACCAGCCTGCGCATGGTGGCGGGCCTCGAGGAGATCACGCGCGGCGAAATCCTCATCGGCGGTCGGATGGTGAACAACCTTCATCCGAAGGACCGCGACATCGGTCTCGCCTTCGAGGATTACGCGCTTTATCCGCCGCTCAATGTTTTCGAAAACATCGCCTTCAACCTTCGAGCCAAGGGATTGCCGGACGAGGAAATTCGGCGGAAAGTTATGGAAATCGCCCCATTGATGAAGGTGGAGGATCTTCTCGACGCCAAACCGGCAGGATTGTCCGGCGGCCAGAAGCAGCGCGTGAACATCGCCCGCGCCCTGGTGCGCAGTCCTTCAGTGCTCCTTCTCGACGAACCCCTTTCCCACCTCGACGGAAAGATGCGCCAGATTCTCCGAACGGAAATCAAGCGCATTCACAAGCAGATCAACTGCACCACCATCCTCGTCACCCATGACCAGCTCGAAGCGATGAGCCTGTCCGATCGCATCGCGATCATGAAGGACGGCCGGCTGCAACAATTCGGCACGCCGCTCGAAGTGTACGACAACCCGGTGAACGTATTCGTCGCCGGTTTTATCGGCGAGCCGCCGATGAACCTGTTCAAGGTTGGAATCATCGGCAATGCCAGGGAACGGTATTTCCATTTCGCCGAAAGGGGAATCAAGGTGCGGGTCCCGGACAAATACGGGAAGGCCGTGTTTCCCGGCGACATGGTGGTCCTGGGCGTCCGCCCGACGGATGTCCTAATCGAACCCGACAATCCGGCCGCTACTGACGCCAAGGTGGCGGTATTCGAGAATCTCGGCGACGAAAAACGCATCTCTATCGAGGTCGGCCCGGAAGACTATCTCACCCTCATAACTGATAATGAGAAACGCTACAAGCCGGGAGTCGGCATCAAGATCATCTTCAGGGAGTCGAAAACCCATATTTTCGACAAATCGACGGGCGAACGGATTCAAGGCGAATAGGCTGCCAGGCGGTCTTCGCCATCCAGACAATTTCTTGATATACCCGTCCACGGTCCGGAGCTGTGATTCCTTCAACTGTACGCGGCCATGAAATGGCCAAGGCAAACAGACGTGGAACAGGGCAACTCCCATCCCCCGTTTTCACAATTTCGGGCCGTGCCCAGTATACTTGCACATCCTTGCGGCGCTTTTCACAGTGACGGCGCCGCCGATTTTGCATCCGAAGCGCCGGCATTTTTACGACGTTTTCGAACCGGTTGTCCGCAATGACGCCGAACCCATTCAACCGTTTTCGAAATAATGCTCTTCCGGGTGAAATGCGGTTGACAACCCGCAAAAGCGGATTATTGTAACGGCAACGCGCCAAACCGTTTCCTCGTATATTGGACCGCGCCCTCTCTCTCCGCGCCGCGGGAATGATTCTGCGAGAGGCGCCAGACCCGCAAAGGGGAAAGCATGGAAGAAGCCGCCCAGGAAGTCGTCAAGCATTTCGGTTACCTCGGTTTCGTGCCGCCGCTCCTCGCCATCATCCTCGCGCTCGTCACCAAGGACGTCATCTTTTCGGTATTTCTCGGCATCGCCTCGGGCGCGCTGATCTGGGCGGGAGGAAACCCGTTCGCCGCGCTTATCCATGTCACGGACCTCCTCGCCGACAAAGTCGCCGACGGATGGAACATCCGGATATTCCTGTTCTGTGGTTTATTGGGAGGGCTTGTCGGCATGCTCACCCGGGCCGGTTCGGCGCGCGCGTTCGGTCAATGGACGGCCGGATTCATACGTGGCCGCAGAAGCGCGCAGTTGTTTTCATGGCTGTTTGGAATGATCGTTTTCATCGACGATTATTTCAACTCCCTTGCTATCGGCTCCGTCATGCGACCGATCACCGACCGGAACCACGTATCGAGGGCGAAGCTCTCATACATCCTCGACTCGACGGCGGCTCCGGTGTGCATAATAGCGCCTGTTTCCAGTTGGGTCGTGACGGTCATTTCGCAGATCCGCGCCTCGTCGGGATTCGAGGAACTGGACATCGGCGAGATGTCGTTTTTCGTCAACCTGATTCCATACAACCTTTATGCCCTTTTCGCGCTCGTCATGGTCGTGATCGTCTCGCTGACGAACCGCGACTTCGGGCCGATGGCGACGAGCGAGGATCTCGTCAAGAACGGCCTGCTGTTCAACGAGAAAAAGTACGGCCCCGCCCCCGGGCAACTGGAGGCGCACGAGGAGGCGAAAGGCGCGGTTTGGTACGACATGGTCATCCCCATGGCGGTGCTGATCGCCGCCTGCGTCATCGCCTTCCCGATGTCGACGTATATCTCGCTGGAGGAAGGCGGAACATCCACCTTGATCGACGCCTTCCGGAATGCGGATGCGAGCAAGGCGCTGTTTTACGGCATTATCTTCTCGCTCATCGTCTCGTACCTGTATTTTCTCGGCCGCAGGATCCTCACAATCAAGATGGCGAGCGATTCCATCATCGACGGCATCAAGTCCATGGTCCCCGCCCTTGCCATCCTCATGCTCGCCTGGACGATCGGCCACATCATCAACCAGCCGGTCGCCGATGGCGGACTCGGGCTGCCGAGCTACATCAACCAGCTTCTCTCCGACAATTCGTTTCCGATGTGGCTGTTGCCGCTCACCGTCTTCCTGTTGTCCTGCTTCATCTCCTTCTCCACCGGCACGAGTTGGGGCACCTTCGCCATCATGATCCCGATCACCCTCCCGACCGCGATATCCCTGGCGAAATCGCACGGCCTTGCCGGTGAATCCGTCATGCAGCTGGCGCTTATCAGTACGGCGGCGGTGCTGTCGGGAGGCGTTTTCGGCGACCATTCCAGCCCGATTTCCGACACCACCATCCTTTCGTCGGCGGGTGGCGGTTGTCCGCATCTCGAACACGTCGGCACGCAGTTCCCGTACGCGTTGTTCGTCGCGATCTGCGCGGGCGTGGGCATCATCGTCGGCGGCGTAACGCTCAACCCCTTCGCCGCCTTCACCGCCACGGCGATTGTGTTCTTCGTTTTCTTTTTCCTTGTCGCAAAGCCGGGACCTGACAACGAAAACCTTGCCGGAGAGGAGCAAAGCCAATAGTGGACTTTTAAAGAATTTGTCATTGGAGTCATTCGAGTTGAGTTGAGTTGATAAAGGGTCCAGCCATCGACGACACCATCCACAAGAAGACCGGACGCAATGTGGATGGCGCCAGAGTCTGCCGTGACGCCGTCCGCTCCATCGTCTCCAAGACCGTCTTCTACCGGGCGTTGCAGTATGTCCCGCTGTGCCTGGTCTTCCATCCGCCGTTGGGAGGCGAAC
>JAIRTL010000112.1 GCA_031254915.1 Planctomycetota bacterium
CACCGGCTGTCCTTCGGTCGGGACACAATATTTTGATTACCGAAAAACCCTTTTTCCCGAACCGCTTCGGATAACGGCATCGTCTTTATCCATTCAACGCTTTTTATGCCGCAAACTCCCTACAACCAGCCCATTCACAGCAGATGGCTGGCGGCGCGGGTTTTTCCGTACAGTTCCACATATTCGCGATAGCGTTCCTCGTATATCGGGACGTTGGCGGCGACGGGCTCGACGACGACGCCCGGCCGGACGATAGCCGCCGCCGCCGCCTCGATGTCTCGGTGGTGGCCGCAGACGACCGAGGCCAGCACCGCCGCGCCCAGCGCGCCGGAATCGGCGACCCGCGCCATGGTCAGCGGCATGCCGAGAATGTCCGCCTTCGCCCGCACCCAGAACGAAGACCGGCTGCCGCCGCCACTGATGTAGACCTGCTCCACCGGGATGTCCGACCGGCGCAGGGCGTCCAGGATGACGCGGCACTCGTAGCACGCGCCCTCGATGAGACCCCTGTACAGGTCGCCCCGCGACGTCCCCAGGGTCAGGCCGAGAATCGCGCCCTTGGCCATGTCGTCCATGCAGCCGGCCGTCGAGCCGGAGAAATGCGGCAGCGCCAGCAGGCGGCCCGGCTCGTGCCGGCTCTCCCGGTCGAGCGCCACCAGAAGCCCCCGCGACGCTTCCGCCGACCGCCCCGGGCCCAGGCAGATGTCCAGGAGCCAGTTCATCAGCGCCCCGGCGGTGTTGTGCCAGGCGACGGTGTTGTACATGTCGTCGACGACGAACGGCTCGCTGGAGATATTGTGGCGGGCGACGAGATCCGGCCGCAATGTTTCGGCCAGGATGGCGGTGATGCCTTCGGTGGTGCCGACGGCGTTGGAGCAGTGGCCGCTCCGCACCGCTCCGACGCCCAGGGCGTTGCAGATGTGGTCGTGCGTCCCTATGGCCACCCTGGTGCCGGCCGGCAGACCGAGCTCCCGGGCGATGTCCGATCGGACGGTTCCGGCGACAGTCCCCGCCAGCACCGGGCGGGAAAAGAGCTCGGGATCGACGCCGACCGGGGAGAGAATCGCCGTCGACCAGTCTTTGCGACCGATGTCGAAGGCCAGCGTCCGGGACGCCATGGAATAGTCGATGACCGCCTCGCCGGTGAGGAGGTGGGCGAAGTAGTCGGTGACCAGGAAGAATTTCCAGGTCTTGGCGTATATGTCGGGACGGTGTTTGCGGAGATGGAGGATCTTGTTGAGGGAATAGATGACGCTCAGGTTGAGGCCGGTGATGGCGGTCAGTTCTTCGTCGGAGACGAGCGAGCGGATTTCGTCCAGTTCCTCCCCACCCCGGCGGTCGCTGCCTATGATGCAGTTGGCGAACGGCCGGCCGGAGGCGTCGACGGGGATGACGGCCTCGCCCAGGGCGGAGACCAGGATCAGATCGATGCCGCGCCCACCGGAGGCAGCCGCCGCCTCGCGGACGGCGCTTTTGGCCCCGTCCGCGATTGCGAAGGGATCGAGCTCCCGGTAATTGTTTTCCAGGCCGAGGATGCGGAATTTGCGGAAGGCCGAGGCGATGATGTCGCCGTCCCTGTCGACCAGGGACGCCTTGACGCCGGAGGTACCGATGTCAACGCCGAGATACATTTTTCGCCTTTATGGGCCGTTTTCCTTGACCGCGACCCACAAGGCCTGCCGGTTTTGTGGGTGCGCAGGAAAAAGACAATCGCGCGGAGGCTAGCGGTTCGCGCCGTTTTTGAAGACGTTCAGGACCTCGACCGTCTTCTCGTAGATGATTTCCATCGCCTGGTTGGCCAGGATGGAGAAATTCACCGGGTTCTTCGACTCCATGATCGTCTTCGCCAGGGCGGGGGTCGGGGCGGTGTCGATGGCGGTGAAGTAGTTGATCTTCCTGATGCCGGCCGTGATGGCCTTCCGCACTTGGCCGAACGGGGTGCCGGAGCCGCCGTGCATGCCCAGGGCGACGCCGTGGGCGCGGCCGTCAATCTCCTTGACCAAGTCGACGTTCAGGTTCGGTTCGTCCTTGTACATGCCGTGCACCGAGCCGAAGGAAATGGTGAGGACGTCGACGCCGGTGCGCTCGCAGAACTCCTCGGCCTCGTCCGGCTTGGTGAAATAGACGCTGAGGTCGGAAAGGTCGCTCGTCTCCTGGCCGTGGATTTCGCTGGGCATGTTGTTGGGCATGTCGCCCAGCTCCGCCTCGACGCCGATGCCTAACGGGTGGACGATGTCGATGAAGCGCTTCACCTCCTCGATGTTCTTCTCCATCGGAAAGCGGGAGCAGTCATACATGATGGAGGTGCACCCGAGGCGGACCGCCTTCATGCAGTGGTTGAATTCGAAGCCGTGGTCGACATGGACCGACACTGCCGCCTTCGAGGCCTTGCCGTACTCGAGCATCAGCGGCACGGCGATCTCGATGGGCACCACGTTCTCCTCGGTCTGGGCGTGGTTGATGGTGATGGGCATGTTGGTCTTTTCCGCCGCGGCCAGGATCGCCCGCAGGGAGATCTGGTTCGGGGTGTTGATGGAGGCGATGCAGTAGTTGTGTTTCCTGGCGTCCGCGAGCATTTCCTGAAGACTGACTAGCATGTTTCTCTCCGTTCTCTTTCCAGTGTGAAGGCGGTCCGATCCGGGCCGCGTTCAAAAGCGGTCCCGCAAGTTTATACCAGATCCACTTTGGTTTTCGGCGACGTTAGGGCT
>JAIRTL010000033.1 GCA_031254915.1 Planctomycetota bacterium
AAAATTCTCCATCCCCGCCTCGCGACGGATCCGGTGTTCGTCAATGCCTACATCGCCGAAGCGCAGGCCGTGTCCCGCTTTCACCATCCGCACATCGTCCAGGGAATCGACGTCGGCGACTCGAACGGGTTTTATTATTTCGCGCACGAATACATGTCCGGCGGCAGCCTCGGCCTGCGGCTCGTCAAGCACGGGCCCCTGAGCGAGAACAAGGCGCTCCTGCATCTCCGGCAAACCACGTCCGCCCTCCGGCACGCCTGGGAGGCGGCGGTGTTTCACGGCGACCTCAATCCCGGCAACCTCCTTCTCGACTCGCAGGGCGACGTCAAGCTCGCCAATCTCGGCGTTCCGCGCGTCGCCAGGCCGAAGGAGACGCGCGTCGGCCTGCGGCCCGGGTTCGTGCGCTGCGGCCCCGAGTACGCCGCTCCCGAGCAGCTCGCCCAGCCCGAACTGGTCAACGCCGCCACCGACATCTACAGCCTCGGCGCATCCTTCTATCATCTTTCGTTCGGGGTTCCCCCCTTCGATCCGGGCGACATCGCCGACTGGGAGGCTGTCGTCGCCTACCGGCGGGACAACCCCGAGCCTTCCTTCGAGGCGCCGGGAACGGCGGGCTTCTCGGCGAAATTCGTCAACCTCATCGGCGACATGATGGCGCTCGATCCGGCCAGGCGGCCGCGCGATCCCGACGAACTCGCCCAGCGCCTGGAAAAGTTCCACATCGCCGACGCCGAGGAATGGAGCGGGCTCGCGCGGCAGGTGCGTCAGGTCCCGGCTCCGAGGCGGGCCGAATCGTTGCGGCGCTTCGCCGCCGTTCCGGCCCCGTCCCCGGATTCGTCGCGCCGCGTCTCCCTGGTCCGGCGCGCCGCGACGAACGCCCCCGAGCGCTGCGGTTGGTGGTGGGTCGGGGTGTCGGCGCTGGTTCTCGGCGTTCTGCTGCTGGTGCATTTTTTCGGGGGGATGTTTTTCCAGTCATGATCGGCTACCACATAGCGGCGCTTCTTTGCTTCATGGCCCTTTCGGGGGCGCTTTTCGTCAGGTACGTGTACCTGTCCGTCGATCGCGAGTTCAGGAACCTGGCGCGGGCGGAAAACGACGCCGAATACCGCCGGGAGGAGCTCGCCCGCGTCGATCGCCTCCTCGCGGAGGCCGGGCCCCCGCCCGGGGGCGCGCCCCCCCCGGCGCGGCCGCCGGGGAACGGCTGGCGGCTTCTTCCGCCGGCGGCGCTTGCGCTCGGCGCCCTCCTGTTGTGGGGAGCCGCGTTCGCGCCGCGCGGCGAGGGCCGGCTGTGGATCTGGGGCGGCGCGGGCCTGTCCGTCGCCTCGGCGGCGATCATGCTCGCGTCCCTGCGGAGCCGGTCGCGCGAACGCGTCGCCGGCCTGTACCGCTACCGCGCCGACTTGCGCCGGTTGGCGGGCGATTCCGCCGGAGCGGCCGGCGATCTGCGCACCCTTCTTGGACTCACGCCCTGGGACGACGCCGCCTGGTCCGAATACGCCGACGACCTCGCCGCCGCCGGCAGCTTCGCGGAGGCGCGCGACGCCGCCGTCGAGGCGTCGAACCTCGATCCGGAATACGAGGATTACCGCGGCCAGGCGGTTTCGTTCGCCCTCGGGATGGGCCGCCCGGACCTGGCGAAGCGCGATTTCGGCGCCTGGGAAATCGAAATCCCCTGTGAACGGGAGGCCGGGGCGGCGCGGCGTCTCGCCTATGCGGCGGCGATCGAACTCGCGCAGGGCGACAGCGGCGGCGCGCTCGCGCGCGCCAGCGAGGCGAAGGCGCTCGACGCGGACTCGTTTTGGGCGGCGGTCGATCTCGATCCGTCCCTTTTCCCGCTGCGCGACGCTGTGCAGTCCCGGTAGCGGCGGCGGCGGTTCGCGCCGGCCCGGAACGTCCGTCGGGCGCCGCTTTTCCGGCGACGGGTTCGCCGTTTCACCCCGAGACATTCCGCCCGCCCCCCTTCAGCGCCCGGCGGAGGCATTGCCGCATCCGGCCTGCGCTCGGCGTCCGGTTCGCCGATCGGGGCAGGCCGCCCCGGGACTGACGCGAGGAAGCGACATGGCCGTGATCGTCAGGAACTTTTCGCGCAGTCCGCGCGCCGGCGGCAAGTTCGTCGTGCTTCGCCGGCGGGACGACCCGGACGAGGGCATTGCCGCCTTTTCCGACTTCACGCTCGACACGCAGCACGCCGACATCGTCCGCCGGCTCGGAAGCGCCATGGGCATGTCTCCGGCGGAGTCCGGCTGGCGCGTCGACGGCGGCGGCTGGTGGAAGTTGGAGGACGGCCGGATCCTGCGCCTTTACGGGCGTTCGGCCGCATATGGCGTTTACGATTCCGCGTGGCTGCGCGGCGCCCTCCGCGCCGGGACGGTCATGGGCGAGCAAACCGTCCTGCTGGAGTGATTCCCGGCGTAGAATGGACCCCGGGAAACGCTGGGGGGAATCAAACGGCGGTTCGCCGGTTTTCGCCGAAAGCCCATTCAACGGGAGTCGGCATACATGCCGCCCCGCCGAACATGCCCGCCGAACATGGCGGGCGCCTCCCCCGCGCGGGGAATTTCCTTTGCGATCGCCGCCGGAACCGTATAATTCCCCCGGCATTTCCGCGCAAGGGGCGTTTTGAACTTCATGATCGACAATTACCGATTCAGGGAAGAGCCGTCCGAACGCGATCCCGCCGAGGTGGAGCGGATCGTGCGCGCGTCGGGCAAGTTCCGCGACGACGAGGCGCCGGTCGCGGTCGAGCTCGTCGGGGAGCGCCTCGCGAAGGGCGAGGGCTCCGGCTACCGCTTCTGGTTCGCCGACGCCGCGGACGGGTCCCTGGCCGGCTACGTCTGTTACGGTCCGACGCCGTGCACGCTGGGGTCTTTCGACCTGTACTGGATCGTGGTGGATAAAAAACGCCAGGGCCGCGGGCTCGGCGGCGTCCTCATGTCCAGGGCCGAGGAATCGGTGCGCGGCGCCGGCGGCAGGCGAATATACGTGGAGACGTCCGGGAAGGACGATTACGAACCGACCCGGGCCTTCTACCGGGGCGTCGGCTACGAAGAGGCGGCGCGGCTGCCGGACTTCTACGCCGACGGCGACGACAAGGTGATTTTCCGGAAAATCATGTAACGCCCGGAGGCGGGACGCCGCGGGAAGGGCCGGTCCCCGGTCCGGGGGGCCGCGCCCGGCGGCGGCGCGTCCCGCCTCCGGCATGAAGAAGGGAAGCGTATGACCAAGGCCACTCTCAATTACGGCGGCGTCGAAACGGAACTCGACGTGGCGATAGGAACCGAAGGCGAAAAGGGCGTCGACATGGGGAAATTCCGCGCCCGGACCGGCATGGTCACGCTTGACGAAGGCTACGCCAACACCGGTTCGTGCAAAAGCGCCATCACCTACCTCGACGGCGAGAGGGGGATTCTGCGCTATCGCGGCTATCCCATCGAGGAACTGGCGGCGCGCAGCCGCTTCGTCGAGGTGGCGTATCTGCTCACGTACGGCGAGTTGCCGACGCCCAAGCAGCTCGACAGCTTTTCCGGGCTGCTGAACAGCTCGTCGCTGATCCACGAGGACATGCGCCACTTCTTCCTCGCCTTCCCCAACTACGCCCACCCGATGGGGCTCCTCACCACCATGGTCGCGTCCCTGGCGACCTTCTACCCCGTGCCCGACGAGATGGACGAGGAGGTGGAGGGGCAGGTCATCGCCAACCTCGTCTCGCAGGTGCGCACCATCGCCGCCTTCTCGTACAAGAAGTTCATCGGCGAACCGGCGGTCTATCCGTCGCACCGCCTGCGTTTCGTCGAGAACTTCCTCAACATGATGTTCTCGTCGCCGGTGTCCAACTACCAGCAGGACCCCGACGTCGTGAAGGCGATCGACACTTTCCTCATCCTTCACGCCGACCACGAGCAGAACTGCTCGACGTCGACGGTGCGGATGGTGGGGTCGAGCCTGGCCAACGTCTACGCCGTCATTTCCTCCGGCATCGCCGCCCTGTGGGGCAAGCGCCACGGCGGCGCCAATCAGGAGGTGATCTCCATGCTCGCCTCCATCCTCGACTCCGGCGACGACGGCCGCCGCTTCATCGAGGAGGCGAAAAACAAGAAGGTGCGGCTCATGGGCTTCGGTCACCGGGTCTACAAGACTTTCGACCCGCGCGCCATGATCCTCAAGAGCCTGTGCCACAAGCTGCTGTCGAAGCCCGGCATGGGCAATCCCATGTTCGACATCGCGCTGCGTCTCGAGGAGGCCGCGCTCAAGGACGAGTATTTCCTGTCCCGGAACCTGTATCCGAACGTCGATTTCTACTCGGGGCTGATCCTCAAGGCTGCGGGCATCCCCTACGACATGTTCACCGTGCTGTTCGCGATCGGCCGCACCCCGGGGTGGCTCGCCAACTGGCGGGAAATGCGCCACAGCGAAAATTCGCGCATCGCCCGGCCGCGGCAGATCTACGTCGGCCCGGCGCTCCGGAACTACATCCCGCTCGACAAGCGCAGCCCCTCGCAGACGAACGTCGGGAACGCCCGCGACCAGTCGACCTCCGGTTCCGGCAGGTTTTCCTCGAAGCGGCTCGTTCCCATGCCGCCGAGCGAGACGAACACCCTTGGCGAACAGGGCAGCGAATTCGCCTGATCCGTTCCGCCGGGCGCGGTCGGGGGAATCTCGCGGCTCCGGACCGCGAGCGGCCTGACTGTCCGCGAACGCGCCGCGCCGGGGGAGAATCACGGGCAATCCGCCCGGGCGGGCTGCGATCGTCATCGTCATTGGCGGCGGCGCCGGACCGGTTGCCGGCGTCGCCCGCATGCGAAAATACCCGGGGAGGCGGGGCGGATTTCTTTTTTTACGTGTAATTTCGCGGATCCGGGCGATATACTGCGGACTTCCGGACAAAATCGGACCAGCCGCCGCCCGGGTCCCCCCGAAGGCGGCGCCGCTTGCGGGGCGATGGGCCGGTTTTTCGTCGGGTCGGCGATGCCGTCGGCCATGCATTCATTCCCGGCGCGGCATGGAACCCCGGGAAGCGTTGGAGAGGGCCAGGCGGCGGGTTGGTTGTCTGGCTTCCTCCAAAAGTCCACATGGAGAGACATATGAAAAAATGCATCTGCCTGGCGCTGCTGTTCTGCGCCGCCGCGGCGGGCGTCGCGGCGGCCGGACAATTCCGGATCAACCGCCCGCCCGATCAGCGCCGAAGGCCGCATCGCCCCGGCCGGCGGGAGTCGCGCCTCGAAATCGTCAACCGCGACGACCGGGGATACGCAATCGACGTCGATCATCGCCGCAACCGCCTGGAGCTGCAGCATCGTTCCCGCGGCGACATCTTCGTGCCCGGCAATTCCGGCATCACCCTTGTCTTCGACGACGACGACGACTGGCGCATCCACGGCGACGGCGGTTCGCTCGAGATCAACATCCGCGAGGGGCGCACCACGACCCTCCAGCTCGAGACGAGGAAAAACCGGAACCAGGTCGGACTGTTCGGCACGGTCGACAACGGCGGGAGAAGGAATACGGCGCAGTTGTTCGGCTACGCCGTCCGTCCCGGCCATAACCCGCCTCCGCCGCCCCCGCATCGTCCCCCGCCCCCGCGTCCCGTTCCGCCGCCGCCCCCGCCGCCGCGTCCCGGGCCCGGCCACAGGCCGCCGCCTTCGCATGACCGCGGCCCGTCCAAGGGCGAAGCCATCGGCGCCATCATCGGCGGGCTTATCGGCGGCCTCCTCGACGACGACAAGGACGACCATCGCCGGCGGTGACATATTTTGAACCATTCACGAAGAGTCCAAACGCCCGCTGTGCATCTCGGGAAGTCGATCCCGATCGCGCCGCGCCCGATCGGGGATGTCGGGGACGGCTTCGTCGGCCGCATGACGGCTGTCGGCGCGCTTCCCATGGAGCCGGGCGCGGCCTTCCGGAATGGCGGGAAATGACGTCGGCGAAACGCGGGCGCGCCAGGGTTCTGGTCGTCACCGGCGAGGGCAAGGGCAAGACGACCGCCGCCGCCGGCATCCTGCTTCGCGCCCTCGGGCCCGGGCAAAAAGCGCGTCTCGTCCGCTTCGCCAAAACGGCGCCGAGCGGGGAAATGGCGATCCTTTCCGCACTCCCGAACCTCACCGTCGTTTCCGGCGACAAGGGGATGACGCCGCCGCCGGACGACCCGCGCTTTCCCGCGCACGCCGCCGCCGCGCGCGAGCTGTTCGGGCGCGCTTCCGCCGCCGCCGGCGATTTCGACTTGATCGTCCTCGACGAGATCCTCGGCGTTGTCGCGCGCCGGATGATCGCGGAGGGGGATGTCCTCGCCTTTCTCTCCGCGTTGCGCCCGGAACAGGCCGTCATCCTCACCGGGCGCGGCGCGACGCCGGGGATCATCGACCGCGCCGACACGGTCAGCGACATCGCCTCGGTGAAACACGCCTACGACGCCGGAATCGCCGCCGAGCCGGGGATCGAGTATTAGGGCGTCCATGCCGGGCGCGGCCCGAAATTGCGGAAACAGCCTACTTCCAGCCGGACATCTCCAGCAAAACCTTGGCCTCGTCCCTGAAAAGCCGGAGCGCGGCGAAGTCGATCGATTGCGCCTTGAAATCGCCCCAGCCTCGCAGCGGCGGGGCCTTCTTCGCCTTCGGGTTCACCGGGAATTCTCCGTTTCCCTCCGACAGCATTTCCTGCGCCGGCGGCGAGAGGAGGAACTCCGCCAGTTTCACGGCGTTTTCCGCGTTTTCGCTCCCCTTGACCACGCCGATGCCGCAGATGTTGACGTGGGCGCCCGCCTCGTCCTGATCGGGAAAGAAAACGCCCAGCGCCCTGGCGGCGGCGACCTCGTCCGCATCCGTCGAGTCGAGCATGCGGGCCAGGTAATAGCTGTTCACGAGGGCCACGTCCGCCTCGCCGGCGGCGACGCCCATGGCCTGGTCCCGGTCCCCGCCCCTGGGCTCCCGCGCCAGGTTGGCGGCCATGCCGTTGGCCCACCGCTGCGCCCGCTCCTCGCCGTAGGCGGCGATGAGCGACGCCATGAGGGACACGTTGTACAGGTTGGCGGAGCTTCTGGCCAGCACCCTGCCCTTCCATTCCGGTTCGGCCAGCGCCATGTAGGTGGACAGCTGTTCCGGCCCGATCCTGTCCTTGGCGTAGACGATCACCCGGGCGCGGGTGGTTACGCCGACCCAGGCGCCGTCGCCGTCGCGCAGTCCGGCCGGGACGGCTTCGCGCAGGACGGGCGAATCGGTCTTGCCGAACACGCCCCTCCGCTTCGCCTCCTCGAGAACGCCGCCGTCGACCGCGATGAAAAGATCCGCCTCCGGCGCCCCGCCGGCCGCGATTTTGGCGATGAGCTCGTCCGCCCCGCCGTCGACCACGGTGACGGCTATGCCGGTCTCCCTCTCGAAATTCCTGTACGCCTCCCTGTCGGCCGCGCTCGGCCTGGCGCTGTACACCGTCACTTCCGCCCCGGCGGCGGACGCCGCCCGGCCGGCGGCCGCAAGACACAACAACACAACGACGCAAAAAGCGCTTCCCCGCGGCATCATGCTCCCCTTTCCTCTGTGCGAAAATCGAGTGACTCTTCCCGCGTAAAAGTTTTAACGCTAAAACATAAATGGTATACTGATTGCCGGGGAAAAAGGCAATAAAAAAAGAAAATATATCTTGACAAAAATGCACGCGCTTCTATTATCCATACTTCGAGTTTTAGCTATAAAACAATACGCCGCCCCCTCGCGGGGCGTTTCGTTGCCGGGCGAGTTTTATACGCAAAACATTATATCGCGATACGGAGATACCCGCATGTCATATTGCGCGAAGGCGCTCCTGGCCGTCCTGCTTCTTCTCGCGGTGCAGCCGCATGCCGTCCGGGCCGGGGAGAGGAAATACGCCTCCTGGGGCGAAATCGCCGCCGAGATGCGCGCCATTCTCGACGACTCCGGCAAGGTCTACGAAGCGGGCGACGTCGACAAGGCCAAGGCCAGGGTCAACGACGCCTATTTCGGCTTCTACGAAAAAATGGGCTTCGAGCGCACCGTCCTCTCCTACATCTCGGGGAAGCGCGCCTCCGCCGTCGAGTACAAGTTCAGCCTCGTCAAAAAGCTGATGACGGAAAAGGCTCCGCTCGACCAGGTCAACGAGGAGATCGCCCTCCTGGGCCGCATGCTGCGCGAGGACGCAAACAAGCTGGACGGAAAGGAGGAGAGCGCGGCCGGCACGTTCGTCGCCTCGCTCCTCATTCTCGTCCGCGAAGGGTTCGAGGCGATTCTGGTCGTCGCCGCCATCGCCGCCTACCTGGTGCGTTCCGGCAACGGGCGCAAGACCGGCATCGTCTACTGGAGCGCCGTTTTCGCGGTGGCCGCCAGCGTCATCCTGGCGGTCGCCGTGCAATACCTGTTCGAAATCAGCGGTGCCGACCAGGAGATTCTGGAGGGCGCGGCCATGCTCTCGGCGGTGGTCGTGCTGTTCTTCGTCAGCAACTGGATGATATCCAAGGCCGAGGCCGACGCCTGGAAACAGTATATCGACGGCAAGGTGCGGGACGCCGTCGCCGGCGGCAGCGCCTTCGCCCTCGGCCTCGCGGCGTTCCTGGCCGTGTTCCGGGAGGGCGCCGAGACCATCCTGTTCTATCAGGCGCTCGTCGCCGACACCGATACGCACAAGGGCATGATCTGGTACGGCATGGCCGCGGCCGCCGTCCTGCTCGTCGTCCTGTTCGCGGCGATTCGCTACGGAACGATCGTCATCCCCATGAAGCCGTTCTTCATCGGCACCAGCATTCTGCTCTTCATCATGTCCATCAGCTTCGCCGGCGGCGGGGTGAAGGAGCTGCAGGAGGCGGACGTCATCGGCGTGACGCCCGTGTCGTGGGTGCAGTCGTTCGATCTGCTGGGCATTTATCCCACGGTCGAAACGCTGCTGCCGCAGGCGGTGATGCTGGCGCTGGCGGCGGTCTCGATCATCCACGCGGTGAGAAAATCCCGCCGGTTGCGTTCGGAAATGCGGCCGGCATAGAAAGCGTGCAACTGTGGTTCTGTTTTCCATGGTGATGATGGAAAGGAAAAGTCATGGAGAAAAAGTTCAGGGTGTTCGGGGTTCTGGTCGCCGTCATGATGTTCTCTCTCGCTCTTGTCGCCCCCTTGGCCAGCGCGGCCGCGCCGGCGCCGGGCGCCGACACCGCCGGCTTCGAGGAATTCCCGCTGGGCGACGAATACGAAGTCGGTCCGCTGCACATCGCCGGCGTCTATTTCCAGCCGGTGGACATGGATCCCCCGGGATTGGGCGGCCTGGCCGCCGCCGATTCGGACATGCATATGGAAGCCGACATCTCGGCCTTGGAGGGCAACGAGCTGGGCTACGGTTCCGGCGATTTCGTTCCCTATCTGACCGTGCGCTACACCGCGGCCAAGGAAGGCTCCAACAAGATCCTCGAAGGGACCTTCATGCCGATGAGCGCCAGCGACGGCCCGCACTACGGCAACAACGTCAAGCTGGACGGCGCCGGCCGCTATAAAATCACCTTCATCATCGAAAACCCCGCCAAGCAGAGCTATCTGCTGCACGTCGACAAGGAAACCGGCGTCGAGGGCCGCTTCTGGGAAAAGCCCATCGAAGTGAGTTGGGATTTCGATTTCATCCCCAGGGTATGGTAAGGGAGGTGGCCTGAACGGCGCGCGATCCGGCAACCGGAGGCCCCCGGGAAGAGGGGGGGAGCGGGTCCGCGCCGAAAGGGGCTTGGCGTTTTTGGAATCCGTCGGTCTTTTTGCGATGCCATTCCCCGGACCGGGCGACAGTCCGGGGGATGGCGTCGTGCGTTTTCCGGCCGTTTTCGCTTCGAGCGCATTGAATGGCGAATGAACCATGCTGAAGTACGTCATCGCGATGATCAACGCGTCGCTTCCGCCCGTGCTGGTGCTGGCCGCCTTCGTCGGCCTGTACGAGATCCGCATGGGCGCGTATTCCAAAAAGCCCGTCCGGGCCGGCTTCTGGATCGGCGTCCTCGCTTCGGCGGCGCTGGTGATTTTGAAAAAAAACACGGGGTTCGTCGTCCGTGAATACTATAATCTCGGCGTTCTCCTGCCCACGCTTCTGGCCGAGGCGCCGCTCGTTCTCTTCATCCGGTTTCCGGCCGGATCGCCGCTTTCCGGCGCCTGGCGCAAGGCGTTCGCCGCCGTCTCCGCCCTGGCCGTCGCGCTCTGGACCGCTTTCAGCCTGCCGGACGTCCTGTTCTTCCCCTTCGATTTCGGCGTCGGCATGGATACGGTTTTCAACACCCTCTACGCCTACAAGGTCATCGGCTATTCCATCGGCGTCGCGCTCGCCCTGCTGGCGTTCTCCGCCGCCGCCGCCATCGCCAGGCAGTTGCCGCCGGCGCGGGCGAAATCGCTGTTCCTGGCGCTGCTGCTCGTCTTCATCGGCAGGCAGGCGCTCGCCGTTCTGCAGATCCTCCTCGGCCGCAACCTCATCCGCCGCACGCCGGCGCTGGTCGGGTTCACCATCGGCATGCTGAACCGGATCGACTGGTTCCTGTTCGCGCTGATGGGCATCTGCGCCGCCTGCGCCCTGGCGGTATACGTCAAGAACAGGTTCGCCGTCTTTCAGGCGGCCAATCCGGCGCTGACGCGCAAGCTCAGGGCGACGGCGCGGAGGCAGCGGCGCTGGTGCGGCGCGCTCGGCTTCATTTTCGCCGTGGCGCTCCTTTCCGTCACCGTCGGCGCCGCCTACGAGAACCGCGAGGTGACGCTCGAGCCTCCCCGGGCCGTGGCGGTGAGGGACGGCAAAATTCTCCTTCCGCTGGAAATGATCGACGACGGCAAACTGCACCGGTTCAAGTACGACGCGCCGGACGGAACGGAAATCCGCTACATCGTCATCAGGAAAAACGAGACCGCCTTCGGCGTCGGCCTCGACGCCTGCGACATTTGCGGCGCCTCCGGATATTACGAACGCAACGACCAGGTCATCTGCATCCTCTGCGACGTGGTCATGAACAAGTCCACCATCGGCTTTCCCGGCGGCTGCAATCCGGTGCCGCTCGCCTACCGGGTGGAGGACGGGCACATGCGCATCGAAACGCGCGATCTGGAAAAGGACGCCTGGCGCTTCAAGGAATAGCCATGTTTTTCAGGATCATCAGGGGCGGCATCGTCCGCCAGCGCCGCAAGCTGCTGCTTATCGCGATCACGGTGATGCTGGGAGTGTCGCTCGCCACCGCCATGCTCAACGTCATGCTCGACGTCGGCGACAAGATCAACCAGGAATTGAAGACCTACGGCGCCAACCTGAACGTGGTGCCGCGCGGCGCCTCGTTTCTGGGCGATCTCTACGGCCTCGAGGACGGCGCCGGCGTGAGCGACAAATACCTGGCCGAGGACGAGCTGGGCAGGCTGAAGACGATTTTCTGGGCCTACAACATCGTCGATTTCACCCCGTATCTCGAAGCGCCGGCCCGGGCGGGGGACAAGGATTTCGCCTTCGCCGCCGTCGGCACCTGGTTCGCGAAAACCCTCGATCTGCCCACCGGGGAGAAAGTGACCACCGGCATGCGCGGCCTGAAGTCCTGGTGGAGCATGGACGGGGAGTGGCCGGACGACGCCCGGAACGACCAGGCGGTGCTGGGCTACGTGCTGGCCAGGCGCCTGGGCCTGAAAAAAGGCGATACGCTCGGCTATTCCGGCCCGGACGGAAAACCGGCGGCCGCGACGGTGACCGGCGTTTTCAACAGCGGCAGCGCCGAGGACGATCTGGCCTATCTGCCGCTGGCGGCGGTGCAGGGCATGACCGGCCTGGACGGGCTGGTGCGGAGGGTCGAGGTGAGCGCGCTCACCACGCCGGAAAACGATCTGGCCAGGCGCGCCGCGCGCAGCCCGGCCAGCCTGTCGGCGAAGGAGTGGGAGACCTGGTACTGCACCGCCTACATCGGCGCCATCGCCTACCAGATCGAGGAGGTTCTGACCGACGCCAGGGCGAAGCCGATTCTGCAGGTGGCGGAATCCGAAGGCGCCATTCTCGGCAAAATCGAACTGCTCATGGCGCTCCTGACCGCGCTCGGCATGGCCTGCTCCGCCCTCGCCCTGTCCAACCTGGTGACGGCGAGCGTGCTGGAGCGGAGCACCGAGATCGGGCTGCTGAAGGCGATCGGGGCGACCGATCTCGACGTGCTTCTCCTGATACTGGCGGAAATTCTCCTGACCGCCGTCGCCGGCGCCGGCGCCGGCTATTCGCTCGGGCTGTGGTTTTCCCGGATCATCGGCCAGGCCGTGTTCAACGCCGCCATTTCCGTCAGTCCCACCGCCGTCCCGCTGGTGGCGGCCATGGTGGTGTTCGTCACCGTGCTTGGCTGCGTCCCGGCGATCAAACTGCTCCTGTCGCTAAGGCCGACCCAGGTTTTGCATGGAAGATAAGCGCGCATGAAAAAGCGTCTCGTTTTCGCCAACATGATTCTCCGCTCCCTGACCCGCCGCCGCTCCCGCATGCTGGCCGCGCTCATGGCCATCGCCATCGGTTCGACCGTGCTTTCGGGAATGCTGACCATATACCTGGACATTCCGCGCCAGCTCGGGCGGGAATTCCGGTCCTACGGCGCCAACCTGGTGCTGGTTCCCGCCGGCGAATCGGGCATCATGTCCATGGACGACGTCGAAGAGGCGGCCGAATACCTGCCGCCGGACAAGCTGGTCGGCGTCACGCCCTACCGCTACGAATCGCTCGGCATCAACCGCCAGCCCTGCACGACGGCGGGCGTGCGCTTCGCCCAGGTGGCGAAAACCAGCCCCTACTGGCGGGTGGATGGTTCGTGGCCGGAGCGGAGCAACGAAATCATGATCGGCTCCGACATCGCCCGCTTCACCGGCATAACGCCCGGCACCCAGGCCAGGATTTCCGGCCATACCCGCGACATGAAGCCGTTCGCCGTCGACATGACCGTGTCCGGCGTGGTCGGGACGGGCGGGGCCGAGGAAAGCGTCGTCTTCGTCGAACTGTCGACGCTGGAAGCGATGATGGGCGCGGGCGGCCAGGTCAACCTGGTCGAAATCAGCGTCGAGGGATCGCAGCGCGAGCTGGAGGAAATGGCCGGGGAAATCGGGGCGAACGTCCCGGGCGTGGCGCCCCGCCTGGTCAAGCGCATCGCCGGTTCGGAAGCGACCGTGCTGGGCAAGCTGCGTTCGCTGGTTTTCCTGGTCACCGCCGTGGTCATGGGGCTGATCCTGATCTGCGTCGCCACCACCATGATGACCGTCGTCATGGAACGGCGCCGGGAAATCGGATTGAAAAAAGCCATCGGGGCCGAAAGCTCCGCCATCATCGGCGAATTCATCGCCGAGGGCGCGGCGCTGGGGCTGGCCGGCGGGCTGGCGGGGGCGGTGAGCGGCTTCTTTTTCGCCCAGCTGATCAGCGTGAACGTGTTCAACCGTTCGGTCGCGTTCGATTATATCGCCGTGCCGGCCGCGCTGGCTGCGGCTGTGCTGGTGACGGTGCTGGCATGCCTGCCGCCGGTCAAGAAGGCGGCCGATATCGAGCCGGCCGTCGTTCTGCGCGGCGAATGAAATGAGGGGCGACCCATGAACATTCTCGAACTGAAGGACGTTTCCATGACCTATGGAACGGTGAAGGCGCTGCAGCACATCGATCTGACGGTCGGGCAGGGCGAATGGCTTGCCATCATGGGCCCGTCCGGATCGGGCAAGACCACCATGATGAACATCGTCGGCTGCATGGACAAGGCGTCCGACGGGTCGGTCGTCCTGGACGGCCAGGAGCTGTCGAAGCTCCCGCCCAGGGGCCTGACCGCCATCCGGCGCGACAAGATAGGGCTTATTTTCCAGCAGTTCCATCTCGTCCCCTATCTGACCGCGCTGGAGAACGTCGTCATCGCCCAATACTACCACAGCATGCCGGACGAGGACGAGGCGCTGGAAGCGCTGCGAAGCGTCGGCCTGGGCGAACGGGCGCGCCATCTGCCCAGCCAGCTGTCGGGCGGCGAGCAGCAGCGCGTCTGCATCGCCCGGGCGCTGATCAACTGCCCGAAGCTGATCCTGGCCGACGAACCGACCGGCAACCTGGACGAGGCGAACGAAAAGCTGGTGCTGGAGATCCTGCACCGTTTGCACGGCTCGGGAAGCACCATCATCGTCGTCACCCACTCCCCGGACGTCGGTTCGCACGCCGACCGGGTCATCGTGCTCGAGCACGGAAAAATCGCGCGCACCACCACCGGCGCGCTGCTGCATAAATCGGCGTGAGCCGGGAAAGGCGGAAGCGAGTGAAACAGTCCCTGATGGTCGGCCTTCCCATCGCCCTGCTCGGGGCGCTTCTGGCGGCCGTTCCCAGCCATATCCTGCCCGTGTGCGAAACGCCCCACGGGGCGGCGCCGATGCGGTGCCACTGGACGGGCATGATGATGATCGGGTTCGGCCTGACGTTTTTCCTCGTCGGGGCGCTGCTCTTTTTCTGCCGGACGAACGGGGTGCGCACCGGCCTTTCCGCCGCCGCGCTGCTCCTGACCGCCACGGCCGGCACGGTCCCGGACTTCCTGATCGGCATGTGCGCCGCGCCGGCCATGGCCTGCCGGACCGGGACCTATCCCGGCGTCATGGCCGTCCTGGCGCTCACGGCGGCGGCGTGCGCCGCCAATCTGGTCTATTTGAGGCATCTTGCCACGCGGGAGCGTCACGGGGATGAAACCTCTCACCACCGTTCACATCGCGCTGAACAATCTTAAGCGCCGGCCTCTGCGCAGCGCCGGGCTGGCGCTGGCGGTCGCGGTGTTCTCCTTCACCATGTTCGGCGGCGCGCTGCTGTCGGCAAGCGTCAAGAACGGCATCGACAGCCTGTCGCGAAGGCTTGGCGCCGACATCCTGGTCGTGCCGCGCGGGTACGACAAAAAACTGCAGGCCGCGCTGCTTCGGGGCGAGCCGAGCGCCTTCTACATCAAGGGCGATCTGGCGGACAAGCTCCGCGACGTTCCCGGCGTCGAAAAAACGGCGCCGCAATTGTATCTCGCCACCCTCGACGCCGCCTGCTGCACCGTGCCCATCCAGGTCATCGCCTACGATCCGGCCAGCGATTTCGTCATCGCGCCGTGGATGGCGTCCGCCGCCTCCCCGACGCCGGGGGACGACGAGGTGGTGGTGGGCAGCATGATCGTCGGCGAGGCGGGGGGCGAACTGTCGCTTTTCGGACGGACTTTCAGGATCGCCGCCCGGCTCGACCGCACCGGCATGGGCTTCGACACCACCGTGTTCACCACCATGGGCAATGCGAGAAAGCTGCTGCGGACGGCGAAAAACGCGGCGATCGAAAACTTCCAGCCCGATTCCGTCTCCGCCGTCATGGTCGGCGTCCAGCCCGGGCGGGATCTGAAGCAGGTGGCGAACGCCATACTGCGGGAATTCGCGCTCGAGTACGACCTGGACATCGTCGTCGCCAAGAACATGATTTCCGACATCGCCAAAAAACTGGGCGGCCTGTCGTATCTGGTCCATATCCTGGCCGCCGCGTTCTGGGCGGCGGCGGCCGGCGTTCTGTCCCTCTTCTTCTCCCTCCTGCTCCACGAGCGGCGGCGGGAGTTCGGGCTGTTCCGCATTCTGGGCGCGACGCGCGGCAAGCTGGCGGGAATCGTCCTGTGCGAGGCGCTGGCGGTCGGCGCCGCCGGCGGCCTGCTGGGCATCATGGCGGCGCTGGGGCTGACGCTGCCGTTCCACCGCCATGTCGCCATGTCGCTGGAACTGCCCTATCTGGCGGTTTCGTTCCCCGCCATGGCGATTCTGGGCGCCGCCTGCCTTGCCGTGTCGCTGGCCGTCGGACCGCTGGCAAGCCTGTATTCGGTCTGCAAAATCGGCCTGGGCGACGCCTACCTGACCTTGCGGAGCGGCGAATGACCGTATTGGAGACGTCCAACCTGTGCAAGGAATACCGCCGGAACGGCGACCCCTTCCTTGCCGTCGACAACGCCTGCCTCGAGGTGGGGGAGGGCGAGTTGATCGGCGTCGTGGGCCGGTCCGGAAGCGGCAAGACCACCCTGCTCAACCTGGCCGCCGGCCTGCTCAAGCCCACTTCCGGCGGCGTCAGGTTCGAGGGCGCCGACATTCTGGCCCTCCCGGACGGCGAAATGTCGCGCCTGCGGAACCGGCGCATCGGCTATGTCCCGCAGGGCCAGAGCCTGCTGGCCAACCTCACCGTGTTCGACAATGTCCGCCTGCCGTTCCATTTTCTCCCGCGCGGCGACGACGCTTCGGGAAGGACATCCTTTCTGCTGGACGAGCTGGGCATTTCGCACCTCGCCGATATGTATCCGGCCCAGCTGTCCGGCGGCGAAATGCGGCGGGCGGCGATCGCGCGGGCGATGATGAACCGGCCGATTCTCCTCCTGGCCGACGAGCCGACCGGCGATCTGGATCCCGCCGCCATCCGGGGGGTGATGGACGTTTTCGCCGCCCTGGCCGCGAGGGGCGTCGCCGTGGTGTTCAGCACCCACGAGGACGAAGCGGTGGGCCGGGCGGACCGGGTCGTCGAGATGGCGTCCGGCAAACTGTCGGAGCGCATGCATTCGGAGGCTTGATTGTGAAAATGACCCGGACGTTCCCGGCGGTCTTCCTCGCCGCCATTCTGTCCTCGGCGCCGGCGGACGCGGCGGACGCGGCGGTGGACGCCGTGACCTCGGCCAGCGTCGACGCCGAAACCGGGGCGAGCAGGCGGCTGGAACCTATCCAGGTGTCGGGCGGCTTCAGCGTCGCCTACGCGGTGAACGACGACGGCGCCCTGTTCATCGCCGCCCGCGATCTGACCGACGCCTACCGCCGCGACGAGCTGGCTTCCGATTCCCTGTTCAAGGGAAAGGTCGTGGTGATCAGGGGCGAGGTGGAGAAAACGTCGAAAAAGGACGCCGCCAAGCCCTGGCTCTCGCTTGCGGGCGACGGCGAATCGGGGAAAAGGATCCGCTGCGCGCTGCGGCCCGGGCAACTGCTGGAGAAGAACGTCGAACCGGGCGGCGTCGTCCGGATCCGGGGCGTGTGCGACGGCATGAAGCTGAGCGTCTCCGTGTCGGAAGGGGAAATCATTGAGTAGAAAAACCGCCCCGAAAATGGAAGTCGAATCGTTCGCGGTATACTCGCTGGACCGCTGCATCAAATGCCTCGGCGTCCTCAACCTCGGGGAAAGAAGCTTTTGCTCGGTCGTGCTCAGGAAGGGCGGACCGGGGCCGGACGATTCCCGCGCGGAAAATCCCGGAACATGACCAGCCGCGCGACGCTTCCCATGGCGATCGTTCTCGCGGCTCTTTCGCTCCTTTCGCTCGCCGTCGGCAACGCCGGCTTCATCCTGGGCGGCGTGTCCGCCCTCGAGTCGGGACCGGCCGGCCTGCTCCTGATCAGCCGCGTTCCGCGGCTGGTCGCCGTCGTCGTCGCCGGCGGCGGCATGTGCGTGGCCGGCATGATCACGCAGACCATCGCCCGAAACCGTTTCGTCTCCCCCTCCACCGTCGGCACGGTCGCCTGGTGCAAGCTGGGCATCCTGACCGGCACGCTGGCGTTCGCGCGGGCGCCCATCATGCCGCGCATGGCCTTGGCGTTCGCCTTTTCCCTGGCCGGAACCTTTTTCTTCATGCGGACGCTGTCGCGGGCGCCCGTCCGCAACATCGTGACCGTTCCGCTGATCGGCATGATCCTGGGCGCGGTGGTCGAATCGGCGAACACCTACTTGGCGACCCGCTACGATCTGGTGCAGAACATGGAGTCGTGGCTGCAGGGCAGCTTCGCCCTGGTGGTCAGGGGGCGCTACGAACTGCTGTACATCGGCGTTCCGGCGGCCGGCGTCATGTACCTCTACGCCGACAAGTTCACCATCGCCGGCATGGGCGGGGATTTCGCCCGCGGCCTGGGGCTGAACCACGGGCAGATCATGGCGATCGGCCTTTCGCTGACCGCGCTCATGACTTCCATCGTCACCATCACGGTCGGCGGCCTTCCTTTCGTCGATCTGGCGATTCCCAACCTGGCGGCCGTCTTCCGGGGCGACAACCTGCGGTCGAATCTGCTGGACACGGCGCTTCTGGGCGCCGATTTCGTCCTGTTCTGCGATCTGGTCAGCCGCCTGGTCATGCGCCCGTACGAAGTGCCGGTCGGGGTCACCGCCAGCCTGTTGGGCGGAAGCGTTTTCCTCTGGCTCCTGGTGCGGAGGAACCGCCTTGCCGGTGCGTAGACTCCACAGGGCGGCGGTTCTGATTTGCGTCTGCCTCCTCGTCGCCGCCGCCTACGCCCTGATCGGGCTCAACGGGCGGAACATCGCCTACAGCCTTCCCCGCCGCCTGCGCATCGTACTGGCCATGCTGGTCATTTCGCTGGCGCTCGGCTGGTCGGCCGCCTCCTTCCAGACCATAACCGAGAACCACATACTCACGCCCAGCCTGATCGGGCTGGATTCGCTCTATCTCTTCATCCAGACCTCGGTCGTCTATTGTTTCGGCGCCCGGCGCCTGACCGCCATGAACAACGTCAAGGATTTCCTCGCCACCGTCGCCATCATGACGGCGGCGGCCGGCATCCTCCATTCGGTGATGTTCAGGGGGCGGCGCGGCAACATCCATTTCCTCGTCATGGCCGGGCTGGTGGCGGGCCAGCTGTTCCGGGCGATGGCCTCCTTCATGCAGCTGCGCATCGATCCGAACGAGTTCGCGGTGGCGCAGGGAAGGATGTTCGCCTCGTTCAACAACCTGAACCTGCCGCTGACCGGCGTAACCGCCCTGTGCGTCGGCGCCGCTTTCATCGTTTCCTTCCCCGATCGCCGCCGCCTCGACGTTCTGGCGCTCGGGCGCGACCAGGCGGTCGGCCTGGGCGTCGCCTATCCCGGCCTGGTGCGGCGGCAGTTGTTCGCGGCGGCGGTCATGGTTTCGGCCGCGACGGCGCTGGGCGGGCCGGTGACGTTCCTGAGCGTTCTCGCGGTCAACGCCGCCAGGCGCTGGTTGCACACCTACAAGCACGCGTGGATGGCGGTCGGCGCCACCGTCGTCAGCCTGATCTGCCTGCTGGCGGGACAACTGGCGGTGGAGCGAATCCTGAATTTCAACGTCCCGTCGAACGCCGTCATCAATCTGGTCGGCGGCGTCTACCTTCTCGCACTTCTTCTGCGCCAGGGACGCAGCGCGTGAAGCCATGATCGAGATACGGAACATCGCCAAGTCCTACGGCGGAAAGGAGGTGTTGCGCAACATCTCCCTTACCCTGCCCGAGAACAGGATCTCCGCCTTCATCGGCTCCAACGGGGCCGGCAAGTCGACCCTGCTGTCCATCATCAGCCGCCTGCTGCCGCAGTCGGGCGGCGAAGTGCGCATCGACGGCAAGCCGGTCGGGGACTGGGACAGCCGCGAACTGGCCAAGCGCCTGGCCGTGCTGCGGCAAAGCAATTTCATGGACATCCGCCTGACCGTGGGCGAGCTGGTCGCGTTCGGGCGCTTCCCCTATTCGCAGGGCCGCCTAAACGAAGAGGACGGGCGGATGGTGGAGAAGGCGCTGTCCTATCTGGACATCACGGACATCCGCGATCGCTTCCTGGACGAATTGAGCGGCGGCCAGCGCCAGATGGCGTTCATCGCCATGGTCATCGCCCAGGACACGCGCTACGTGCTGCTGGACGAGCCGCTGAACAACCTCGACATCCGGCATTCGGTCCACATGATGAAGGTGCTGCGGAAGCTGGTGGACGAAATGGGCAAGACGGTGATTCTCGTCATCCACGACATCAACTTCGTCTCCTGCTACGCCGATCACATCGTCGCCCTGCGCGACGGCGAGCTGGTCGGGGCGGGCGGGCGGGGCGATATCATCACGCCGCGCGTGCTCGAAAACATATACGGACTGGACATCGATATCCGTGAAATCGATGGAAACCGGATCTGCGTCTATTACGCATAGCCCGCTGGTTTGAAAGGAGCGTCATGTCGTTTTTCCCCGCCGCCGTCGCGAAGCCGGCCCGCCGGCTTTTCGCCCCCCTCCTTCTCTGCGCCCTCCTGTCGGCGCCGCCCGCCGCCCCGGCCGGGACGATCGGCGTCGAGCACGCGCTGGGCGCGACCGAAGCGCCGGTCAACCCGAAGCGCATCGTCGCTTTCGATCTCAGCGTTCTGGACAGCATCGACGCCCTCGGGATCACCGGGCTCGACTTCGCCGTTCCCAAGCAGGCCATGCCGGCGTATCTCGCCAAATACGGTTCGGATGAGGCGCTGGACGCCGGCGGCATGAAAGAGCCCAATCTCGAGAAAATTTACGAATTCCGGCCGGACGTTATTTTCATTTCCGCGCGGCAGGCCGATTACCACGACAGATTTTCCGAAATCGCGCCCACCATCGGCCCGATCGTCGATTACCGCGATTTCATGCCGACCTTCCGGAAATGCGCGCTGATGCTGGGCGATCTTTTCCAGGTTCCGGAAGCGGCGCGCGAACAGGCCGACGCGATCGAGGCCAAGGCGGCCGCCGTCGCGGCGAAAGCGGCGGCGGGCGGCCGGAACGGGTTGATCGTCATGGTGAACGACGGCGCCGTCAGCGTCTATGGCCCCGGTTCCCGCTTCGGCATGATTCACGACATTCTGGGAGTCCCGCCGGCGGATCCGGGAGTCGAGGTCTCGACCCACGGGCAGTCGGTTGATTTCGAATATTTGGCCAGGATCGACCCCGACATTCTTTTCGTCATCAACCGGAACGCCGCCATCGGCTCCGACGGCGCTTCCGCCGTGCTGGACAACGAGTTGATCCTGGGCACCAAGGCGGGGAGGAACGGCAGAATCGTCCGCCTCGATTCGGCGGTGTGGTATCTGGCGGGCGCCGGGCTGGAATCGCTCGCCATCATGATGGACGAAGTCGATCGGGCGCTTGATTGACGCCGCGGGCCGATTGTCCGGGCGGGATTGATGGAAACGCGATCCATTATGCCGGGCGCGGCCCGACATTGCACGGCGGGGGAACGGCGAAAAAGACGGGTGAACTGTCCGGACAACGCGTCGGCGCGAAAAACCCCGGAGCGGGAGAAAGCTCGTGCTTTCAATCGCCCGCCCCGGCGGCACGCAAGAAGGATCGGTAACGCCCCGGACGACGCCGGGGTGGGTTGGCGAAGTGGGAACAGCCGCCGTTGCGGGCTTCGGCGTCCATTCGCGGCGCTTGCCCGGACAGGCGCCGAAAGCCCGGGAATGGGGGCGAAGGCGCCCGCCCAGTCCCGCCCGTTCCGGTTGTACGCAAGAAGGGATCGTTGCGCGGGGCGCATCCCGCCGCCCCGCGCTTTTCATTGCCGCATCGAATCGGAACGCCCCGCTTTTCCGATTCGCGGGCCGCCGGGGAAAACCCGGCGGGGCCAAAAGTTTTATATGTAAAACTAAAAACAGTATACCACGCGCCACCCGAGAGTCAATCATAAAGTTTTGTAATTAAAACAAAAATTCCGGCGGTTTCGCCCCTTCCCGCGACAACGGACTTCGGGGGCGTTTCGCGACGGTGAATGGACACACGGCGAATGGACACGCGGAGCGCCCGGGGGACGAATGCGGAATGGGGCGGCCTCCATCCCCCATTTTCGCAATTTTCGGGCCGCGCGCGGTATAAGTTGCGCATCGCGAGCCGGTTCAGGTCGATAAGGAAAGAATGCGGACCGCGAACGGGGACGATTTTTTCAGAAACGGCGGCGTTTGGGCGTTTTTTTCTGAAAGGTTTCGGCCATAATCGGCAAATGCGGTAAACAGGCGCGGTCTCGCGCCCGGCCGAAGCGCGCCGGCGCCGGGGATGCGCAGCGATGGGGAGATGGAGCACCATGAAGGACGGCGACAATTCGGCGATGACGCGGCGCGATTTCCTCATGTGGGCGGCGGCGGCGGCGGCAATGGCCGCGCTCCCCGGCTGCGACTCCGCGGGGGCTGCGTACGCGCCTGCGCCGAAAACGGTTCGTCCCGTCACCGCCTACGCGTTCACTCCCGCCTCCGACCCGGCGCCGCAATACATTTATGTGCAACCGCAGTACGTCCAACCCGACCCCGCGTATGTCCAGGCGCCCGCGCCGGCGCCGCGCCCGGCGCCGGCCGTATCCGCCGGCGGCAAGGTAAGCGCGATGTCGCGAAATTCGTGGGGCGCGACGGCGGCGACGCCCGTCAAGATGAAGGCGATGAACGGAGTCGCCCGCATCACCATCCACCACGAGGGAAGCGGCAAGGGAAACAGCGACGCCAATCCGACCCAGGTCGCCGCCACCCTGCGCCTTATCCAAAAGCAGCATCGCCAGCGCATGGGCGCGGGCGACATCGGCTACCATTTCGTCATCGACCGCTCGGGAATGATCTGGCAGGGCCGCGACTGGAAATACCAGGGCGCGCACACTTCGGGAGCGAATTCCCACAACATCGGCGTCATGCTGCTGGGCAATTTCGAGTTCCAGCAACCAACCCAGGCGCAGCTCGCTTCGCTGAAGCGCCTCACCCTATCCCTCATGCGCAAATACGGGCTGTCCTGCAAGGACATCTACGGGCACGCCGATTTCTGCAACACGCAATGCCCGGGAAAACACCTCAAACCCCACGTCAACGCCATGAAACAAGGCGCGCTGTAGCGAATTCCCGCGCAGCGCTTCCGCATGCCGCACACGCACCCGGCCGCCGCATGCAACCGGCCGTCGCCCCAAGCGGTAAAATTGGCGAATTTTTTACTTATTATTTCCGTTTCAGGAAATATTATTTATAAGTAGAAAATAAAATTGTCATTGTCCAAAAATTATCATTGACATCTCCCAAAAAATCAAGTACGATGCCGCGCACTCAACCAGTCATATGATCTCGCCCCGGATTTGCCGCCCTATTTTTTCCTCATCGGTGTTTCGATGGTTTGCCGCCCCGGCGGCATGTGACCCTGTCCTCCGGCGTCCTCCGGTTTGCCGATTCGCGCTTGGTCCGGTTCCGCCGTTTTCGGGCATACAGTCCACGGTCCGGGGTTGTGGGTCCCCCGGCCGCGCGCGGCCGCGAGATGGCCAAGGGCGACAGGTGCGGCGCGGGGCAACACCCATCCCCCATTTTCATGATTCCGGGCCGAGCCCGGCGCAGTTTCGTTATCGCCTTGCGTCTTTCGCTATGGAGGTTCGTCGCCGGCCGACGAATCGTAGGGATGTTTTTGGGTTTTTGGCGAGAAGGAGGAGGTTGTGATCAAGCTCATCACCATGCTCACCCACAATGACGTCACGGTGAAGGAGGCCAAGGAGGTGTTTCTGGGATGCGCCGATCTGCCATGCGAATTCTGGGGGTTCAAGGACGTCGGCCTTCCGAAGGATGAAATGCGGGACCTCGCCTCCCTCATGAGGGACAAGGGGAAGACGACCTTCCTCGAAGTCGTGACGCTCAGCGAGGAGGGCGGACTCGAGGGCGCGCGGCTCGCCATCGACTGCGGGTTCGACTATCTTCTCGGCACGCTCTATTTCGACAGCGTCATGAAGCTGTTCGCCGGTGCGAAGACGAGGTATCTCCCGTTCATCGGCAAGGTCCGCGGCCATCCCAGCATCCTCGAGGGGACGCCCGGGGAAATCGCCGCCGACGGACTGCGCGTCCAGAAGGCGGGCGCGCACGGCGTGGACATCCTCGCGTACCGCAACAGGGAAAAGCCGGCGGAGATCGTCGCGGAACTGGTCAAGACGCTGGACATACCCGTATGCGTCGCCGGCAGCATCGACGATTTTTCCAGGATCGACGAGGTGAAGAGGCTCGATCCCTGGTCCTTCACCATCGGCGGCGCGTTCTTCGAGAAGCGCTTCCGTCCGAACGGGGACTTTCGCGGACAGATCGCCGCCGTGCTCGAGCACATCGGGGAATAGCGTGTTTTCACTGCGAACGGGCGGCCATCGCTCGCCCGCTTCTTCCAGGCATGCAGACCGAGTATGAAAGGAATCGCAATGGAACCGAAGGTGCTGAAGAAGGGCGACGCCCGGGTGTTCATGGAAGGTCCGGAGGTTTGCCGCGAATACATCAAAAGCGGCAAGATCACCATCGGCACATCCTATCTCCTGCCCGGCCAGACCGGCGGCGTGGATAAGGGGCACGCCGATTCGCACGAAGTGTTCCTCGTCGTGCGCGGGCATGTGCTGCTCCATGTGGAGACCACCGGAAAATCCTACGAGTTGTTCGAGGAAGACGCCATTTTCATCCCCGAAGGCGTGCCGCACCAATTGACCAACATCGGAACCGGGCCGGCGGTCGTGTCCTGGAGCCTGGCGCCGAGCGAATAGGAGGCCGGGGCGGAAGAACGCCCGCGGGGGCGCGAGACGCCGACGGTCGGCGGACGGACTCCATAAGCCCGACGGAGGAGCAATCGCATGCGCTACATTATCAGCCTGGACCTGGGGACCAGCGCCTTCAAGGTCGCGCTCTTCGACGAGGACGGCAAAATCATCGCCTCCTCGAATCAGGAATACGCCCTCGTCACGCCGGACACCCTTTCGGTGGAACTCGACGTCGACACCTACTGGCGGGCGTTCAAGGCGGGGTTGGCGGAGGTTCTCGCGGCGTCGAAAGTCGATGTCGGGGACATCAAGGCCTTCGGCCTTTCCGCGCAGGGCGAAACGCTCATCCTTCTCGACAAGCACGGCAAGGTGCTTCGCAACGCGATCATCTGGATGGACAACCGCGCCCAGGACGAGGCCGGGGAATTGGACAAGCGCTTCCCCCGCGAGGTCAGCGCCAAAATCAGCGGCCAGGTGTCCATCGTCCCGACCTGGCCGGCGGCGAAGATCCTTTGGGTCGCCCGCCACGAGCCGGACATCTTCCGCAAGACCGCGAAATTCCTCCTCATCGAGGACTACTTCATCTATCGCCTCACGGGCAAGTTCGTCGCCGAGGGGTCGCTCTTGTGCTCCACGCTGTACTGGGACATCAACACCAAGAAATACTGGAAGGATATGCTCGACTGCCTCGGCATCGACGAAAGCCGCCTGCCCGAAATACGCGAATCGGGCGAGGTGGTCGGGCCGCTTCTGCCCGAGGTGGCCGGGGAGCTGGGCCTTTCGCCCGACACGCTCGTCTCCACCGGGGTGCTCGACCAGGCCGCCGGCGCGATCGGGGTCGGGAATATCGTCAACGGCGTGTTTTCGGAATGCACCGGCAGCGCGCTCGCGATCTGCGCGACCGTCGAACACAGCTTCGTCGACCGGGCGGGGAGGATGCCCTGCCATTACCACGGCATACCCGACGTCTACATGGCCCACACCTTCACGACCGGCGGCATGGTCATGAAATGGTTCCGCGACGCTTTCTGCGACCCGGAGATGTGCGCGGGCGAGTCGTCGGGCCTCGATCCGTACCGCCTGATGGACATGGCGGCGAAACGGGTCGCGCCCGGCTCCGACGGGCTCGTCATGCTCCCGCACCTCCAGGGCGCGATGGCCCCGGAAGCGAACGGCAAGGCGAAGGGCGTGTTCTACGGCATCACCCTCCGCCACGCCCGGGGGCACTTTATCCGCGCGGTGATGGAATCGGTCGGATTCATCGTGCTCAGGAACATCGACGCGCTCGAGGACATGGGGGTGAAGGTCGGGGAGATCCGGGCGCTGGGCGGCGGCGCCAAAAGCCCGATCTGGAACCAGATCAAGGCGGACATCACCGGGAGGACCGTCGTGGTCACCGAGTCGGACGAGGCGGCGTGCCTCGGCGCGGCGGTGGTCGCGGGGGTCGGCGCCGGCGTTTTCGACAGCCTGAAAAACGCCTGCGACCGCATGGTCAAGGTGAAGAGCCGCTACGAGCCCGACCCGGCCAACCGCGACGTGTACGGGGAGACGTACCGCAAATACATCGATCTGTACGAAGCGGTGCGCCCGATATACGAACGCGGCTGAAGCGTTTGCGGACCTTCCGCGACGCCCGGGGGAATCACACGGCCCCGGGGACCGCGAACGGCATGCCCAATTCCCGCC
>JAIRTL010000054.1 GCA_031254915.1 Planctomycetota bacterium
TCGGCGGACAACGGCTGGTCTCCTTTCATAAAAAAAACTTTCACCCTCTCACCTCGCACGCACACCAATTCACCGCCATCTATGACGCCGCCGCAAAAACTACTTCGCGGAAGGATTGAAATGTTTTTCGAATCAAGCGGGACGGCGGGTGCGGTTGTTTGTCGTCGCTGGCGGCATGCCGGCGCGACGCGCCCGTCAAACCGGAAGGGGACGGGCGACAGGCCCGCCCCCTTTCCCGACGCATTTGCTTCGTTATTCCAGCTCGACGTCTTCGAGGATGACGTCGATCCTCTGCTTGAGCTGCTTCATGGCCGCTTCGGTCGAGGGATACTTGCCCGCGACGATGTCCTGCAGGGTGGCGGCCCATTCGGTGGTGACTTCGAAGTGGTACGGATTGGGTGTGAAGAGGATGGTGGCGCCGGGGATGGTCTTCTCGAACATTTCGAGGTAGCCGTCCATGTCGCCGACGAGCTTCTGGAATTCCGGGTTGTTGAACACCGACTTGCGCGGCGTGTCCACCGATTTCCATTCGGTCACGGAGAAGGTGAGGAATTCCTTGCCGGTGAAGTACTGGATGAAGAGCCATGCCGGTCCCTTGGCCTTCGAATAATTGTTCAGGGACAGCGCCCACGCCCAGAGGTTGGCGGTGAGGGGAGCGGAGCGGCCGGCGGGCTTGACGGGAGCGGCGGAGGCGAGCTTGCCCGATTCGGCCGAGCCACCCGGGAAGTTGGCGAAATAGCCGAGAATGTCGGCGTCGAAGAGGATGGCGGCCTTGCGGGCGCCGAGGTCGGCCTGGCATTGGTACCAGGTGTAGGAGGCCCAGGTCGGGGAGCCGGATTCGCGGATCATCTTAACCCAGTCGTCCGTCATTTTGATGGATTCGGGGGAGTCGAGCTTCGAGACGAGGCGACCGTTCTCGATCGCCATGTCGACGCCGCCGTAGTTCGCGAAGGTGGTGAGGTAACCGGTGTTGACCGTCGCCCAGTTGCGGGTGCCGCGGACAGCGATGCCGTAGGTGCCTTCGCCCTCGAATTTCTGGAGCCTGCGGGCGGCGGCGTAGAGTTCCTCGGGGGTGGTCGGAACCTTGATGTTGTGCTCGGCGAAGATTTCCTTGTTGTAGGATAGGCAGTTCGTTTCAAAGCCGATGGGAATGCCCCAGAGCTTGCCGACGCCGACCTTGTGGCCAGGGACGAGGTCCCAACGCATGGAGCCGAGAATGCCTTCGAAGAAGTCGCCGAGATCGTAATCGGGCGTGGTCAGGGCCGGATCGTCGACGAATTCGTCGAGATCAGCGAGATAGCCGGCGGGGGCGTATTCCCACGCTTGGTAGGCGCCGGACATGAAAACGTCGGGGTCGCCGAACTGGCTGGCCACCGAGGTCGCGAGCTTGTCCATGTAGTTTTCTTCGGGAATCGTGTTGTGCTCGACCTTGATGCCGGTGAGCTTCTCGAAGTCGGCGATCTTCTTGTGAATGCCTTCAGCATAGGGATGCTGCACGAGCATGACCTTGACGGTCGCGCCTTCGAATTGACGCCAGTTGAATTCTCCCGAAACCGCCGCGACGGCGACGAATGCCAACGCCAACGCCAATGCCAATACCTTTTTCATAGTTACCTCCTCGAAAACAAAACCCCCCTCACTAAATTCGCACCGCGAATACAAACCGCAAGCTATACCGTTCACGATCCGGAGTTGTGATTCCCCCAACGATGCGCGGCCATGGATTTGGCCAAGGGAAACAGATGCGGAACAGGGCAACCCCCATTCCCCGTTTTCACGATTTCGGGCCGCGCCCAGCATATGTGAACGCCGTCCGGATTCAGCGATCCGAAGACGGGGTCGTCATCCCCTCCACAAACAGGAAATTGCCTTTATCCGTTGCCGCCGCCGAAGGCGGAGCGGTCCTCGACAAGCCGCCTGGCGTTGTCGTAATCGATGACGACCGCCTTCGCGAGCCCGCCCCGAACGACGGCCCGCAACGCCTCGTATTTTCCATCGCCTCCAGTCACCACAACGGACAGCGGCAGCGCCTTGACCTCGGCGAGCGTCAGACCGATCACCCGGTTGTCCAACTCCGACGCCACCGGTAGGCCGCTGCGGTCGAAAAACCGCCCGTTCATATCGCCGACGACGCCCATCTTCTTCAACCGCGAAGGCAGTTCGGGGAAGAGTCGACGCACGGCGCGCATCAGGTTCGACTCCCCCTCGAGCGCGCCGATGCCGAAAAAGCCGGCGTCGCTCCTTCTGGCGAGGTCGAGGGACGCCGCCACCTGCGGGTCGTCGAGAAGAGCGTTGTAGGCTTCGTTTGAAGTGACGACGCCCGGAGCGCCGATAAGATGTGGACGGGCGTTCAACGCCGCGGCGAGACGACGTAGCGAATCGAAAACCTGAAGCTCGGGGTCTTTGTCCATGATCGCGCCCATGCATTGCACGATTTCGATCATGGCGGCGCTTTCGCGGCGCGAGGTGGTCTTTCTCTGAACCGCGCCGGTCATTTCCGAAATAAACGTGCTCCAACTGACGGAAATGACCATGTTCCCGGACAAGACGCGGAGGAAAAAGTCGGCGGCGATTTCGGCGATTTCGCGCCTGGCCATCGCCAGGTCGCCAAGGGACCCTGTGTCGGCGACGAACGCCTCCGAAAGGCCGAGCTTGTCCTCCAATTCGCTTTCGAGCGTTCCGTGCATGCGCTCGGGAAACCGGATTCGAACCTCGACGAGATTGTCCCGCCTGCCCTGCTCCAGATAGCGCTGTACCCTTGGACGCGAGATGAAATGCCTGGCCGCTATTTCCGTCTGACTCATGTTCCGGACATAATAGTCGTAAAAGATCTTAAGAATCAGGCGTTCTTTGTCGGTAATCAAGCGCCGCCTCCACCAGAATCGGTGCAGTCCCCGAACAATGGCCGGCGCCGCCTTGCATACCGTGCGCCTTGCAATGTTTGACGCGACATGGCGCATGCCGACCGGAAGAGCGACCGAACAGAACAACAACCGGCCCCGACCATTTCCTGGCTTGGACAACTAGGGCGGCGAACCGATTTCGAAGGTGTACTAATGGCAAAGAGACGATGGCGCGGGAGAAAAAGAAGCGGACGGCAAATGCATCCGAAAATACCAGCGAACATTTTGATCATTAATGATCAATTTGATCATTATATATGTACTACACAAATTTTGATTGTCAAGTATTTTTTTAAAGAAATTCGCGGCGTTTCCATGGCCTATGCATTTAAATTTCCATTCAGTAGATGCAGGAGGCAGTCATTATCCCATCCGGTCGCCCTTCGTTTGGATTTAATTTCAAAGTGCCCGATTTTAATCCTTCGCTTTCAGGCGGAATTGCTTCAGCAGTTGGCATCGTTTATTATGTCCTCATCGGAGGCGATGATACCAATCGAGTGCCAGTGGGGCGCACATACGCTTCATGATATCAAGTACCATTTTGTTTGGGTGACGAAGTACCGTTAGAGACGGGGTGAAGCTGGTATTGACAAAGGCATCATTCATTCAGTGGCTGCAACAGACGCGGCGCCACGAACGACCCCGAATCGGGCTTGTGATCCGCAAATGATTGGTTACAATGGCGAAAGGCATGGGAAAAAGGCCGCGACACGACAACAACCATGAAAAAACGGTTTATCCAAGATAAAACGGCAACGCAATTTCCATGCATTCACCGAACGATTATTCATTGACCGCCGGAGAGATGGACAGCAGGTTCGAGGAAATCACAACTCCGGACCGTGAATGGAATAAAAAACATTTCGGTTGACGACATTATCGCGGACAGCGGTTTTCGCGACCACGAATCAAGTGCATTGTCCGCTTTTTTCAGATAAGGTGGAATCCCATGACCAAACCACGCGTGCGCTTTGCTCCGAGTCCCACCGGCAACGTCCACATCGGCAATATCCGTGCCGCCATATTCAACTGGCTGTTCGCGCGCCATAACGGCGGCCAGTTCCTCCTGCGCGTCGAGGACACCGACCTCGAACGCTCCACCCCCGAGGCGATAAAGACACTTCTCGAGGCGATGGACTGGCTCGGCCTCACCTACGACGAGGAGCCGATGTACCAGTCAAAACAAATCGACCGCCACCTGGCGGTCGTCGAAAGAATGATCGCCGACGGCTGCGCGAGCCGCCGGGATGGCGGCCCCGTAATGCTCCACCTCGACGGCCCGCTCCTCGACCCCGCCTTCGTCACGGAACCACGCGAGGAGGTCGAGGTCGACGTCTCCAAAGGAGAACTTCGCGTCACGCCGCGCGGCATCGACTACGTCACGACCGGTTCCGACGGCCGCGAGCACCACAATCCCATCAGCCGGGACGCCATGCCCGGCATCGTCGTCGACTTTGACGACGGCGCGTTCGTCGAGGGCCTCGACCTGCCGCCCGGGAAAAAACCGGTCAGCCTGCGCTTCCGCCGGCGCTACGTCTTTTACGACGATCTCGTCCTCGGCCGTCTTGAAAAACCGCTCGATTCCATCCGCGACCTGGTGATCGTCCGTTCCGATGGCAGTCCCATCTTCCATCTCGCCAATGTCGTCGACGACATCGACCAGGGCGTAACCCACATCCTGCGCGGCAACGACCATGTCGAAAACACCTATCGCCATCTTTTCATCTTCAAGGCGCTGGGCGCAACGCCGCCCCGGTACGGGCATTTTCCGATGATCGTCAACGCCAGGGGAAAGCCGTATTCGAAGCGCGACGGCGACGCCTACGTCGGCGACTTTCGCGACAAGGGCTGCCTTCCGGAATGTCTGTTCAATTTCCTCGCTCTGTGCGGCTGGGGAAGGGAGGACGGGGTGGAAATCATGTCGCGCGCCGAAATGGTGGAACATTTCGACCTGTCCCGCGTGTCCGCGTCGGCGGCGCAGTTGAATCTTGAAAAGCTCAACTGGATGAACGGCCAGTACCTGATGCGTATGCCGGCGACAGGGCTGATTCCGCTGGTGCGGGAGGAGTTGTCCCGCGAAGGCGTGGCGGCGGAGGCGATCGACCCCGCTTGGCTGGAGAGGCTGATCGGCCTCGAGCAGGAGCGCCTCAAGACGATCCGCGACTTTGTCGGCAATACCCGCTTTTTCTTCCTGGACTTTGTCCAGCTCGACCCGAAGGCGGTGGACAAGGTGCTTCGCAAGAAGGACGGCGCCGGTCTCGCCGTTCTCCGAGGCCTCCGCGCCGCGCTTGGCGCGCTCGATTCGTGGGACGCGGGCGCGATCGAAAAGACGGCGCTCGACTACGGCGGGGCGAACGGCGTCAAAGCCGGCGATCTCGCCCAACCGCTCCGCGTCGCGGTCACGGGTGGAACCGTGAGCAGGGGGATTTGGGAGACGCTCGAACTCCTCGGTCGCGACAAAACCCTCGCCCGCATCGACGCCGCCATCGCCGCGGCGTGACATTCCGTTCCGGCCGGCGCCGCCGAAACAACATGCGGCTCGACGCTCCTCTCGACGCGCCGGGCCGCTTTCATTACGCTTACCCATCCTCTTCCAACACTTTTTTCAGATCAACGTTCCGATCCCGCAGTTGGTCCAGCGCCATCGATATCGACGCTTGGCTATGTGGCGTTCAGCCGCTGGCGGGTAGAGCGTTGCTTTCAGGACATGAAGAGAGAGGTCGGCCTTGACCATTTCGAGGTGCACAAGTACCAGCCGCTTGTCCGCCATTTGCGTTTGGCACTGGTTGGTATGCTTTTCCTGTCGATGGAATGCAAACGTCTTCGCGACAGCGGCCCTTGGCTGTGGAGTTCGAAGGCGGTTCGGCAGTTGGTGACTGCGGTGTTGACGGCAAGGAACGACGAGGACTTTCTTTACCGCTGCTCGGAGGTGCTGCGTGAAAGAGAGTATTATGAGAATCAGCGACGAAAAACCACCATCTCGCACGGGGAAAAGAGGTTGCGACGATTCGAAAAACTGGGAATCAACATCGAAACGCTTCCTCGGTTCACTTTGGAAAATTTAGCGTTGTAGTGCTAATGTAAACATTGGTGCTTTTGAAAACACGCCGAACGACGAATATTGCACTAAAAAATATGATCCACTTCGTAGCAATTACCGTAATATTATTGACTTTGCAGAGGGGATATGGCTATATTAGGTTGCGCCGTAAACCAAGAACTTGCCACTGGCGGCAGGATCGCGGTTTAGGACGTATGCAGGCACTAAGGAAGACAGATCATGATCACTCTCAAGGAAGTGGCGGCTGCCGCCAATGTCAGTACAGTTACCGCATCGAGCGTCCTGTCGGGAGTCAATCGGGTTCGTGTCGCGCCGGCCACTGCCGAGCGCATCCGCCGGACAGCCAAGAACATGAACTATGTTCCGCTCGCCGCGGCCCGGGGCTTACGGACCGGAAGAACCAGAATCATCTCGTTCGTCGCTTCCGCCATCTCTCACCACCACTGGGACGACGCCTGGCACGAGGCGCTCAAAGGCGTCTCCGATCTGATGTGGGAACGGGAGGAGCGGCTGATGCTCGTAATGCCGCGCAATCGCGAGCACGAGCTCGAAATCATCCGGCAGATGGCGTTCGGGAGGCAGGTTGACGGCTTCATCATCCAGGCAGGCAACGACATGGATCAGGAGCGGCTTTCCATCCTCAACCAGTCGGACCGGCCGTTCGTCATGACGGGGGGACTCCCCCGCAACGACATCAATTGCGTCGTCTTCGACATGGAGGCGTTCGCGGAAACAGTTATCGCGGAGGTCGGCGACGACTGCGGCGCCGTGCTCCTCGTCCTTCCGAAGAATGGGAGGAACTATATTTACGATCGATTCCAAGCGAAGTTCAAGGAATGGGCCGAGGCGCGGTCCTGCAAATTCACCATCTGGGACGGGGCCTTCATCCCGGAAGCCGAATGGCTGGCTGAAAAGCGGAGGGAGGGAGGCGGAGGCTGCCTCGCCGTCGTCCTTCTGCGGGGACTCCTGCCCGAGATGATCCAGGCGCTTGACGACGGCGGCATCCCCACCGGAAGCGGGTCGCGGATCGTTTTCGTCACCACCGGCGAGGAAGTCCTCATGCCGCCGCCGGGGCTGTCGGTCGTGCACTTCGACAACTATTCACTTGGTCGGCGTTCGGCGAAATTGCTCATGCAGCTTGTCGACGACGGCGCCGGCGCCGCCGGACCGCACAAGGTCGTCATCCCGGCGACTCCCGAGGTGTGACGGTGGAAGGGCGGAGGTCGCTCCTTACATCGGCTTGACGATGCGCGCGTTGGCGCCGAGGCTCCTGAAGCGTGCGAGAAGGGTCTGGGCCTCGTCGAGAGCGATGTTTCGCGCCACGCAGAGGCTGCGCGACCCGGCGAGGTCGCGCACCTCGCTTTCATCCAGGCCCACGATGTCGGAGAGCATCTTCACCGCCTGCGGATCTCGCGTCCTCGACAACACCACCGAATACAACCCCTGCTTCATGAAGGCGACCAGGCCGTTGTGCCGCGAGGACGCGAAGCCGCTTCCATCGCGATGCGTGCTTTTCGCCGCGTCGGGCTGCAGCGCCCGCCCATGCGGCTCCCTGACCGGTTCCGGTCCGGCCGCAGGAAAAAAATTTTGCCTCGCTTCCATCCAGAAGCTGCTGTCGCCCGCCTGCAGGGACCGAAGCGACGCCAAATCGCCAACACCCTCGGCGATCGGTTTGAATCCAGAAAACAGCGGGTCTTTGTCGCTGGCGACGCTGGCGGGATTGGGAATCATGACCGTCTTGCCGGCCGTACCCTGCAAGCCGATGCGTATGCCGCCGCCCGGATCATATGTAACCTTGAGAAGGCGACCGCAGGACGGGCAGGCGGTGATGCTGTGCTCCGGAGCGCGGTTGAACTCCTCGAGGTCGCGCCCGTAGATTTTCGGCGGCGTCGGCCAGTCGAGCTTGCCTATGTCCGAAGTCGCGCCCGCCATGGCGACGCGTAGGCGCACCCCGTCGGGCAATGAACCGGACAGTTCCTTGAGAACAGCGGACGCCTGCGGTTCCGAAAGACCCGGGAGAATGGCCAGCGGCGTCGCGGCCGCGATTCGACGCGTCGACGCCGGCGGCAGCGAGAACGCGCCGGAAAGATACAGGGCGGCGGCCGGCTGATACTCGGCGTCCACCTCCTCAAGAACGATTTCGTATTGCCCGCCGTCGCCCATTTCCGGGTCCTCGCGAAAAAAACATCCTCACCGCCCGATCTGGCGGCAAGTCGGCCGCATTCATCAATCATACGGACCGCGCCGCCCGGCGGTCAAGCCAATCCTTGCCGGACGTCCATCCCATGGTTATAATCGTTGTACCCGCCAGGGAATGGTCCGCACGGCGGCCAAGGAGGCATCCGGATATGTCCCGCGCTTGCGGTTATCTTATTGGCGTCGCCATCTTCGCGTTTATGACCTATCTTGTCGGCGTCGCACGGGTTCGGCTTGACGAGATCGTCGGCGAGGACGTGTTCCACGAGATGGTGTATCTGCCGTCGGGGGACACCCTCAAGGTCGCGGTCCTTGGCTTCGACCAGCCGGCGGCGGACGCCCTGTTCATAAAAACGCTCATCTACTTCAGCGGCGGGTGGAGCCTCGGAGAGGAACGCTGGGCGAAACGCGGCATGACCCACGAGCTTCTCGAATCGATAACTTACCTTTCCCCGCGCTTTATCCAAGCCTACCAGATGGGCTCCATGTTCCTCGCCTCGTCGCCCGATCTCGATGCGGCGGTGAACGGCACGCGCCTGCTCCAAAAAGGCATCGATTATTACAGCAGCCCCGAAGGGGCGGCCGACCCCACTCAAGATCCTCGCTGGCTTTTCCACTCACTGCGCGCCAATATTTTCGACGTCAATATCCAAATCTACCACCGCGCGCGCGGAGACCTCGCCGCCGCCTCGGGGGCGAGACTAAAAGCGCTCGAGGAATATCGGCTCGCCGCCGCCTCGCCAGGCGTTCCCCTCGCCATGGTGCAGGTTGCGGCCGGATACGAACAGATGATGCTCGGCAACGCCGGAGGCGAGAAATCGCTGGAAGCAGCGATCGCCGTCTGGGAGGACGCCTATAAAAACGCGCTTTCCAGGCAGGATGCGGAAACAATGGAGCGCGTCGGCGAAAAACTCAAGGAGCTGACAGGCCAGCTTGAAGCGATCGACGTCACCAAATATCTCCAGGAGGAGCTTACCGCTGCCGGACGCCGATATATGGAGCAAACCGGTCATCCTCCAGAATCGCCCGCCGATCTACTGGAGGCGCGGCTGATCCCGGGTATTCCCATAACGCCTCTCAGCACGGAAGAGGCGCAGGACAAATGGCTTGTGCTTCCCGACGGCTCCATCAAAAGCCAGGCGCTTGCCGATCTCGACACCAAGGCGCATTTGGATTTTCTCATCGACAAGATTGTGGAATTCGTGAAAGCATACCCGGACAGAAAGCTCCGTGGATTCGACGATCTCATAGCGGTTGATTTGTTGGACGCGCCACCCATTCCGCCGCTTGCGATGCTCGGTCAGACCTATGATTTCGACTCCCGCATGGGCTGGTTCGTCAGCCGGATGCCTTTCGGCCCCGAACCGTCTCCGCCCCCGACGACCGAGGAAGCTCCACAATCATGAAAAGCGCTGTTTCCCCCTATCCACTCCTCGCGCTTGAAAGCTCGAGCGCGAAGGGTGGCGCCGCCCTCCTCATGGAGGTCGGCGCGCCACTGACGATGGACCTCGAAGAGGGTCTGCGCCATGGCCGCGACCTACTGTCCGCCGTTTCGCGCCTTCTTGAAGACGCAAACCTGCCGCCATCCGCCCTCAAGGCGGTCGCCGTCTCCGCCGGTCCCGGCTCCTACACCGGCCTCCGGGTCGGGGTGATGGCGGCCAAGACGCTCGCATTCGCGTTGCGGCTGCCGATTCTCGCCGTCTCCAGCCTCGAGGCGCTCGCCGAAACGGTGCGCACAGCGGCAAAACCGGAACCGAACACTACCATCGTCGCCGTGCAGAACGCCCGCCGGGATGAAGTCTACCTCGCTTCCCACCGCGTCTCCGGTGAAGCGGTGGAAACGGTCCTCGCCGACCGCGCCGTCACGCCGGAGGAGGCGGCGGCGTATATTCGTCGCGACCTTGATGCCGGCTCGCCCGTCATCCTTTCCGGAACCGGCATCGCCTTCCACCAGGACCTTCTCGCCACGCTCGGCCAGTTTTCGGGCATCGCCCATCCGGGCGCGTCGGCCGTCGCCAGAATCGGCGTACGGCATTTTCTGCAAGAAAAAACCGCCGATCCCATCCAACTACAGCCAGTGTATCTTCGCCGCGACCCGCACGCTGGCTGGCGCCGCGACTCCCTCATCGCCGGAAGGTAATTGAAAATACCCTAAAGGGATGCGGCCGCGACAGCCGATAATAAGGGTGTATGCCGTCTTCGGTCTTCCACACGGAAGGCCGAAGACAACATCGGCTGGTATCGCGTTTGCAAGGCGAGCGCCGAAGAACGCGCGCGGCCTGGATGCCGTCCGTACCCTCGAACGCGGTCATCGCCAGCGAAAAGGGAACACGCTATGGGTCTTTCGAAAGCCTTGTATACCGGTTGGACGGGCCTCGCCACCCACCAGAGGGCGCTCGACAACACGGGCAACAACCTCGCCAACACCAACACTGCCGGCTTCAAGAGCAGCGACTTTCTTTTCGCCAATCTGTTCAACCAGATCCTCACCGGATCCGTCCCCGGCGACGGTATCCGCGGCGCGACCGCCGGTATCCACATGGGCGCGGGCGTCACCACCGGCGCGATCAACCCCAACTGGCGCAGCGGGCCCATCGAAAGCACTGGCCGCAATCTCGACGTCGCCATCAACGGACAAGGATTCTTCCTCCTCAACACACCTTACGGACAAGCCCTGACCAGGACCGGTTCGTTCTATCTCGATCATACGATCGATCCAAACCAGCGCATGCTCTGTCAGGGGGACGGGCTTGCCGTACAGGGATGGATGGCGAGGGGCGGCGGCGTCACCCCCGACGCGACGACGGAAAACATCTATCTCCCCGCGATCAGCGACCATCTGCCCGGCAAGGAGACCACCACGGTCAGACTGGGCGGCGTGTTGCCGACGGACGTATCCGGAACCGATTTCGCCGGCAGGGAGACGCGCAACATCACGCTTGCGGGCAACCTCACGGAAACGGAAAACAGCCTCAGGACAAGCATCTATGCGCCGGTGACGAGAATGGAAAACGGCGAAGCCGTAGCGTCGAACGAGATTCGGGAAATACCGGTGGAAATCGTCTTCAGCGATCCGACCGTTTCCCGGGACGGCCTCGCCACGGAATGGACATGGACGACGCGCACCGTGGACTGGCCAAGGCCGGGCGATCCGCCGGTACAGATCCACCCCGCCTCCGACGGATCGAGCGTCGCCGGCACGGTCAGCTTCTGGAACGCCGACGATCCGGCGCGAACCCACGCCGCCGGGCAGGTCGTCGGCGGAGAGATCAATCCTGGTTCCACCTCCGCCCAGACCATCCTGGAACTCGAGAACGGCGACGAACTGCGCGTTTCCTTCAATGTCGGCGCCGCCTTCACGATGGACGTCTCCCGCCTCACGGCTATGGAGTCGCCGCCTGTCGCGGACGGCCCCAAACTGTGGTCGTCGGACGGCTGGGCGCGCGGGACGATGTCCAGAACGTTTTCCGTCTTCGAGGAAGCCGCCCAGTTCAGCAGGGTCGAAAATCCGGACGGGACCATCACCCTCAAACCGGAACGCCGCGTCGAGGAACGCCATGAGCGCATTCACTTCGAACGCGTCTCCACGGTGGACAACGAAAGCGTCTGGAAATGGAAAACCTCGCCCGACGACGCCTCCGGGGAACTCGTCTTCAACGGTCGCAGCGACCTTGTCTCCTCCACCTCCAGCGGTGGCACGATTGATTTCGATCTCTCTGAAATCCGCACCATGGCGGCGGCCGCAGCGGTGAACGCCCTCAGCCAGGACGGGTATGAAGACGGCTTTCTCGAGGATGTCGCGATCGATCAAAACGGCAGAATATTCGGCCATTACTCGAACGAAGTGGTGGAACTCCTAGCGCAGCTCGCGATGGCGACCGTGCCCAATACAAACGGCTTGCATTCCTCGTCCGGCACCCTCTTCTACACGAGCGCCTCTTCGGGAGACATCATGATCGGCGTCGCCGGCGACGCGGCGGGAAGTTCCGGCAATCTGCCGCCGATCGGCGCGGGGACGCTTGTGCCGCAACACATCGAGGGTTCGAACACCGAGTTGGCGATCGAATTCACCAACCTTATTCAAATCGAACGCGGCTACCAGGCCAACGCCCGCGTTATCACCACCGCCGACGAAATGCTTCAACAGCTCGTTGCCATGAAACGCTGATACGCGGATGCTATCCACCGGCGAAGGTCTTGCCTACCAACTTCGGGAAAACAATCAGGACAACAACGGTCGCGACCCCAGCGACAAGCGGCTGTTCCTCCTGGACGAGGAGCTTGCCAGCGGCCTCGCCTGCACCAAGCGGGAGGGGAACAACATTGTCCATGGAGATACGGACATTCTGGGATGGCGGCGACTATTCGCCGCTGGTCAAGAACAGCCCCATCCTCGTCAAGGATGCCCATATCTGCATCGTGACCCACATCACCAAATCGGAGCTGGATACGTTGTTCCAGACCGTCAACATGACGAACGGCCTCGGCAATCGTTTCCTCTGGCTCTGCGCCAGGCGGACGATACTTGTACCCAATCCCCGCCCCATGCTGGTCGAGGCACTGAGTGATTTGCAGCGCCGCCTCTGGCGGCTTGTCATCAAGGCGCAGAAATTGCGCGAGGTGCCGCTGACCGATGCGGCTTGTGCATTATGGAGTGATGTCTACCACGAATTGTCCGTCGAGCGGCAGGGTCTGGTCGGGGTGGTGACCAGCCGGTCGGAGGCCTAGGCCAAGCGGCTCGCCCTCCTCTACGCCCTCCTTGACGGAAGCTCTGTGATTGACACGCAGCATATCGAATCGGCGCTCGCCCTTTGCGAGTATGCCAACGCTTCCGCCGCCTTCCTGTTCAGTGACCGCGCGGCCGATCCCTTGGAGCGCAAGATCGTCGCCATTCTGAAAACCAGCACCATCACCGCCACCGGCTTAAACAAGGCGCTGAGCAAGCATGTTCCGAGGGATAAGCTCCAGACTGCATTGGGCAGCCTGGAAGCGGCGGGACGGATACGCGTCGAGAAACAGGCCAGCGGCGGCAGACCAACCAGCTACATCTCCCTGCGCGAAGTAAGTATCCACGGGCAGAACCCGTAGTTTTAAAACACCCCCTAAAAGGAGGCGTTTCTCATAACACGGGAAAGCCCCTTCAGGGCTACTCTCAATCGTTAGGGCCTGGCGCATAATAATATTTTCAACCACTGCTGTCCGGTTTTTAGTCGAATAATTTCAATTGGTTACATATCGGCGTAGGCTGTATTTGTGGTGCGGGTGGAAAAAGTAGCGATAAAATGGGCATTTTCGCGAAAAGATGGAGGCGCATAATTAGCGTCATTTCGTGCAGGTCATGCGGCAGGGAGAGTCGTTTTTTTGATGATGGCGAGAAGCAGGTAAGCGCTCGGGGCAGTCCAGGCCTGGATACGCACAGCGTTCGCGGATATGCCGAAAAACGACTTTATCCGCAGGTGCTGTTTTATCCATTTGAAGAAGAGTTCCACCTGCCAGCGCTGCTTGTATAACTGAGCGATGATTCGGGCGGGCAGAGTGAAATTGTTGGTGAGGAATTCGTAGACGATATTTGTCTCCGGATCTCCGGATGGGCGCATCTCATCTTTGTTAAGCCGAATTCGTTGTCATGGAGCGGTCTTTTCCGGATAAAGTTGTCATGGGCCTTTATCCGGAGGAAAGCCATGCCGAAGCGTTCTTCACGTTCCAAGAGTGTTCCTTCCATAAACTTGCGCGCGCTTGAGGAGGAGGTTCTTGCCGAGGGGCGGGAGT
>JAIRTL010000102.1 GCA_031254915.1 Planctomycetota bacterium
GACGACATCCTCCCATCGATCCTCCGAAACCAGTTCGGCCCGGAAATACCAGCGGTGGTACTCGACCTCGGCGACATGGCCGCCGCGCACCCGGACGCGGGCGTTGAGCCAATCGAAGGCTTTTGCCACCGTCTCTTCCGATGACACCTTCTTGATGGAAGCGCCGCGCATGCGCCAAGCCGCGACTGGCGGCGCATGGTCCAGCAGGGATTCGGCCCGATCGAGGAAGTCGGTGGCCAAACTGGCGGCCAGTCTTCCTTCCCCCACCTCTTTAGAAAGCCGCGTCTCCTCGGAAACGCCGAGAAGGGCGGCATCCTCGGCGGGGATGATGGCCAGACCTTCGGGAGCGCCGTCCGGCCAATCGACCAGCGCGCCGCGCCACGACAGGAGGGAACGGGTGAAATCGGCGAGACGATCCGGCGTCATTCGAAATCATCCCCGAAAAGCGCGTCGTCCAGCTTTTTCGCGTCAAGGTATTCGGTTTGCGCATCAAGAAGCTTCCGCCCCAGCGTGTCGAACCCCGAGTCAAGTTCATGCGCGGACGCCGACCGCAGCCACATGTTCAGCACCAGCGTCTCGAATTCCTCACCGCCGTCGAGATTGCCGAGAATGCCGCCGACTTCGCCGACCACCAGCTCGAACATGCGAATCTTATCGTCGAGGATGGAGAGGACGCGGGATTCCAGCGTGCCGGCCGCCGCCAGATTGAAGATGAAGACTTCCCGGGTCTGGCCGATGCGGTGGATACGGCCGATGCGCTGCTCAATGCGCATGGGGTTCCAGGGCAGGTCGAAGTTGATCAAGGTGTCGGCGAACTGGAGATTGCGGCCCTCACCGCCGGACTCGGAACAGAGAAGGACCGGAACCGCTTCGCGGAAGCGCCGCACCGCCTCATCTTTTTCCGTCGCCGTCTGCCGACCGGAAAAGACGGCGGCGGGAATGCCGGCGGCGACAAGGCTCTTTTCCAATCGGACCAGTGTTTCGGAAAAACAGGCGAAGACCAGGGTTTTTCCCGATCGCCGTTCCCCGAGGAGCGACAGCAGGCGTTTTTCCTTGGCCGATTCGGCGATGGATCCGGCGCGTTCGGCCAGCGGCGATGCCGCCGGGTCGGATGCGACGAGCCGCTCCAGCATGGGGGCGAGAGCGGCGGGATGACTGCCCGCCGCCATGAGGAGGTGATTGATTTGCATGCGGGACAAAGTCGGGAGCCGGTCGTTCGCCAAGGCGGACGTTTTGCGTTTTCCCTTCCCTGGCGCCTTTCCCGTCGCCATCTCGGCGAGAAGCGGAACATCGTTGTCAATGCCGCTTTGGGGAGATCGCGGTCCTTCCGAGGGTTCCGACGCCTCCTCCGCCACCGGCGGCCGCCGTCCGCGCAAGTAGGCTTCCATATCGCAATACAGGCGCTCCTCTTCCTCGCTCGGGGTTATGCGGAAGGTTTGCGCATAGCGCGGCGGCAGATCGACATTCACCAGGCTGCGGGTATTGCGAATCATCACTTCGCCGAGAAGGCCGCGAAGTTTCTGGCGATTCTTTGGATCGCGTGGGTTGCCGCGCGCCACGAAGTTCTTTTTGAAGTCGCGTTCGGTTTTAAGGTGGCCGGGCTCCAGAAGGGTGAGCAGATTGTACATTTCCACCAGATCATTCTGCACCGGCGTGGCGGTGAGGAGGAAGAGGCGGCGGCGCTTGAGGGCGTTCACCAGCTTCCAATTGAGGGTATTGCGGTTCTTGCAGTGATGCGCCTCGTCGACAATGACGAGGTCCCATTGGCAGGTGGTGACCGCTTCGAAGTGCCGCTGGCTTTTCGCCACGCCGATGGAGGAGAGTATGCGGTCGCCGGAGGTCCAGGCCGCGGCGGTGCCATCGGGCACCGTGAACTCGAGGCCGAACTTCATCGCCAGTTCCTCACGCCATTGACTCACCAGGGGGGCAGGCGTCAGGATGAGAACGCGCCGGGCCAGCCCCCGCAACAGGTATTCACGAAGCAGAAGGCAGGCTTCAATGGTTTTTCCCAAACCGACCTCGTCGGCCAAAAGCACCCGCCCCCGGAAATACCGCAGCACGCGGCGTACCGTCTCTATCTGATGTGGCATGTGTTCGACACCGTGCAGTCCGTCGAGGCAGAGGAGATCGTCGAACCCGCGCATGAGTTTGAGGCGGGCGTGTTCGAGCCGAAGCGACCAGCCAACCGGATCCGGAGGCGCGGCGCCGGGATTGAAGGGCGGCATGGTGAGGTGAATGGGTATGCCGCCGGAAGTCTGGCCGGCGGCGACGTTTTCTGCACTGAGGGCAAGCGCGCGGAACATTAACGGGCTTTCGAATTCAGGGAATCGGCATGGCTCCTTCCCGCACGATTAAACACTGGAGCATTCATCATGTCAACATCCCATCAACTCAAACCGGGCAAGTAGCGCCATCCCCTTGGGTATCCGCACGCCGTTGAACCGCTGGACAAGGATGGCGAAAGCGCATATAGTGCAACTCGCTTACTTGTTCCGGGGTTGGATTGACGGTATGCATGGAGGTCTCCTGTCGCGAGCAGGATTCCATCTTCATCCGAATATTCAACCCCTTGGTTCACTGCTGGCGGTATATAATGGGTTTACAAGCCGCGTTCGCGGCTCGGGAAAAAAGTCGTGCGCCGTGATTGGGAGGAAAACCATGAGTCTCCGTTTCAAACTGTATGCCGGTTTTTTTACCATGATTGCCTTGGCTTCCGTAATAGGTGCCATAGCCATTTATGCCTTTATGCGCACAAATAACGGAATGGAGGAGGTCGCCGCCACGGTGGATGACGTCACCAAGGAGGCGACTCCCGTAAATGACATGTTTTTTGATCTCGCCACCAGCACCATCTCCGCCGGGTTCCATTACTATGGCTATTCGCTCAACTTCGATAAGAACAACTTTTCCATGGGCAACGAACATCTCGGGAAAATGCGCGAGGCGGTCGCCAATGTCGAAAAACTCATGGCCACCCGTCCCCCGGAACGCCTCACGAATGCGCGGAAAGAGCTTCCCCTCCTGAGGGAGGACATGGACAATCTTGGCCGCATTTCCGCCGAGCTTAGCCGCGTCATCGATTCCTTCGTCGCCGCCCGTGGAGAGATACCGAATGTGGGAGCCGTCTCCCAGAAGAATGTCAACGATTTGGCGCATGACACCCTGAACCTGCTGGCCGAAACAGTCGATGATTTAACCGCCGACAATCTGCCGGAATCGCGGGAAACATTGAAGCGCCGCCTTGCCGGCATGACCACCCTCCACAACCTGAATACCGTGTTCAACCACGTCAGGGCCAGTTTCTGGCGGGCCCAGTGCCATCGGGGCGGAGAGGCGCTCGTGCTTTTCGACGAGAGCATACGCATCATCGACGGCGAAATCAGGAAGCTCAAGGCATATATCCCCGCCGGCGTCAAGACGGAATCGGTGCGCAACGACTACAACGCCATGGTCGCGAATTTCGAAAAATACCTCGACGCCATGCGGAGCACCCGCGACACATACGCCACCCTGGATAAACTGGGCAACGACACCATCGACAGCTACAGAAGAATCCACGACGGCGCCTCCGCCCTTTCCGCCGAGACCACCAAGCTCCTCAACGACGGCATGGAAAACATCGCCGCCAACAGCAACGCCGTGGGCGTCGTCGTTTCCGGTTCGCTCTGGACAATGGTCATGGTGGTGGCCGCCGCCTTCGCCGCCGGTTTTGCGCTGGCCGTCATCAATACACGCGGCATCGTTCTGCCCATCAACCGGATAATTGAGAAGCTATCCCGGGATTCGGAGCGGATCGCCGGCGCCGCGAGACAGGTATCGGACGCCTCGCAATCGCTTGCCGAGGGCGCGACCGAACAGACGGCATCCCTTGAGGAGACCTCGTCGGCGCTGGCGCAGACCGCCACCATGACCCGGCAGAACGCCGAAAACGTGGCTAAGGCCAACGAAATCATGCAATACACCGGTACGTTGTTCGTCAAGGGGTCGGGCTACATGTCCAACATGACCGAGTCCATGGCGGGCATCAGCGAATCGGCGGACCGAATCGGTCACATCATCAAAACCATCGAGGAAATCGCCTTCCAGACCAATCTCCTCGCTCTCAACGCCGCTGTGGAAGCTGCGCGCGCCGGCGAGGCCGGAAAGGGGTTCGCTGTGGTCGCCGACGAGGTGCGCAACCTCGCTCAGCGGTCGGCCCAGGCGGCTCGAGACACCACCCAGTTGATCCAGGGTACGGTTGACCGGGTGCGTAACGGGTTGGAGGTGGTCGGACACCTCGACAAGAGTTTTTCCGATATCAGGGAGTCCGCCGTCAGCATGACCCAGCTGGTGGAGGAAATCACCAACGCCACCAGTGAGCAGACCCAGGATGTCGATCATGTCAATACGGCGGTGGCGCAGATGGACAAGGTGACGCAGCAAAACGCGGCAAACGCCGGGGAGGCGGCATCGGCGGCGGGAGAATTGACCGCTCAATCCTCGTCCTTGAATCAAATGGTGGAGGATTTGGCGGCGTTGGTGAGCGGGAGGCGCGGCGAAGCCGCCGGGTCGCCGTTCGACGACTCCCTTCCGCAACAGGCGCCGGCCATGATCCGTCCGCTCCAGCAGTCCCCTGCCATGAAGGCGCTGCCGGGACCGTCCAAATCGAGATGAAGGACAGTAGGGTTTGCCCAAAAATAAACTGTACAGTGGCTTCAGGAATCGCCTGCGTAATCCTTGTCCTGGCAAACCCAGGCGTGAACTTTAATTTTGGGCAGATCCCAACGGTCAGATCGATCGACACGGACAGGTACAAGCGCGCCGCCGGGACAGTCCATGTGGACGGCAAGTGCCTCAGTCGCGAGCCATACCGTTCACAGTTCGGGATTGTGAAAATGGGGGATGGGGGTCGCCCTGTTCCACATCCGCTTCCCTTGGCCGTTTCATGGCCGCGAATTGGTGAGGGAATCACGACTCCGGACCGTGAACGATATAAATAGCTTGCGCTCGCTTACCCGCTCCGGTAAAATACGAACTTCTGTCGCGCCTCCCCGGGGATGGCGCGAATGTCTTTTGCGCCCCAAAACCCGCTTCCATCATGGCCGGCGTGTTTGCGCTTTTCAACTTTGCCGCCGTCGGCGGCGGCCGGCGTTTCGTTTTTTATTGTGCGTGTGCGACGAGGATTGCCATGGCAGACACCACCGAATCCGTACCGACGGCGATCGCCCAGGGCCAGACCACCGCGGTCGCCGGGGACGGCCAGACCCTGCAAGTCGAACCGGTCGAGGGCGCTGGCGACGACGCGGCCCAGCAGCCCCAAGCGGGCATCTGGAACAATTGGCTTTTGTACGCCGCCGTCGCCATGTGGGTTTGGTGGCTGCTGACGCGCAAGAAGCGGACCGCCCAGCGCGAAGCGGAAAAGAAGGCGGCGGAACGCAAAAACACCCTCGTCAAGGGCGACCGTCTAGTCACGATCGGCCGGATGCACGGCGCCGTCGTCGCCTTCACAGACGATACCGTCACCATCAAGCCGGACAACAAGTCCGATTTCACCATGACTTTCGACCGCCAGGCGATCTACCGCATCCTTCCCAGGCCGGGCGAGGAGGAAGAGAACGCGGACGGGGGCGCGGCTAAAAAATAACCGTTTTCAATCAAACGCCGGGAACGGCCCCGGCGTCTAGTCAATCGCGACGACGCAAGCGGGAGTCCGAGGCATGATCTACAACGTATTTAGCCTGCAAATTCTGGTGGTGGCGATCATGGTGATCGGCGCCGTCATTCTCATGCTCAAAAGCAAGGTGACGCTTTCCAAGCTGCTGGTGGCGCTTGGCCTCACCGTCATCTGCGTGCTCGAACTGACGAACACGCCGCTCAAGAAGCGCATCCTCCGGCTGGAGCGGGAAATCGCCCGGAAGGAGGAGTTCATGTCCCATGACCAGTCCATCCCGCAACTCAGGAAAACCCTCGAGGAGGCGAAGCGGCTGTACGCCGAAGTCGGCGCCGATCCCCGCCGCTGGCCGGAACGCCTGCCGTTCAACCTCGGCCTCGACCTGCGCGGCGGCACGGAAATCCGCCTCGCCCTCAGGCTCGACCCGGCGCGGGTGAGCCGCATCCAGCGCGAGATCGACGAAGCCGCCGTCGCCGTGGAGGCGGCCAGGGCCGCCGGCGATTCCGGCGCCCAGCGCGAAGCCGAGGACAGGGTCAAGGCGGCCGAGGCGAGTCTGGCCGACGAACGCGACCAAATCGACAAGGACCTCAACAACGCGGTCGACGTCGTGCGCCGCCGTCTCAACAACAGCGGTCTCGCCGAAATCCCCGTCACCCGCCAGGGCCGCGACAAGATCCTCGTCCAGCTTCCCGGCATGGACCAAAGCCAGGCCGAGGACGCGCTCGCCGTCATCCAGAAGCAGGGTTCGCTCGAATTCCGCCTCGTCGTCTCCGAAAACGACGATCTCTTCGGCCGTCTCGTCACCCGCATCAGGCAGATGAACCTGCCCGGCGAGAAATACAACATCCACGAAGTGACCCTTGAATCGGTTCCGCCGGAGCTGGTCGCCGAGGACGGCACCTGCGTTACCGACGGCGCCATGCTCTTCGACTGGTTGAAGGAGCCGGACGAAATAACCGCCGACGGCGGCGTGCGCCAGCGCCCTTCCCACCTCGTCCAGAAGCGGGTCGAAATGCGCGGCGACTCCATCGCCTCCGCCCGCGCCGAACCCGACCCCGCCCGCGCGGCGTGGCGCGTTCTCCTCTCCTTCAACGCCGACGGCGCCGCCGAGTTCGAGCGCATCACCGCCCGCAATCTGCACAAGCAGCTGGCCATCATCCTCGACGGCCAGCTCCAGTCCGCCCCCACCATCCAGTCCCGCATCGCCGGCGGCAACGCAGAAATCACCGGCAACTTCGACCAGCGCTCCGCCCAACAACTCGACGTCGTCCTCAAGTCCGGCTCCCTCAAGGTCCGGATCGAAAAGGAATACGACAACACAGTCGGCGCGACCCTCGGCGAGGACTCGATCCGCTCCGGCGTCAAGGCCATGTTCATCGGCGCCCTGACGGTCATCGCCTTCATGGCGCTCTATTACCTGGTCGCCGGCCTGGTCACCGACGTCGTCCTCGTTCTCAACATCCTCATCATCATGGCCGTCCTCGCCATGTTCGGCGCCACCATGACCCTCTCCGGCTTCGCCGGCCTGGTCCTGACGATCGGCATGGCGGTCGACGCCAACGTGCTTATTTTCGAGCGCATCCGCGAGGAACGGGAGCGGGGAAACCCGCTCAATCGCGCCATATCGCTCGGTTACGAAAGGGCGTTCACGACGATCGTCGACTCCAACCTCACGACGATCATCACCGCGCTCATCCTGCACCATTTCGGCACCGAACAGGTCAGGGGCTTCGCCCTCACCCTCATCTTCGGCCTCATCGCCAGCATGTTCTGCTCCATCGTCGTCACCCGCTGGGTGATCGACTTCCTGGTCGAGTACAAGTACATCGCCGACCTCAGGATGCGGCACCTGTTCACGAGGACGAACTTCAACTTCGTCGCCGTCAGGCGTATCGCCATCTGCGCGTCCGCCGTCATCATCATTCTCATGATGATCCTCTTCGTCTGGCGCGGCGAACGCAACCTCGGTCAGGACTTCACCGGCGGCGTACTTGCCAACGTCGTTCCCAACCGCCCCCTCACCATGGGCGAGGCGCGCCAGCTCGCCGACGACCACCTCAAGGACTTCCCTGACGCCCGCGACACGCTCCAGTCCTATGGATCGGCGGACGCCGACGGCCGGTACGGCGAATTCGTGGTCAGGACGAAGCTGGTCGAACTCGACGCCGACGCGTTCGAGAAGGCCCGCCGCGCCGGACTCGTCAAGTTCACCGCCGACGATTTCCGCTCCACCCTGCGTACCGCCTTCGACCTCATCCCCGACGGCTTCAGTGTCGTCGGCGCGGTCGAGGACGTGACCCTTGAGGGCGCGAGGCCCTACGACGTCAAGCTGTCCGTGCAGTTCCCGAAGACGCCGGCGGAAATGTTCGAACTCCTCACTGTCCAGGAGGACGTCACCCCGCTCTTCGTCGGCCCGACCGGCAGCGCCCCGGTGGTGGAGAACGGCAAGATCGTCAATCCGATGGTCGACGCGGACACGCCGACGAGCGAACTCGCCATCGTCGTGTCGGTTCCGGTCCTCGATCCGGCCGGCAACACGCGCGACGAGGCCGGAATGCTGGGCACGATCCGCGAGGCGCTCCAGGAGCTCCGCCGCAACAAGACGGTCGACTTCACCGATCCTTTCCCGCGTTTCACCTCGGTCGGCAGCACGGTCGCGAAGGCGATGGAATCGGACGCGGTCCTCGCCATCGTCTTCTCGGTGATCGGCATCTTCGTTTACGTTTGGCTGCGCTTCCAGTTCCGAATCGGCTTCAGCCTGGGAACAATCATCTCGCTCATCCATGACACGCTGTTCTGTGTCGGCGCCCTCGCGATCGCCGACCAGCTCGGCATCCTCAACGGACAGATCGACCTCACGGTCATGGCCGCGGTCCTCACGGTCATGGGCTATTCGCTCAACGACACCATCGTCGTGCTTGACCGCATCCGCGAGCATGTCGGCGATTCCGACACGCCCACCGGGGAGACAATCAACGCCGCCATCAACCAGACCCTGTCCCGGACGCTTATCACCAGCCTGACCACCCTGATCGTGGTGATCGCGCTGCTCGTCTGGGGTGGAGACGTCCTGAGGGGCTTCTCCTACACGCTTCTTATCGGCGTCGTGGTCGGCACCTACTCCTCCATCTTCATCGCCGCGCCGGTTCTGGTGGAATTCGCCAACTACCGCCGGAAGCGGGAAAAGGAGAAGCTGGAAAGGAAGGCCTCCACCCGCCTCGACCAGGGCAAGGCCCAACCGGCAAAGTGACGCGGCCCGACAACGCCGCCCCGCCGGCCCGCCCCGGCGGGGCGGTTTCTTTCTCATTGCCAAAAGCGCCGTTATGCGCGACAATCACCCCTCATGGATCGAACGACCCGACGGGTCAAATCGACCGTCGTTCACGCCAAACCGATCTTCCGCCTGCCCGACCACAAAGCCCTGGGGCCGGTGGTGGTTGGCGTGTGCTTCACCATTTTCGCCGCGCTCGTCAACCACTTCGTCGCCAATCACCGCGCGCCGACCCTCTACGCCGTCCCCGAACTACACGCCGAAAGCGCCGAAAACCCGCGCCGACAATCGTTATACCAGCAATGGGCGAACAGCTTTTCCGCCGTCGTGCGCTCGTCCGACGACCGGATATTCACTGTGCTGCATTCGCTTTTCGCCGGCCCGCCCATCCCGGCGGCGACGCCGAAGGGATGCGAAGTCGTCGTCATCACCATAGACGAGGCCAGCTTGCAACGGGTCGGCCTGTGGCCGTGGTCGCGGCGGCATCTCGGGCGCATCCTCACCAACCTCAAGGACGCCAAGGTCGTCGGCCTCGACCTCATCCTCCACGACGCGGATTCGACGTCGCTCGACAACTTCCTCTCCACCTTCAGCGCCATCTACGGCGTCGATCCCGGCAGGCCGGTCTTCGAGGTCGATGCGGAGTTCATGAACAACGACCTGTTCCTCGCCCGGCGCATCGCCGAGACGCGGACCGTCTCCGGAATGCACCTTGTTGGCGACCGTTTCCCCGGCGGCTCGCAAAAACTCCCCAACGACTACACGGTCACCGCCAGGCTTCCGGACGGCCGGGCGGTCGATCCCGACCGGGCTCTATTGCGCCGGGCGCGCGGCATCGTCGCCAATATGAATCTGCTCAGGGTATTCGATCCCGGAATGTCGGTGGAGGGGTTCATCAACCTGTTCCCCGACGTCGATGGCGCCGTCAAGGCGGCACCCCTGTTCATCCGCAAAGCGGACGAGGACGGGGAGACGCCGGGCGCGGGCATTGTCGCAGCGCTGCCTCTGGAAATGCTCCGCCTCGGAAAAGGCGGAACCTCATACGCGCTGCGCCTGAATGGAGGGGAAACGACTGTCGACGAATTCGCCGTCGGCGGCGACGACGGCAAGCGCTATTTCATAGAGGGGGTGAGCCTGCTCGACGGCGGGGGCCGCGAACTTCTCGATATTCCGCTGAACGAACTCGGTGAAATGATGCTCGCCGGCGATGACCGGGACCGGACCTTCACCGTCATTCCGGCGTGGGAAGTGCTGTACGGCAGACACAAGGGCCTGTTCAAGGACAAGTACGTCATCTGCGACCTCACCGTCGCCGGAACCGGCGGCGTCAGGGCGCCGTCGCTCGCCAACGACCCGCAACCGGACGTGTTCATCCACGCCGCCATGCTCGCCTCGATGCTCGCCGGGGATTTCCGGCGCTACAACATGCGTTCCGACCACCTGTGGCAGCAGGCGCTCACCATCGCCGCCGGGCTGCTCGTCTCCCTGGGGCTTTTATACGGCGGGCCGCTCGCCGGTGGACTGATGACGCTCGCCTGCCTGTTCGGGCTCACGGCGTTGAATTACCTGCTGCTGTTCCGGAGCGGCGTCACAGCCGGCCCGGCGGTTCCCATCCTCAACGCCCTGGCCGTGCTCGGCTCGCAGTCGTCCGTGGGCTATCTCGTCCTCGGCCGCGAACGGCGCTTTATCCGCACCGCGTTCTCGCTCAACGTCAGCCCGACGATCCTCACCTATCTCGAGACGCACCCGGACCGCCTCTCCTCCCTCGGCGGCGAACAGCGCGACATGACCGTCCTCTTCTCCGATATCCGCGGCTTCACCGCCATCTCGGAGAGCATGACCGCCCCCGATCTCGCGCGCTTTCTCAACGAGTACCTCACCCCCATGTCCGACATCGTCATGCAGAACCTCGGCACGGTCGACAAATTCATGGGCGACGCGCTTATGGCCTTCTGGAACGCGCCCACCAACGACCCCGAACACGCCGGGAACGCCGGCAGGGCCGCCCTGCAGATGCTGGACAAACTGGACGAGATTCAGGAGGGATGGAGCGCGCGCGGTTTGCCCCGCCTAGCCATCGGCTGCGGCATCAACACGGGACCGATGTTCGCCGGCTACATGGGGTCGGAGCAGCGGAAAAACTATACCGTCATGGGTGACAACGTCAATATCGCCAGCCGCCTTGAAGGTTTGAACAAAATCTATGCCAGCAACATCATCATTTCCGAGAGCACAAAGCAGGATCTTGGCGGCGACTTTTATTGCTGCGTCCTCGACAAGGTTCGCGTCAGCGGCAGGCGCGAGCCGGTGCTTATCTACGAACTCCTCGGCGAGGGCGTCCCGGACGAGGGCCGGGTGGAGGAAACAGCCACCTTCGAACGCGTGTTCCAGTTGTATCAGCAACGCGAATTCGCGGCCGCCGAATCGCTTCTCAAGGAGTTGGTGTTCATCCGCCCGCATCCGTTGTACGACATGTATCTGGACAGGCTCGCCGTCTACCTCGCCCTTCCCCCGCCGCCGTCCTGGGACGGCACCTTCTCCGTGAACAGCAAATGACCGCGATGCGCCTGTTGCCCCGGCTGTTTGTCTCCTTTTTCAAGATCGGGCTCTTCACCATCGGCGGCGGCTACGCGATGCTCCCCCTCATCGAGCGTGAAGTGGTGGAGCGGCGCGGCTGGTTATCCGGCGGCGGATTCCTCGACGCGCTCGCCATCGCCCAATCGCTTCCCGGACCGGTGGCGGTGAATTCCGCCGTCTTCGTCGGCTACCGCGCGGCGAAAATTCCCGGCGCAGTGGCGGCCATCCTCGGCGCGACCTTACCGTCCTTCCTGGTCATGCTCGCGATCGCCGGGTTTTTCGTCGGCGTCAAGGACAACGAATGCGTCGTGCGCGCCTTCAACGCCGTACGCCCGGCCGTCGCGGCGCTTATCGCCGGATCAGTGTGGAGCCTGGCCCAAAAAACCGAGCGGCGGATCCATTCCCTCGTCCTCATCGTCGGCGCGGCACTCCTCGTCTGGCGGGCGAAGATCTCGCCCGCCTGGATCGTGTTGTCTCTGGCCGTCCTCGGAGCCGTGCTGTCCGTGAAGGATCCGGGAGCGCGGAAGGAAATCGGGGCGGAACTGCCCGCGGAGGACGAACTTGCAAAATGACGGATATTTGCCCTTGTGGTGGGCGTTCCTCAAAATCGGCGCTTTCGGCTTCGGCGGCGGCTACGCCATCCTGCCGCTCATCGGCCACGAGGTGGTCGACGTCAACAAATGGGCGACGCTGCCGGAATTTTCCGACATGGTCGCGCTGTCACAGGTGACGCCGGGGCCGGTGGCGATCAACGCCGCCACCTATGTCGGCTTCACGACCGCGGGCTTGATCGGGTCGATTCTCGCCACGGCGGCGGTATGCCTGCCGCCGTTCCTTTTCGTCACGATCGCATGCCGGTTCTTCCTCGCCTTCAAGGATCACCCCCGCGTTCTCGGCGCGATGCGGCTTCTCAGGCCGGCGGTTGTCGGGCTGGTTCTGGCCGCGACGTTGTCGCTGATGAGCGGCGAGAATTTCATCGATTGGAAAGGCGGCGTCATTTTCGCCGCCGCGCTGGCCCTCACGGTCTGGCGAAAAACCCACCCCATTCTCATCGTGGCGCTGGCCGCGATACTCGGGCTTGCCATCTACTAAAGCAAAAAACGGGAGGCTTTCCCCGGTGGACATCTCAGCGTTTTCGCAAATAATCGACCTTCGCCAAGCGCGTTTTTGGTTGGCGCAGTTGATCCCGAAAACGCAACGGCGAGGCCAATCATTTCCGAAAACGCGCTAGCCGTTCTTCGCCTCCTTTTTCCGCTTTTCAGCGGCCACATCCTCCGCGATCCTCAACGGAACGGCTTCATACCGCTCGAAATGCATGGTGAAGGACGCCCTGCCCTGGGTCATGTTGCGCAAGTCGGAGGCATAACCGAACATGTTGGCGAGCGGCACCATGGCCTTGATCTGCCGGCCGAAGCCCTGCGGTTCCATGGCGTTGATGCGGCCGCGCTTCGAACAGAGGTTACCGGCGACGGTTCCGGCGAATTCCTCAGGCGTGGAGACGTTGACGCTCATCACCGGTTCGAGAAGCTGCGGGTTCGCCTTCATGAACGCCTTCTTGAAGGCCATGCCGGCGCAGGTGCGGAACGCCTGTTCCGAAGAGTCCACCTCGTGGTGCTTGCCATCGAAGAGGGTGACCCTGACGTCCACGACCGGATATCCCGCCCAGGCACCCTTGACGAGGGCGTCGGCGACGCCCTTCTGGACGGCCGGAATATAGTCCTTCGGGACCGCGCCGCCGACGATGGCGTTGACAAACTCGAAGCCGGATCCGGGCGGAAGCGATTCGATCCGAAGCGCCACCTGCGCGAACTGGCCCCTGCCGCCGGTCTGCTTGGAAAAGCGCTCGTTGATCTCGCTCTCGATCGTCGCCGTTTCGCGGTACGCGACCTGCGGCGCGCCGGAATCGACCTCGACGCCGAATTCGCGCCGCATGCGGTCGAGAATGATGTCGATGTGCAGCTCGCCCATGCCGGCGATGAGGGTGTCACCCGTTTCCGGATCGGTGGAGACGAGGAAGGTCGGGTCTTCCTCGGAGAGCTTCTGCAGCGCCTTCGACACCTTGTCGCGCTCGCCCCTGTCCTTCGGCGAAATGGCGATGGAGAGGACGGGCGCGGGAAACTCGATCGCTTCGAGGATGATCGGGTCGTTCTCGGCGCAGATGGTGTCGCCGGTCATGGCGTCGCCAATGCCGATGACGGCGCCGATTTCGCCCTCGAACAGACAGTCCACCATCTCCTGGCGGTTGGCGTGCATGCGCATTATGCGGCCGACGCGCTGGCGCCTGTTTTGGGTGGAGTTGAGAACGTAGGCGCCGCTTTCGAGCTTGCCCGAATAAACGCGGACATAGACGAGCTTCCCGACGTGGCGGTCGGTCATGATCTTGAAGGCGATGGCGGAAAGCGGATCGCCGCCGCCGGGGATGCGCCTGCGCACGCTGCCGCGCGCCGATTCGCCGATGATGGGCGGCTTGTCGGCGGGGTTGGGGAGATAATAGACGACGGCGTCGAGAAGAAGCTGCACGCCCTTGTTCTTGAAAGCGCTGCCGCAGAGAACGGGAACGATCTTCTGCTCGTGGGTGGCGCGCTTCACCACCTCGCGAAGCAGGTCCGGCTGGATCCGCGCGCCGTCGAGGTATTTTTCCATCAACCCGTCGTCGCACTCGGACGCTTTTTCAAGCAGGTTCATGCGCCACTTGGCCGCGACTTCCTGAAGGTCTTCGGGAATGGGTTCGACGCGGACGGTGACGCCCTTGTCCTTCTCGTCGAAATACCAAGCGTTGTTTTCGACCAGATTGATGACGCCGGCGAACTCCTGTCCCTCGCCGATCGGAATGGCGACGGGGACGGCGTTTGCACCGAGAATGTCCTGGATCTTTTTCACCACGCCGAAAAAGTCGGCGCCGACGCGGTCCATCTTGTTGACGAAGGCGATGCGCGGCACTTCGTACTTGTCCGCCTGGCGCCAGACCGTTTCCGACTGCGGCTCCACGCCGCCGACGGCGCAAAACAGGCCGATGACGCCGTCAAGGACGCGGAGGCTGCGCTCGACCTCGACCGTGAAGTCGACGTGGCCGGGGGTGTCGATGAGGTTGATCTGGCAGTCGCGCCACATGGTGGTGGCGGCGGCGGAGGTGATGGTGATGCCGCGTTCCTGCTCCTGCGCCATCCAGTCCATGGTCGCCGCGCCGTCGTGCGTTTCGCCGATCTTGTGGCTCTTTCCGGTATAAAAGAGAATGCGCTCGGTGCAGGTCGTCTTGCCCGCGTCGATGTGCGCCATGATGCCGATATTCCTGACCCGCGACAGCGGGATTCTGCGTTCTGCCGACATTGCTTCAACTCCTGGTTTTCGTTGTCGCCCGTTATCGGGAAATACAAAAACGCGCCGCCCCTTCAGCGAAAGGACCGACACGGTGTCAAACTGCCTATGGGGAACATGCGCTGCGGGAGGGCGCCGCTCGGGGACCGATCCTCAATTTCAAAAGCCGCCACGACGGACGGTTTTTTCCGCGCTTCCGTGTTTCCGGGTAGACGAGTTTACGGTATTGCCGCCTTCTTTCCCTTCCTGACAGCCTTGCCGCCGTTTTCCCATTCCACCCGCACCATTTGACGCCTGCCGCCGCCGGATGATTCCGCCTCGACCGGGATGCGGAGCTTGCGGCCGGTCAACACGCATTCGACCTTGAACCGGCCGTCCGCGCCGACGGTAACCGGCTGTCCGGCGACGCGCAAACGCGCACCGGGTTCGGCGCTGCCTTCGAACAACACGGTCATGCGGTCGAAGTCTATGCCGGACTTGCCGAAGCGTCGTCCCGCCGCCCCGCCGACGTCATACGCGTGCCCGATCCGCGGCGGCGGGTCGGCACGACGCGATTGCCGCAACACTGGCGCCGGCATTGCCGGAACGCGTGAAAGCACCGACCTCAGGTTCGCCGCCGTCTCGTGGATCGACGCCGCCTTCGCGGCGAACGGCTTGCCGATTTTTTCCGCCATCGGCGTGATGACGCCGGGGACGTCCTTGCGCTGGAAGCGCGGCGCCGCGCCTTCCAGGGCGGCCCGGAGCGCACACAGCCAATACTTCGCCGTCGCGGCGGGCGCGTCCGCGCGCACTTCGTTGCGGACCGTCGCCGGGGGATACGCCAACGGCGACGGCGCTTTTTCACTACGCGCGTCGAGACGCGCGATGATGAACGGCCGCGGCGGCAAACCCGGATGCCGCCTTTCGACGGATGTCGGCGCCAACACCGCCCTGACGCGCCGGCGCGCCCGATATTCCCGTTCGAGAACCGCCTTGTCGCGCGGCGCCAGGGCCGGCAGGCGGCGGAGCGTTTTCGGGCCTTCATCGAGGAACGCGCGGTACAAGGTATACAGAAGCGTTTCCGCCTCGATGTCCCTGGACGGCCAATCGCCGCCGTGTTCGAACCAGATCCGCGACTCGGCCGAGGCCTCGAACGGCTTGACGCCGAAGCGGCGACCGCGGTCGATGATGGCCGCGACCATGTCCGAACCATGCGCCCCGCGCGCTTCCCGGGGCAACGCGGCCGGATTGGTCCGCGCCATCGTGAGGAAGCGGCCGTCCGCGTAGACGACGCCGAGATCGACGACATACGTCCGGTCGGCGCTCCAAAAATCGACCGACCGCCCCCTTTCATCGAGGCCAATCTCTATATCGAACATATGGTTCCACGACTGCGCGCCCGGGGGAAGCCCGGTGATGTCGTAGAACCGCAATGCCAGCTTCGGCCGAGACAGATCCGCGAGAACGTCGCGGACGCCCGGAATCGTTTCGCCGTCCCACCAGACGCGCATCCGTTTCGGACCGATCGGGACAAGCCCGGCACGGGTTTTCGGATGCTGTTCGCCGCCGATCCGCAAAAGAATGCCGGCGAGCTCGCCGTCCGCGTAGGGACGCTCGGCGGGCTGAACGGCTTCCAACAGGCGACGGGTTTGGCGAAGCAGCGACGCCGCTCCCGGCGCGGCAAGCGCGCCGTCGAGGAGGAACGGCTGAGCGTCAAGAATGCGGCGCTGGGCATCGCGGGAAACGACGGGCAGCCGGGAAGCGCGCAGCTTCTCGAACCGCACCTCGCCCGTTCTGAAAACCGCCCCTATGCCAGCCACATTCCTCCCGTTCTCTCCAGTGCGACCCGGATGAAATCCGCCATCCGCGTATGTGCCATGATAGCCGGAATGCCGATGGAATCAAGCGTTAAACCAGCTCGAATCCTATTACGCCCAAAGTCCGGCAGAGAATTTTAACACACCGAGATCCATAAAAAATACGGTCAAAATCGACCATTGTACGAAGCAATTCGTTCGCGCGACTGCCCGAATCAGTCGCCCGGCTTCTGGTACACCCATTCGAGCCGGCAATCGGAGCATTTAAGCGAGTTAAGCACATTGTAATAGCTGGTATAACCGCTGCTCGTGTCCGTCTTCGCCAGGGTCATGGCGTCGTGGATATGGGCGTGGTCGTAGCACACGCCCCGTCCGCATGCCGCGCACGTTCCCCTGGCCTCATTGTCGCAGAACCAGCACTTCACATGCTTCCCCTTTGCCGTCAAGCGGCTAGCCGGCGCTCTGCCGCGCCTTTTCACCCCTCGCCTTGGATGTGGCGGTGCGCGCCTTGCGCTTCGGCTTCTTTTCCGTCTTCACGGCGGCCTTCCTGGCGGCCGGCCTTTTCACCGTCTTCCTTTTCTTCGGCGTCCAGTCCCCGGACTTGAGCCCCTGGGCCTTGAGAATCGTGGCGACCGTGGCCGACGGCTTGGCGCCGACGGACAGCCAGTACTTCGCCCGTTCAAGGTCGATGCGCACCGGTTCCTTGTCCGACTTGGGGTCGTAGAAGCCGAGCTGTTCGACCGGCCGGCCGTCGCGACGGGTGCGGCTGTTGAAAACGCCGATGTGGTAATACGGCAGATGCACGCGGCCCGCGCGCGACAAACGAATGGCTACTGACACCGATTATCTCCTTTTCTTCTTCCTGTCTTTCTTTTTCTTCTGGGCTTTGGTGCCCTTTTTCTTCGATCCGTACAACGTGCGTCCGGATGCGATCGAGTCGAGCGCCCCCGGCGACAGCGCCTCGATCGCCTGTTGGCTGCCCGCGCCGCTGAAAACGCCTAACCGACTCATGCGGCCGGTGATCTTGCGCATCTCCTGAAACTGCTTCAGGAGTTCTATGACGTCCTTGGGCTGCTTGCCCGAACCCTTGGCGATGCGGGCGCGGCGTTTGGTGTCGATGATCCCGGGATTGCGGCGTTCCTCCAGCGTCATCGACTGGATGATGGACTCGATCCGCTTGAACTGCGCGTCGTCGATGTCCACGCCCTTGAGTTGCGCGCCAAGGCCGGGGATCATCATCAGTAGGTCCTTGATCGCGCCCATCTTCCTTATCTGGCCGAGCTGGTTGAGGAAATCCTCAAGGTTGAACTCGTTCCTGGCCAGCTTGACCTGCATGGCCATGGCCTCTTTTTCGTCGATCACCTTCTGCGCGCGCTCGACCAGGCTGACGACGTCGCCCATCCCGAGGATGCGCGATGCCATGCGGTCGGGGTGGAACTCCTCGATCGCGTCGAGCTTTTCGCCGGCGGCGACGAACTTGATGGGAACGCCGGTGGATTCACGCAGCGACAGCGCCGCACCGCCCCTGGCGTCGGAATCCATCTTGGTCATCGCCGCTCCGGTGAGCGGCAGGCGGCGCTTGAATTCCCTAGCGGTGTCGACCGCGCTCTGGCCGATCATCGCGTCGCAGACGAAGAGGATCTCCTTGGGAACCGCCGCCTTCCTGACGGCGTCAAGTTCATCCATGAGCACCTCGTCCACGTGCAGACGGCCGGCGGTGTCGAGAATGACGGCGTCGGCTTCGTGAAGCTTGGCGGCGTTCAGCGAATTCCGGCAGATTTCGACCGGCGACGCGCCCGCCTGGGTGAAGACGGGGACGCCGATCTGTCCGCCGATGACCTTGAGCTGTTCAATCGCGGCGGGGCGCTGGACGTCGGCGGCGACGAGAAGCGGCTTTTTGCCGTCCTTCCGCCAACGGAGCGCCAGCTTGCCGGCGGTGGTGGTCTTACCCGAGCCCTGCAGGCCGCAAAGCATGATCACGGTCGGCCGCGACACGTCCCAATCGATGACGGACGTTTCGCCGCCCAGCAGCTTGACGAGTTCGTCGTACACCACCTTGACGAACAACTGTCCGGGGGAGACGCCGGGGATGATTTCCATCCCGAGCGCGAACTCGCCCACCCGGTCGACGAACGAATTCACGACCCGATTGTTGACGTCGGCTTCGAGAAGCGCGGTACGCACCTCGCGCATCGCTTCCGCAACGTTTTCCTCGGACAACCTGGCCTTGCCAAGGACCGAACGGAAGACCTTGTTCAGGCTTTCGGTGATGGATTCGAACATTCGTATGGAAATCCACTGGGCGCGGCGCCGACCGTCAGGTTTTCGACGCCTCCGCCGAACAGAAGAATATCGCTTCGACGTCGAAGTTGTCGACGTCCTGTTCCTCGATGATGTTGAGGAGAAACTCTTCCCTGAGCCGCCGGACGGCGTTGTCCCGAATCATCGAACGCCATTTGAGCGCCTTGCCCTCGTTCTCGGCAAGCACGTAATACGCGTCCCCGCCGCTTTCCGCGTCTTTTTTGCAAAGGCACAGCACCCGCGCGGGCGGACGCCCCGGCACCCTGAGGGTGACGATCTTGTGGGTCCCGTTTACCGTATCCAAGGGGTCCATGGCCTCATCCCTTCGTGCATTCCGCGAAAAGAAAACGGAACGCAAAATATAGCAGCAAGACGCCCTCGCCGCAAAGGATTTCGCCCGCGCGGCGTAAAATGCGCGCGGCCGGGGAAGGAGTTCAGCGGCCGCGTTCACCGGAGACGATCCGTTCGACGCCGCCGTAATCCTTGTGCGCCGCGACGCCGACGAGCCCGCTTTTCCGCATCATCCGCGCGACCGCTTCCGCCTGCCCGGCGCCAACCTCGAGAAACGCGACGCCGCCGGGACCGAGGCGGCCGGGAAGGCCGGGCACGATGGCGCGATACGCCTCAAGGCCGTCGTTGCCGCCGTACAGGGCGAGCGGGGGATCGAAGCGGGAGACTTCCGGCCAGATCTCCGGATCGCCCGGTACGAGATAAGGCGGATTCGAGAGAATCAGGTCGTAGCCTTCATTCTCGGGGAGGACGGCGAGCCAATCCCCCAGGCGAAAATCGATCCGCCCGAGAACGCCGACGGCGCGGGCGTTTTCCCTGGCGATTTTGAGCGCGTTTGGCGAGATGTCAACCGCCGTCACGCGCGCCCCCGGGAGCCTGGCCGCCAGGGAGACGGCGATGCAACCGCTGCCGGTTCCCAAATCGAGCGCCCGTGGCGTTCGCGCCGGTCCGGCAGCGGACCGGTCGGCGCTTCTCCGGTCCATGCGCGATGCAAGCGGGAAATCGGCGGGACGAACCGGCGCCGCCAGCGGCTTTTCCGCATCCGTTTCCCCGTCCGAATCCGCGTCTTCGGCGTAGGCGTCGAGAAGCTTTTCCAGTTCTTCCGTCATCGCTCCCGGTCCGCGCGACGCGTCCTCCGCTTCCGGGGACAGGACGGACCTGACCGGATCGACCCGCGCCAATGCCGCTTCCACAAGGAATTCCGTCTCGGGGCGCGGCGACAACACGTCCGGCGTGACCGCGAAGCGGATTCCCATGAATTCGCGTTCGCCCAGAATGCGGCTGACCGGCTCGCGCCCGGCGCGGCGGCGGATCATCTCCCGGTATTTTGCCAAGTCGTCCGGGCCAACCTCGCGCTCGAACCCCGCGTAAAGTTCAACGCGGCGCGCTATCCCCGTCGCCTTGCAGAGGAGCAGCTCCGCGTCGAGCCGCGGCGACGGGACGCTTTTCCCGGCGAGGTACTCGGCCGTCACCTTGACGAGGTCGAGCGGTTTCCAGCGCTTTTCTTCCGCCAAAACGGGCCGCCTCCCGATCAGTCGCGCAAATCCAGCCGCTTCGCGTATTCGATAAGCTCCGCGACGAGTTTGTCGAGTTTGCCTTCGATGATGTCCTCCAGCGGGAAGTTCTTGCCGAGGCGATGGTCGGTGCAGCGATCCTGCGGAAAGTTGTACGTCCGCACCCGCTCCGATCGGTCGCCGGAGCCGGTTTGCCCCCGGCGTTCGGCGGCGCGCTTCGCCTCCTCCTCCGCCTTTTTCAACTCGTACAGGCGGGAGCGGAGCACGCGCATGGCCTTGGCCTTGTTCTTGTGCTGGCTCTTTTCCTCCTGCATGAAGACGGTGATGCCGGTCGGGACGTGGATGATGCGCACCGACGACTGGGTGGTGTTCACCGACTGCCCGCCCGGACCGCCGGAGCACTGAATGCTGATCTGCAGATCCTCCGGCTTGATCTCGACCTCGTATTCCTCCGCTTCCGGCATAACCGCGACCGTCGCAGCCGAGGTGTGGACGCGCCCCTGCGCCTCCGTCTCCGGCACGCGCTGAACGCGGTGGCCGCCGCCCTCCATGCGCAGGTCGCGGAACACGTTCCCGCCCTCGATGCCGACGATCACTTCCTTGAAGCCACCGCGCTCCGACTCGCTCATCGACATCACTTCAAACTTCCACCCCCGGCCGTCGGCGAAATTCCTGTACATGCGAAACAGGTCGCCGGCGAACAGCGCCGCTTCTTCGCCGCCAGTGCCGGCGCGAATCTCGAGGATCGCGTTGCGGTCGTTGTCGGCGCCCTGGCCGAGAAGCAGGGCGACGAGTTCCGCCTCCAGCGCCGCCGCCTTTTCCTCGAGGTCCGATATCTCCATCTCCGCGAGTTCGCGCAACTCCCTGTCCTGCGACGAATCGCCGGCGATTTCGCGGTTGTCGGCAAGTTCCTTGCCGGTGGCGAGGTAATTCTCGTACAGCGCCATCGATTTGGCGAGCGTCCCGCGCTCGCGCATGTAATCGCCGATGTGCGGATCGCCCCCGACGGCCGGATCGGCGAGAAGCCGGTCCAATTCGCGGAACCGTTCGAGACGGTCGCCGAGTTTTTCCTTCACTTTCGCGTCAAGCATGGACCGGGCTCACTTTCAGGCAAAAGCCGACGATCGCCGGGGGACCCGCCGCCGGCGTAGCATCCCCCGCCGCACGTCGTTTTGGAGGCCGCGCAAAGCAAACATGCGCCAGCCCGGATCGCGCGGGCTGGCGCCACGAAGCATCCCGACCCGACTGCGCCATGCGCGCCGGGCGATTAAGTCGTTTCCTAGTCGTCGGCGGCCGGAGCTTCCGAGGGCGCCGGAGCGCCGGAAGGAGCGGCTTCGGCGCCGGGCCGTTCGGCTCCCGCCTTCTGGACCTTGCGGGCCGCCTTGAGGCGTTTTTCCTCCTGGATCGCCGCGGACTGGATCCGTTTCTTCGACAGCGTCTTCTTGCCCTTGACGATGTCGGCGGTGGAGGCGCCCTCTTCCAGGTTGAACCGCTTCTGGAATTTCTCGATGCGGCCGGCGGTGTCGACGAACTTCTGCTTGCCGGTGAAGAACGGATGGCAGGCGTTGCAAAGCGCGAGCCTGATCTCCGGCTTCGTGGACCTGGTCTTGAATTCGTTGCCGCAGGCGCAACGGACGGTCACTTCATCGTACTTCGGATGAATATCGGCTTTCATGGCGCTTTCCTTATTGCCGCCCGCCTCACCGGCGGACGTGGTCGAAAACGTAAACTCCATTGTATTGTCGTTTATTTTGGATAAAGACCTCGTCCCGCTATTCCTGGGCCGCCTTTGCCTTCTGGGCGACCTGCTGGGCGATGTTCGACGGCACCGATTCGTAGTGCGACAATTCCATCGTGTACGACCCTTCGCCCTGGGTGATCGCCTTGAGGGTGGAACCGTAATCGGCGACCTCGGCGAGCGGCACCTGCGCCTTGAGGACCTGCATGTCGCCAAGCTGGTCGGTGCCGGTCGGGCGGCCGCGACGGCTGGAAATGTCGCCGGAGATATCGCCGAAGTACTGGGCCGGGAAAGCGATTTCCAGGTTGACGATCGGCTCAAGCAGGACCGGCTTCGCGCCCTGGACGATTTCCTTGAAACCCATTTCGCCGGCGATTTGGAAGGCGATGTCCTTCGAATCGACCGGGTGCTCCTTGCCGAAGAAGAGTTCGACGATCACGTCCACCATGGGATAGCCGGCGATGGGACCCTTTTCCATCGCCTTCTTGACGCCCTTTTCGACCGACGGAATGAACGGACCGGAAATGACGCCGCCGACGATGGCGTTGACGAACTCGAAGCCCTTGCCGCGTTCGTTGGGCTTGATGCGCAGATGCACTTCGCCGAACTGGCCGGCCCCGCCCGACTGCTTCTTGTGACGATAGCTGCCTTCCGCATCCCTGGTGACCGTCTCGAGATACGGGATCTTCGGTGGTTTGGTGTCGAGTTCCATGCCGAAGCGGGTCTTGAGCCGCGAAAGCATGACGTCGAGGTGAACCTGCCCCATGCCGCGAATGACCTGCTCATTCGTCTGGTCGCTGCGGGTGAATTCAAAGGTCGGATCCTCTTCGCACAGGCGGTGAAGGTTCGCGCCCATCTTCTGCTCGTCGCCGCGGTTCTTCGGCGCGACGGCGAGGCCGGTCATCGGCTTCGGGAACGGCGGGCGCATGACGCGCCATCCGCCCGAACCGTACAGCGTGTCGCCGATATGGAGGTTGTCGATCTTGGCGACGCCGACGATGTCGCCCACCACGGCGTCGGCGACGTCCTCGCGCTTTTCGCCCTGGGCGCGGAAGAGCTGGGCGATCTTTTCCGGCTTTCCGGTGGACGAGACGTTGACCTGCGACTTCGACTCGAGTTTGCCGGAGAAGATGCGCATATACGACAATTTGCCGACGTGCGGGTCGGAGACGATCTTGAAAACCTGCGCCATGACGGGGCCGTCTTCCTTCGGCTCCGCCACGGACGCTTCTTCCGATCCCTCCTTCGACAGCGTACGCCTGGAAAGAAGCGGGTTCGGGCCGAACTCGGCGGCCACATCGAGGAACTCCTTGACGCCGAGGTCCTTTTCCGCCGCGAGCATAAAGACGGGAATGACTGTTCCCGCCATGATCGCCTTCGGAAGGACGGCCTCGAGTTCCTCCTTCGAGACTTCGCCGGATTCGAGATACTTTTCCATCAGTTTGTCGTCTGCCTCGACCGCATTCTCGACGATCTGCCGGCGAAAGTCGGCGGCTTCGCCCTCCGGGTCGTCCACCATCACCGGCTTGACGCCGGCGAAGGAGGAGCCCTCCCCGTCGGCGACGACGAAGGGAACGCATTTCGGGCCGAAATTCTTCTGGAGTGCGGCCAGCACTTCTTGGCAGTTGACGTTTTCGCCGTCCATACGGGTGATGGCGATGATGCGGCCGAGGCCGTACTGGTGCGCCATGTCCCAGGCTTTCCGGGTCATGAGCTCAATGCCGCGCATGGCGTTGACGCAGATGACGGCGATGTCGGCGCCGGCCATGCCGCTGATCATGCCGCCCTGGAAGTCGACCTGGCCGGAGGTGTCGATGAGGTTGAATTCCTTGCCGTTATAGGGGAAATGCATAATGGAGGAATTGAGCGAATACTGGTACTCCTTTTCCTCCCTCTCGTAGTCGGACACGGTGGCGCCGTCGGCTATGGAGCCGAGGCGGGTGATCATCCTGGTCTTGAACAGCATCGCCTCCGCGAGTATGGTCTTGCCGGATCCGGCGTGGCCGCACAATACGATGTCCCTGATGTCAGCGGAATGATGCTTCGCCATGATGTTCCCCATTCCATATCCGTAGGTAACAAAAAGAAAACCGACCCGTCCGCAAGCGGCGGATCGCGCACAATCGGGACAACGCGCCTTCACACTCACAGAAAGGGGCGTATCACGCCGGCGAACGGCGTCGTCCGGGCGATAAGAAATATTCCCGGAGAGAAAATATCTCCGGGACGGGATAGAGTATTATAAGCCTCATCCGGCAAGGTGCAAGCATTTTTCCCTCCCCGTTCGCCTTCGGAAAGCGGAAATCCGGTTGCGGCCGACGGACGGCGGGCCATGCCGTTTACGGTCCGGAGTTGCGATTCCCTCAATTGTGCGCGGCCATGAAATGGCCAAGGGAAACGGATGTGGAACAGGGACTCCCCATCCCCCATTTTCATAAATTTCCGGCTGCGCCCGGTATATTTGCCGGCGGCGCCTGGCTTTTTCCTCCAGTTTGGGTATGCTTCACCGGAAACCGTTTTCTCGAGTCGGGAGGGATCGCATGGCGGGGGACCGGAGTAAACCAACCGTATTCCGGATCATAGCTGGAAAACGCTTCGAACTGACGCTCGGCGACATCACGCGCGAACGGGTGGACGGCATAGTCAATGCGGCGAATTCGCGGCTCGCGGGCGGTGGCGGCGTCGACGGGGCGATCCACCGCGCCGGCGGCCCCGGGATCATGGCGGAATGCCGAAAGATCGGCGGCTGCCCGATCGGCCGCACCGTCGCCACGACGGCGGGAAAGCTGCATGCCAAACGGATTCTTCACACGGTCGGGCCGATCTGGCGCGGCGACGGCGGCGAGCCGGAACTTCTCGCCTCATGCTACCGGACGGCGCTCGCCCTGGCCCGCGACGAAGGCCTGGCCAGCGTCGCTTTTCCAAGCATCTCGACAGGCGTCTATTCGTACCCGGTCGAGGAGGCGGCCATGATCGCGGTAAGGACGATCATGGAATTCCTCGGCGCGAACGGCCTCCCGACCCTGGTGCGGATGGTGCTGTTCGACGTAAAGACGCTTGAAGCATACCGGAAAGCGGCAGGCAATTCATGAATTCCACTGGGTTCTTTCGATGAATTTGTGGGTGAGAAGGGCTGTGATTTGGTCTTTGCGGCGTGAAATAACCGCGCCGATAGAAGGGGTTGCTGGTGTAGCATCTGTTTGTGTTCGCCTTTCGCGTTTGCCTGCGGCGTAGGCGAGTGACGGTAATGCGGGCTGGCATTTGTGCTGACGCGCCGGAGTCGCTTTCAGCACTCACAGCGTATAGGTTGCGCTTCGCGCGTATTTCAATTCGCCCGCGTGTGACCGAGCAATGCCGTATCGCGAGGAAAGAAGGGAGGTGAGTCTCCACTGAAACGCGAAGTAGCTGTCCAACGGGAGCGAACCCCGTCCGGCCAAGACGCAGCCCCGTCAG
>JAIRTL010000113.1 GCA_031254915.1 Planctomycetota bacterium
TCCGCGCCGAGTCCCCATTCGTTCGCCTGCCGTTCGTCGCTGCGCTGGATCATCGACGAGGCGGTGGCGCTCGGAGCCGACTCCTGGGAGACGGCCGGCGTCGGCAACAAAACCATAAATGCAATCGGGATGAAGCGGAAAATTTTCATTTCTGTCCTCCGGTCAGATTCATGCGGCGTTTCCTTCCCCCCTGGCTGAAAACCCCGGCGTCGTCTTCGATGGCGTCGAGCCGCCAGCCGCCTTCCGCGTCGCCCACGCGCAAGAGGCGCGCCTGGGCGAGCGACCGCGCCCTGGCGGGCAGAATGGTCAAAAAGCGTTCCTCGGCCCGCCGCTCGATGCCGATCACCCGGAAGGCCGGTTCGGCGAGTCTCGGCGGGGGCGGAGGAACGGGAGGCGCCGGGAGCGGATTCGCGGGCGGCGCGGGCATCACGGGCGGGTTCGCCGCCTGTTGCGCCCGATCCTCTTCCAGTTGCGCCAGACGCTCGCGCACCCCTTGCAAACCGTCGTCGGACAAACGCTCGTTAATGGCCTGCTCGATCGCCGCCAAGCGCCGTTCGACGGATTCGCGTTCGGCGGTAAAGCGCGCGAGCGGCACGGCGTCGGCGGGTTTTTGGACGGCTTCGACCTCCTGCGCGAGTTCGGCGAGGCGCGCGGCAAGCACCTGGAGCCGGGCGTCCTCGGAAGGAGCCGCCGCGGACAGGCGCGTGAGTTCGACGTAGTTGATTACGCTCAATGCGCCGACGAGCAGCAGACCGGCGAAGACCGCGAGACTCTTCCAGGACGAGCGGCCGTCGCTCCGCGAGGGAAGCGGGTTCATGGCTGCCCCCTCCAATCGGTCGCGTTGGCGTCGGGCGGGGTCTCGGAAACCTCGGGCGCGCGGCGCGTCAAACACACCTGGCGGGAGAAGTCGTCGACCGAGAGTTTCCAGGCCGGGCCGGCGAGGGTCAGCAGCGCGTCGGAGAGCGTCATCGGCCCCAGACGCCGGTGCGCGGCCGGCAGCGGCAGCGCGGCGAGCGCCGCGTCCGGGGAATCGCACAGGCGGTAGCCCGATTGCCGCAGCAGGTGATGCAGGGTTTCCCCGACGGTGGCCTCCAGACTGGACGGAATCGAAATCTCGACGAGCTGGCGCATCAGGTCGCGCTGCGCCGCTTCCGGCGCGAGTTCGACGAGGGTGTAGCGACCCTGGCGGGTGAGCGGCAGCACGTCCGGGGCCGGCAAAGCCGGTAAAGTCTCTTCCCGGACGGCGTTCCAGGAATCGGACGAATCCTCCGGCGGAGGAACGACGCAGGCGCCGGCGAGGACGGCGATCGCGGCGGCGGTCGGTGCGGGAAGGAAACGGCGTAAAGAATCAATGACGGGCATGGTTCGGCTCTTTCGTTGCAGAGCCGACACCTTCGCCGCGAATGCGCGCCGCGACCGCAAGGAATGCGAAACGCGGGCCTTCCCGTTTTTACTCGACTACTCTTGAAATGCCGACGGCGGCTCTGACGACGGGATCGCATGCGTCCGGGATGCTCCCGGCCGTCCGCGGCTCAACCGCGGCTTATTTCGCTTTCGTCTTACGGGGCCTTGCGCCATTCCCATGGGGAGACGGGATTGGGATCACGCCACAGACCGCGCCGCGCCGCGCGCGCTTCGGACTCAATGTCCAACAGTGTTTTGTCGCCGAGGCACAGCGTGCCGACGATTCTCTTGTAACGATCCTTGCCGCCTTCTCGAACGCTTACGGTTTTCTGAAACACGGCACTGGCCAGCATCCGGGGCGACCACGTCCCGAAAGGCCGTCTCCTTTCCGGGGCGTCGATCTGGTCGAGCCGGACGCGGATCGGCTTGACGTTGACCGGTTGCTGGCTGTCCTTGACCTCGACGGTATCGCCGTCGATCACCCCGACGACGACACCGGAAAATCGGCGTAAACGGGGTTGATCAGGAACCACGCCAAGAAAAAAGCGGAAAATAATTGTGAAATGTTCATGCAAGCCTTATCCCGATAGACGTAGCGATGATAATCTGAAAGCCCATGCCCCCTGCACCCGAAACCCGCGTCCTTCCCGTCGGCCCGGCGAAAGTCGATCCGCCTGCCCAAGCGCAGCCAGTCGGCTTGGCGCGCGCCGCCCTGGGCTTTCCGTCGCCGGCGGATGATTATGAAGACGACGGCATCGACCTCAACGCCTACCTGGTGCGCAACCCGGCCGCCACCTATTACTACCGGGCCGAAGGCCTGTCCATGACCGGCGCGGGAATCTTCCCCGGCGACCTCCTGGCCGTGGATCGCAGCGTGACTCCACTGGACGGCAACATCGTCATCGCCAGTTGGGACGGGAATGCGCCAAGCTGCAAGGTGTTGCGTCTTTTTGACGATCACGTTGAACTGGAGTGCCGCAATCCGGAGTGCCAGAACATCGTCCTGAAGCCGGGCACCGAAGTCGAAATCTTCGTCGTGACGGGAGTTGTCAGGCTGATTCGCCGCGAACACGGCCGCAATGGACGCTGATCCCATGTTTGGCTTGATCGACGGCAACAACTTTTATTGCAGTTGCGAGCGCGTTTATGTTGAGTCAGTTGTTATGTGTAGCGAGAGCTATTTTCCCGGCAAATCGCCAAGAACCGGTATTGTGCACTAAACAT
>JAIRTL010000130.1 GCA_031254915.1 Planctomycetota bacterium
AAGCTTGCCCGCACCCCCATCCACCGCCACCGCCGGCGCCGCCGGCGCAACAACGACTTCCTCGACCACGGACGACGAAGACTGTCCCTTCATAAGAACGAATAACATCACTACCAGAACGCAAATCATCACGCTCAACAGAGAAATGACGACGATGTGAAATTTTTTCATGACTTGCTCTCGCCCCTGTGATATGAAAACTATGACGCGACCTGCGGCGCCCGCGGCCCGATCCGAGGAATCCGCGGCGAAATCCGCGGCGCAGTCCGCGGCGCGACCGAAGGTGCGCCCGGTTGTGCGACCGGTGGCGCGACAACCGGTGGCGCACTCGGTGGTTCGGCCGGCGCCATGATGAAAATGGGCGGTTCCGGGAAAACGGTGGGAAGCTCGATACGCTGCATCGTCTGGTCATTCCGCACCACGATCGATGTGTCGTGAATCGACACGAGACGAAAACCGCCCGGCAACCAGTCGCCTTCGCGCACGAGACGCCCGTCGATGACAGCGCGCCGGAAACTGGGAGAGAAGAAAATGAAGGAAAGCTGAAAATCGATCGCCGGCTCCGGCTCGGGCGCCGGCGCCAACGCCGACCCCGGCTCGACCGGCAGCCCATCCTCCGACCCCGGAACCCCGGAAGGAGAAGGCGCGGATGCAACGGGCGGCGTCGGTGCGAAAGACGGCGTCGGCATGGAAGACGGCGAGGGCATGACGAACGGCCCGGGAACGGCGGGCTTCGGCACAACGGGCCTGGGCGCGGGCACGGGCGGCACAGATCTGCCGGGCGGCGCGGACGCGCCAGGGGCACCGGGGGCACCGGGGGCACCGGGAACACCGGGAGCACCAGGCGCACCGGGCATCGCGGGCGCACCGGGGGTACCCGGCGCACCGGGCATCGCGGGTGCACCGGGGGTACCAGGCACGCCGGGGGCACCCGGTGCGCCGGGAGCACCGGGAGCACCAGGCGCGCCGGGAGTACCAGGCGCACCGCCGGAAGCACCAGGGGCACCCGGCGTCTGCGGCGACGGAGAAGGCCGCCCGGACGGAGGACGCGCGGCATCCGAAGGACGGGAGGGCCGGTTGAGCCACGCCAGCGGGTCGCCAAGCAACTTCGCCTCCTCCTCCGGCGACAGCGGAAACAGCCATGTCAACGCCTCGCCCTCCGGTATGCCACGCCCCCCCTCCGAAGCGATCCGGGCATCCTCCTCCAGACGCCGCAGGGTGAGCCGGCTCTTTTCAAGCTCCTGGGTCACGGCGTCCGAGGCGGGACGCGCCGCCCGTTCCGGATGCAGCAAGCCGCGACGCTCCGGCTCCAGCAGAAGAGCGCCTATCGCGACCATGGCCAGAATGCCCAGACTGGCAATCAGCAAGGCGAGGTTTCTCACGAAGAACCCCCCGCGCCGCGTGATGAATCATTCCGGCGCAACTGGTAAGCAAAACCGGTGCCGGGAGGCGCACGCAACGCAATGGAGGCACCGACCGCCTCCGGCTCGAAACCGTTCCGGCGCAACTGCGCGAGAAAGTCGGCCAGCAGACGGTCGCCGCTCCCCGCCGCCACGTCGACCCATCCCTCGATGACAAGCTCATGATCTCTCGGCTGCATGTACAGACGCAGCAGCTTGATCTCGCTGCCGGCGGCAAAGCGCAGCGTCCGCAACAGATTGCCGGGATCCACCTCCGCCTTGGCGTCCAGGAAAAGATCGACGAAATCCCGAAGATCGGAAAAATCGGCCGGGAGCGTACTCACGGCCTGCGCACGCGCGGCCTCGACGATCCGCCGTGCGTCCTCGTTCACCTCGGCCGCCTTCGTGCGCGTCGAGTCGCCTATGAAAAAGAACACGATGGCGGTGATCAGGCATACGACCGATATCACCCCTCCGCACAAACTGAAATACCCGATATTGCGCTCGGCAAAATAACTCACCTTGGCCAAGGCCGCGTTTACGGCAATCCGCTCCGAAAGCTGGGGCTTCAGGGCATCGAGCGGAAAATACCGATACGTCCCGTCCTCCTGAAGGTAGGCTTCCGTCCCGACTTCGTCGATGTCGTCGGTGTCGTCTTCCGGATGCGCGGAGAAAATTTTCGCCACCCCCTCTTCCGACGAACTCGTTTTTCCGAAGGTATACCACCGCAACGCGAGCCGCTGGTCGGACGATTCCAGCGTCTGCGCCTGACGGACGCGATCAATCAGCAACACGGAAGACGCACGCAGGTCCTCCTCCGTATTGCCACGGATCCGTACCGAAAAATAACAGAGTCCCCCCTGCCCCCGCGCCAGAACACTGATCCTTCGCTCACCATGGAAAACGACGCCCGAAACGACGCCATCACTGTTTTTCCGTGTCAAGCGGTGCATCAGGGCGGCCTGCGGGATCAACAGGCAATGGTCGGCCTGCGACAGGACCCAGGCCTGCATTCGCCGCCATGCGCTCACGGGCATGGCGGTATAAAGCGCCTCCCAGCCGTCGGGCACCGACGTGCCATAGTGAATCAGTACCTTGACCTCCTCGTTTTCGATGACGTTGTCGTCGCGCAAGTGACGACCGATCATGGCTTCGGCGTAATCTTTCCTTCCATGGATCGTGGTCACGCCACTCACCGCGTTACCGAAATCCGTCAATACCAGCGTCGGCGAGGAAAGCCGCGGATATTCCGGCACGGCCCGGACATGGCCATCCTCGACCAGTCTCCAGTATCCGTCGATGTACAACAGGATGGCCGGATTCATGATTCTTCCCCGTCGGCGCGTGCTTCTTCCTGGACTGGTATTCCCTCCTGGGCGCGTTCTTCCCCGTCGGCGCGAAAGAGCAGGGTTCCGCGCACGGACAACGAAACAGGCGCGTTGGAAAAACTGAACAGATCCATGTCCTTTCCCGTGACCGCCACGTCGAGGGCCTCGACGTGGAACAACCGGCCGTCCGTGCGCGCCAGCGAAGCGAAAAAGCGGTTGGCTTCGTCACGCGAAAGCTGTGTCTGTCGCAAATCGACGAAACGCTTCGCCCACTGACGCGGCACCACGCCCTGCGCTTCGGCAAGCTGCAACAAGCGCCGCGCGGTTTCTTCCAGTTC
>JAIRTL010000104.1 GCA_031254915.1 Planctomycetota bacterium
GTTTCATCGGCAACGCCGTTTTGAAGGCCTCCGAGACACTGGCGTCGACGATGTCGCGCTGGATCAGAGACGCCATGCTGGCGACCTGGTACACCAAGCTGGCGGCGCTGCTTTTGCAGGGCCAGATGAAGATGGTGAAAAAGCGGCTCGATTACGCGGCATACGGCGGCGCGCCGCTTCTGGGCGTCAACGGCGTCTGCCTCATAGGCCATGGCCGTTCGACGGCCCCGGCCGTGGCGAGCGCCCTCCGGACCGCCCGCGAAAGCGTCAAGGTCCAGGTGAACGCCATGATTGCGGACGACATCCAGCGGATGCGCAAATCCGTTCGTTTGAAGGCGATACACACTTCGGAGGCGATCTGACGGTTCGTCGGGCTCGAAATGGGGCTTGTCTGTTTTCTCGAAATCCTTTCAAAAAAAAACTATTTCCAACCCTTTTTTTGAATTTATTTCTTGAAGAGAACGGTAAAATCATTATAGTGGTCAAAGAGGAGTGGGGAAGTCCGGATTATTTCCGGGCCCTAGATTCAGTTCTTTTGGCTTGCCCCATGTGGGGCTCATGTACTGAAGTGTGAGAAAAGGAGATGGAGATGCGTATTTTCTTGGCTATCGCTCTGGCCGCCAGCCTGTTCGTCGCCGCTGGCTGCTCCTGCGCGACCGGCAAGTGCCCGGCGCCGGCCCCTGCTTGCAACCCCTGCGCCACCCCGGCGCCGGTCTGCAACCCCTGCGGCTGAGCATCATAAGCATTTCGAGCACGAAAAACGCGGAGCCCTTCGGGTTCCGCGTTTTTCCTTTTTCCGCCCCTTTTTCGGACGCGGCCGTGCCGTTCCGGCCATGATTCGTTCATACCCTGACCCGCCTCGCCGCACGCAACCGCAGACGGTACTCGCGCGGCGTTTCCTTCACGTACTTCCGGAAGACCTTCGTGAAGTAGCTCTGGTCCTTGAAGCCGCAGTCGAGCGCGATCATGCACAGGCTCTGGTCGCTTCTCGCCAGCAGTTCCGCCGCCTGGTCGATCCGCATGCGGTTAAGCATGTCGGTGAAGCTTTCCTTCATCTCCTTCTTGAACAGCCGCGAAAAATGCGCCGGCGACAGATGCGCGGCCCGCGCCGCATCGTCGCGGGAGATGTCCTGGTCGAGGTTCTCGTGCATGAAGGCGAGCGCGCCCTGGAGAAGCGCCAGGGGCGAAATGTTCCGGTGGCGGTGAATGGCGTCGATGAGGCCGTCGAGAACCTCGTGCACCCACGGCCCCAGCTCCTCTTCGCTGGCAAAGGACGACAGTTCGGAAAAACGTTCGTAGTTCGCGCCGAGAAGCTCGCGCGATTCGCAGCCCGCCTCCACAGCCGCGCGGTACATAAGCGTCATCATCTCGAGGAAGAAGCTTTTGATAAGCGCGAAGTTCTCGCCCGCCTGGTAGTGAAGCACCACCAGGATGCGGTTGAGGATCTCCCGCGCCTCCTCCCTGTCGCCCTTGCGGATGGCGGACATGAGGGCCGGCTCCTCGCGCAGGTATATGGAACGGAAATCGGGGGAATAGGCCTTGAAGGCGTGGATCGCCTCGGCGCGCCGGCGTTCGCTCAGGTACTGGCCCCGGCGCATCTCGAGCAGGGGGGCGTTGGTGAGGTTTTCCGCCTCGAGAAGACGCCGCAACTCCACCGCCGCGTCCCGGATGTCGAAGCGCGGCCTGCCGTCGTCCCCGGGAAAGAGGTCGCGGCGGCGGATGACGGCGGCGACGCCGCCCACGAGGCGGGTATTGAGCATAAGCGGCACCGCCCACGCCATCGTCCCGTCGCGGAACATGTCGGCCGGGGCTTCGCCCCAGCGCAACGACTCCTCGACCAGCGTTTTGAACCGCGCCCGGTTCTCCGCCGCGTCCCCCCCCGGCAGCGGCTTGCCGGCGAGGACAACCCCCTCGCCGTCGATAAGCGCCAACCGGGCCATCCATTTGCCCTCGTAGTCTTTCCGCAGGCGCCTGAACCGGGACGGGCTCATGAAATACTGGAGAAAGGCATGCGCCGGATCCTCGGCGGCGCCGCGGCGTTCAGCCATTGGCCCCCGCCATTTTCGCGTACGCGCGGAGCAGTCCGGCGGTCGAGGAATCGTGCCCGGACAGGTCGACGCGTTTCCCCTTCAACAGGGTTTTTTCCTCCGCGAGGATCGTTTTCGCCAATACCTTCCCCAATTCCACGCCCCATTGATCGAAGGAGTTGACGCGCCAGATGACGCCCTGCACGAAAATCTTGTGCTCGTACATGGCGATGAGCGCGCCGAGCTGCTCGGGCGTGAGCATTTTCACCAGGATGGAGTTGGTGGGCCGGTTCCCCGGGAACACCTTGTGCGGCGCCAACTCCCGGATGCGCGCGGCGGACATGCCCTGCGCGCGCAGCTCGGCGACCGCTTCCTTGCGGGTCTTGCCCATGAGGAGCGCTTCCGTCTGCGCGAGGAAATTGGCGATCAGCTTCTGATGATGGTCGCCCAGCGGGTTTTGCGAACGGGCCGCGGCGATGAAGTCGCAGGGGATCAATTTCGTGCCCTGATGGATAAGCTGATAGAAGGCGTGCTGGCCGTTCGTGCCCGGCTCGCCCCAGACCACGGGGCCGGTCTGGTAGTCGACCGGATTGCCGTCGCGATCGACGTATTTGCCGTTCGACTCCATGTCGCCCTGCTGGAAATAGGCGGCGAAGCGCGACAGATACTGGTCGTAGGGCAGGATGGCGTGGCTTTCCGCACCCCAGAAGTTGTTGTACCAGACGCCGAGAAGGGCGAGGATCACCGGGATGTTCCTCTCCAGCGGGGCGGTGCGGAAATGCCCGTCCATGGCGTTGGCGCCGCGCAGGAAGGCTTCGAAGCGGGAGAAGCCGACCGCGATCGCGATCGGGAGGCCGATCGCCGACCACGAGGAATAGCGGCCGCCGACCCAGTCCCAGAACTCGAACATGTTCGCCGGGTCGATGCCGAACTTTTCGACCTCGTCCCTGCTGGTGGAGAGCGCGACGAAATGCCTGGCGACCGCCTTTTTGTCCTTCAGCTTCGCGAGCAGCCATTTCCGGGCCGTCTCGGCGTTGGTCATCGTCTCCTGGGTGGTGAAGGTCTTGGAGGCGACGATGAAGAGCGTCCTGGCGGGATCGAGGTCGCGGGTCTTTTCGACAAAGTCTGTGGCGTCGACGTTGGAGACGAAGCGGGTCGCGGGACCGTCGTGGCAATGCTTGAGCGCTTCCGTGATCATCGCCGGGCCAAGGTCGGAGCCGCCGATTCCGATGTTCACGACGGCGGCGATCGTCTTCCCCGTGTAGCCTTTCCATTTGCCGGAGCGGACCGCCGCCGAGAATTCCTTCATGTGGGCGAGGACCCGGTTCACCTCGGGCATGACGTCTTCGCCGTCGACCTTGATGGGCTTGTTGCGCACGTTCCTGAGCGCCACGTGGAGGACGGCGCGGCCCTCGGTCCAGTTGATCCTGTCGCCCCCGAACATCCGGTCGCGCCAGGCCTCGACCCCGGCGGCGCGGGCCAGGTTTACGAGAAGGCGCATGGTCTCGGTCGTGATCCTGTTCTTCGAGTAGTCGACAAGCATGTCGCCGAAGGCGAGCGAAAACGTCCTGAAGCGCTTCGGGTCGCCCGCGAAGAGCTTCCGCATCGGCGTCTTGTCCATCGCCTTCCGGTGACGTTGGAGCGCCTTCCAGGCGGGCGTCCGGGTGAGCGGTTTCAATGTCTTTTTTGCCATGACGGTCTCCTGCGGCGTTTTCGCGAATCGGCGGACCGATCCCCGGCGCGCTTTGGCGGGCGCGGCGGGGCGGTCCGATCGTTGCGGAAACGCGTCGTCGGTTATGGAGAGATGAAGAAAAACGAACGCGTCGATTCGCGGCTGGGCCGCGGCCTCAGAGCGTTCCCCCGTCGAACCCCCACATGCCGCCCGCATACGACGCGAAGGCGATGTACGTCCGGTTGCCGGGGATGCCCAGCTCCCGCGACAGCAAGCCGCAGATCGAGGCGGACAACCCCTTGGCGTGCGCTTCCTGAAGATCGATCCCCTTGATCTCGAGATGCGCGGTCGGCTCGGAGCTCTTGGCCATCAACATTTTCACGTTGCCGGGCACGGACGCCTGCACCACCGCCTCCGGCTTGCCGGTGCCGGCGGCGACGCAGGCGGAAAGTTCGGACAGGACGCGGTCCCGGACATCGTCCGGGAGCGGGACATTCACTTCAAGTCGCACATACGGCATACGGTCCTCCTCGTTCATTTCGCCGTCAGGACGGCGTACAGCAAGAGAAAACGATGCGCCCCGGCCCACGCGGAAAGACCCAGCGGTTTGAGGCGAAGCGCCAGCGGCCTGGTCAACTCGCGGCACAGGTCGAGGTACTCCCCGTACCCGAGTTCGTCGAGGGCGCGCGGCGTGTAGAATGGAACCATCCTGGCGAGCGCGCGGGTGAACGGCGCGTTGCGGATCGCGAACCGGTCCGGACGCGCCAGCGACAGAATCTGGGTCAGGGTGGTGATTCCGGCCTGGGGGATCTTTCCGGCCCGGCACTTCACGGCGAAGTCGCCGGGAACCTCGAGCAGGCGGCGGACGCCGTCGACCACCGTCCCGGCCCGGTTCATCCGGCCGAGGTTGGTCATGCGCACCGCGCAGCCGGGAACGTTAAGGGAGTCGAGCGTTCGGTAGATGTCCTCGGGCGGGGCCGACGCGAGGCGTTCGGGAGAGAGAAGCTCCCCCGCCCTCCGCGCCATGTCCTCCACCCAGCCGTAGCGCGCGAGGACGGCGCCCCGGTCGAGGCCGGCGAGGATGCCGTCAAGACGGCGTTCGAACGGATCCGTCCACTCCGGCATGAACCGCGTCCCCCTGGCGCATTAAAACCAAAACCAATTGCCGCGAAATACCCGGCGTTTCGGGACGCGGCGGGACAAGCCGAAATGCGCAATGGGATGTCCATGCAACTTCGCAAAACGCCCTAAGTCCGCGTATCCTCCGCCGCCGCGGCCGGCTCGGGGGCCGGAAGGTATTTGATCATGAGGACGGTGTTCCCCTTCTCGCTGTACACCACCTCGTCGACCAGCTTCTGAATGAGGTAGACGCCGTATCCGCCCGGGCGCTTGCCGAGCTCGGCGCGCTCCTTGAGGCTTTTCACCGGATCGGCGGTCGGGTCGGGCACCGCTTCCGGACTGAAGCCTTCGCCCTCGTCCTCGACCTTGATGACGATGCGGTCCTCGAAGCGGATATAGCTGACGTGGACCTGTTTGTCCGGATCGAAACGGTTGCCCCACTCCACCGCGTTCCTGCCGACCTCCTCGACAGCGAGCTGCAGGTCTTCGCGCACCTTTTCGGGAAGACTGCTGTTGAAGAGCATTTCGGAGAAGCGTTCCAACCGGCGCAGCTGCTCGAGCCGCGACGAGGCCGTGAGTTCGATCCAGCCAAGCACCGGGCGCTGTGCGACGATGCCTCTGGAGTCCGGATCGGCATGGAACTCGTCCCCGAGCGCGGTATCGACGGCGGCGAAGAGCGTATTGTGGTCGAGGGGCTTGGGAAGAAAGTCGCAGGCGCCGCGGTTGAGGCAATGCAGGGCGGCTTCGCCGTGCGGATCGAGTCCGTAGACGATGACCTTCGACTTGTCGCCCGCCGCGGTCAGCAGCCGGTCGAATTCGTCCTCCCTGCCCTCGACCGCCGTCGCCGCGACAATCAGGAGATCGCACGCCGCGCCGGCGTCGGCAAGCCGCGTCGCCGCGCCGATGCCGTCAAGCGCGAGGACGGTCATGTTTGCGTCCGCCAGCGCCTGGCGCAGGTTCTCCTGTTCAGCCGCATCCTCCTCGATGACGAAGAGCATCGGCTGGCGCGCCGTCCAATCCTCCATTCCGCAAATTCCTCCGCGCACCGCGCGCCCCTACCGGGCGCACGGCGTTGACCTCCATACCTGGAATCGCGCACTGTCGCCCTGTATCGAAAGTATACCCGCTTCCGCCGATCCGGCCCAGGGAAAAAGCGCGCTCCGCGACGCATTTCCCAATCGACCCGGATCAAGCGCGCATGGCGACGATAGCTTCCTCCGGCGCGCGAAACGGCGTATGGCGGACTTTTGGGTAAATCGGGCCAACAACCGCCCGATTTCCCCAAAAGATGGCGCCGCTTGCGGGACAAGGGATCGATTTTTCGTCAGGTCGGGCGATGCCGCCGGCCGTGCAATACTTCCCGGCGCAAAATGGCACTCCAAGAAACGTTGGAGGGAATCGAACGGCGGGTTGATTTTCTCCAAAAGTCCGCGTATGCTACACACCACAAAACCAGGGCTTCTTGAAGGTATCGTTCAAGGTATCGTTCAGAGTGTTGAAGGATATCCCTATGCAGTCGTCACAAACATCGCCCCCGGCGCCCGATCTCTCGCCGCGCTTTTTCCGCCATTTTCACGGCGGCCTGGTCAACGACCTCAAAGGAAGGTGGCTCTTTCACAAACGTCGGTACGAACTGGCCGAAAAGCAATATGCCGCGGCGGCGATCGCCTACCCGAAGAACAGCGTTTTCCGTGAACGCCTCGCGACGGCAAAAGAACGTCTGGGCAAGTTTGGTGAGTGTGAATCGCTCCTGCGCGAGCTCAACTTGGAACGCCCGCACGACGCCACCATAGCGAACAATTTCGCCCGAATTCTCGCGGGTCGAAGCAAGCTCGATGAGGCGCGCGACCGCCTTCTCGTCGCCATCGCCGGCAACCAGAAATCGGCGAAGCTGCACAAGGCGATCGCCGCCATTTTCGGCGAAATGGGAGACTTGGCCGGCGCCCACAAGCATTTCAACACGATGTTCGCCTGCTCTCGGCCCACCTTCCGCGATTGCGCCGCGTATATTCTGTTCTGCCTCAGGCATGACGATCTCGGCGCTTTCCCGAAATCGTCGTGTCCGGAATGGATCAAGCGGATTTACCTGGACAGCCATTACTTTTTCTGCCGGGCGGCGCGGGATGCATTGTTTGGCGACATTCCCGGGTATTCGGAAGAATATG
>JAIRTL010000119.1 GCA_031254915.1 Planctomycetota bacterium
CCGCCAACTCGATGCTGGGGGAAATCACCCCGACAATGGCATCCGCCATCGGAGAAAGCGACGCCCAAAAAATCCTCATTCCCATCAACAAATGCAATCTTACCGTGATTGGAGTGAAAAACTTGCAATTTGGCGAATACATCGCTGAGGCCATCGCGAGTGTGCATCTGGCGCAGAAATGACCGGCCGCGTCGATTGCCATTGACACACAAGCCGCTTATCAGTATAGAAAAAGGAATTCCGAAAAAGTTCAGCGTCACTCCTCTTCGGGACCTTCCATTCCCGGGAACAACGCTCCAATGAACTCCTTCGCGTCGAAGGGCGCGAAATCGTTCTCTCTTTCGCCGACGCCGACGAACTTAATCGGCAGCTGTATCTGGCGGTTGATGGCGATGACGATCCCGCCCTTGGCGGTGCCGTCAAGCTTGGTGAGGACCAGTCCGGTGACGCCCACGCCCTCGGTGAACAACTTGGCCTGCGACAACGCGTTCTGGCCGGTCGTGGCGTCGAGTACGAGCAGGGTCTCGTGGGGAGCGGCCGGTATCTTCTTGCCAGCGACCCGGTGGATCTTCTCGAGTTGCTGCATTAGGTTCGCCTTGGTGTGGATGCGGCCGGCCGTATCGACGACGACGTAGTCGATGCCGCGGGCGAGCGCAGCCTCGCAGGCGTCGAAGACGACGGCGGCGGGGTCGGCGCCACCGTCGTGACGGACAATGTCCACTCCCACCCTGCCGGCCCAGATGTTGAGCTGGTCGCCGGCGGCGGCGCGGACGGTGTCGGCGGCGGCGAGGAGCACCTTGTCCCCCCGGTCCCTGAGGAACTTGGCGAGTTTGGCGGTGGTGGTGGTTTTGCCGGTGCCGTTGACGCCGACCATGAGAATCACGGTCGGACCACCCGGGTTGCGCGCCAGGCATTCGCCGTCCTCGGGCGCGAGCCCCTCGGACAGGCGTTCCTTAAGAAAACCGAGAATGTCCTCGGATTTCTCGATTTCCTTGTTCTTGAATTTCGCCCGCACCTCGTCCACAACCTCGGCCGCAAGCCTGGGGCCCAGGTCGGCGAGGATTAGCCGCTCCTCCAACTCGCCAAGCAGTTCCTCGTCGACGCGCCGGCCGATACGGAAGACGTCCTTGACGTCCATAAACAGGACTTCCCGCGTCTTCCTGAGGCCGCGGCGAATTATGCCCAAAAAACCCATATCGATCCCTCCAATTGGAGAAAAATGGAAACGTCGCAAGGCTGGCGTGCACAATATACCGTTCACGATCCGGAGTTGTGACTCCCTCAACTGTGCGCAGCTATAAAATGGCTAGCGCATTTTAACGGATGTTCCAGCATAATTCGTATGATCTACCCTGGTGTAACCTTTTGATTTTCAAGAAGTTGTTCGTCTTTTGGTCAGCTTCCTCCGCATACCCACTTCGGCTTCGTTTTCCACCAATACCTTTGGCAATGACACGTCCAAACGCGAGAGAAGACGGGCATTCAACTCAGAGGCTTCGGGTATCCATAAGATAGGACTGGCAATCCGCTTCACAAGGGAAACGTCGCTGAAAGTCTAAAAGGCTCATGGGACCATATGCTATCCTGTGGGTTTCCGGCATTATTAAATGACAATATCATGGAACATCAGTATTTTCAATAGATTTTACGATGAGTTAACCGAATAGTCAGGAAAGGCAAAGGTCCACACGTCAATTTTAAACGCATTGCCCGAATCGTACCGTTTTCGCCATCCCGTCGATCTTTTCGCGGTCCGCTTGTCTTCGCGCTGGCATTCGCGGCCCGTTCCCACTATACTCCTTGTTTCGTCAAAAGAGCAGGGAGGAAACAGTAATGGCAAAAGGCAAAAGCATTGAGGGTGAACTGAGCGCAAAAGGATTGCGCGCCGCCCTTGTGGTCGGCAGGTTCAATTCGTTCATCACCGAACGCCTGGTTGAAGGCGCGAAGGACTGCCTCGTCCGGCACGGCGCCAATGACGAGGACATCACCGTCATCCGCGTTCCCGGCGCTTTCGAAATACCGGTCGCGGCCAAGTACGCCGCCGCCCGGAAGGATTTCGACGCCGTGATCGCCTTGGGCGCGGTTATTCGCGGCTCGACCCCGCATTTCGACTATGTCGCCGCCGAGATGTCCAAAGGACTGGCGTATGTCGCCCTCGACAGCTGCAAGGCGATCTCTTTCGGCGTCCTCACGACGGACACGATCGAGCAGGCGGTCGAGCGCGCCGGGACCAAGGCGGGTAACAAAGGCTTCGACGCCGCCCTGACCGCGATCGAAATGCACAACCTCATCAAATCCCTGAAGGGCTGAGTGTGCGGCCGCGCACCGCGGGCCGCCGTCTGGCCCTGCAATATCTCTTCATGGAGGATCTCGCCGGATCCGGGGTCGAGCGCCCCGAATCCTTCTTCCGCATGCAGCGCGAAGCCGTTCGGGACGGAAGTCGGCGCGACGCCGATCCGGATGAGCGCTTCTTCGATAAGCCGGATCTCTATCGCGAGGAAGCCGAGGATTTCGCTCTGTCCCTCATCGACGCCGTGCGCGGCGCCCGGGACGAGATCGATTCCAGAATTTCCCATGCCGCATCGAATTGGTCCCTGGACCGAATCGGCCCGATCGAGCGCAACGTTATCCGCATGGCGCTCGCCGAGCTGTTCCTGGGCGACACTCCCTCCGGCGTCGTGATGGACGAGGCCATCGAGCTTGCCAAGCGCTTCGGCGACCGCGAATCAGGCGCTTTCGTGAACGGCGTCATCGACCGGCTCGCGGGCGGACGTGGAAACGGCGCCAAGCCTTCCGGCGGGGAAGGCTAGCATGGCGGGCGCGAAATCGGTCGATCTGCATGTCCACAGCTGCTTCTCTGACGGCCGTCTTTCTCCCGGGGATATCGTCCAAAGGGCGGCGCGGAACAACGTCGTCGCCATCGCCGTCACCGACCACGACACCCTGCGCGGCGCGGACGAGAAGATCGCCGCCTGCGCCGGGACCGGCGTCGAGTGCGTCATCGGCATCGAATTATCCTGCGAATACAAGGGGAGGGAGGCACACCTTCTTTCTCTGTTCGCCGATCCTTCCTCAGAATGGGTCGCCAGGCTCGAGGATATGCGCCTCGCCCGCGAGCGCCGCATGGACGAGATGCTCGAGCGACTCGGCCGGCTCGGCGTCGGCGTAGAGCGCAGCGACCTCGCCGCGGCCGGCCTTGTATACGGCCGGCCGCATCTTGCGCGCGCGCTGGTCGAGAAGGGGGTGGTGAAGAACGTCGGCGAGGCGTTCGCCCGCTATTTGTACGACGACGGCCCGGTGCACGTCGCCAAGAGGCGCTTCGCTTTCGCAGAAGGCGTCGATCTGGCGAAAAAGCTCGGCGGCGTCGCCGTCATCGCCCATCCCGGCGTGAGCGGCCTCCTCGACGAACTCGATGAAATGCTCCGCCTCGGCGCCGACGGCATCGAGGCGTACAACCCGAAGCATAGCGGCGAAACAGCGGCGCGCTTGTTCCGCTTCGCGAAAGAGAAGGGGGCGCTTATCTCGGGCGGTAGCGATTTCCACGCTCCCGGGGAGACGGCTGACATCGGTTCGCAGCGGGTTCCCGTCGACGTGCTCGAGCCGATCCGCGACCTGGCCGCAACGCGCAAGTGATTATACTGGGCGCGGCCTGGAATTGTGAAAATGGGTGATGATGGTTGTCCTGTCCCACATCTGCTTCCCTTGGAGCGTTTTGCGAAGTCGAGTGGACATCCCATTACGCATTTCGGCTTATCCAATCGCATCCCAAAACGTCGGGTTTTCGCAACATTTGGTTTAGAGCCTTCCGAATAGGGGCGCTTTTCGGGATGGACTCATTGAAAAATAATGGGTCACAATCACGTGGCCTTTCGGAAATTTTGCAGTCGAGATCATCCGATATAAGTTGAAAAGTGGCATGACGATTCTTTTACGTATAACGAGGAGCGGAGGCATTCGAGGCTTGGCGGCAAAACCCCGTCGGCGGTCTATTGGGAAGGCCGCTCCCACGTGCGTCAGGTGGGTTGACGGCGCGCCCCGCCCCCGGCGCCGC
>JAIRTL010000129.1 GCA_031254915.1 Planctomycetota bacterium
GATTTTCTGCGTCGGCGAAAAATTGACGTCGAGCATAAAGCCTCTCTTCACCAACCCCAACTCGGCGCACAGCCGCATCGCGGAGTTGCGGACCCACCGGTCGATATGATCGACCAATCCCAACTGCTCGGCGACAGGAATAAACTCGAGCGGCGGAACGTTGTTGCCGTCCGCGTCCCGCCAGCGGCATAGCGCCTCGATGGCGACCCACTGGCGGGCGCCGGCGCTGACGATCGGCTGGTAATGAATATCGAATCCCTTCATATCGTTGAAGATGGAGTTGATCAGCCTATCCCTGAGGATCAGGACTCGCTTCGCCTCCTGATCGGCGCGTTCGTCATATACCGAATACCCCACTTTCGCGTTGCGACGCGTCCGTATCGTGCGCAAAAGGAGGTTCCGCATCTCGTTTTTGACATACTTCCCATACACGACGCCCAAGTTTATCGTACAATACAATTGGAGCGAGTTGCCGCCGGCGGTGAGCGTCCACGACTTGGCGAACCGCCGCTTTATCTCTCGCGCCCGGTCGCAGGCGTCGTCGAGAGTGACCTTTCTTCCCAATAACGCGAAACCGTTATTCACCCTATACAATCTGGAACGGCGCGTTTCGCTGTACAGCATCCAGTCCCTGATCTGCTTGAGAAGCGCGTCGCCGTTGTCCCAGCCGTACAGGTTGTTGATGTCGTCGAAGCGTTCGATCTCGAAATAGAGGAGCGCGACTGTTTCGAGGCTGGCAAGTTCGTTTATGTCCTCCTCCAGCTTTGCGCCGTTGGGCAGTTTGAGCAGATTGTCGAAATAGGCGATATTTTCGAATTTGAATTCGGACCGCGCCACATCGCTTATGTTGGCGATGTTAATCAAGATGCTCGGAGCTCCGTTCCAGACGATGAGGCGGGCTGAAATCTGCTCCCACATCATCATTTCCGCCCAATAATAAATGGTCTTGTGCTTTCCGCCCAATTCGCACCGGGCAAGCAGACGGTCAAAGACGGGAAGAAATTCGGGCCAGAACACATTCCGGTAACACCGCCCCTGGATTTCCTTCCTGCCGAGACCAAGATCCTTGCATACACGACGATTCGCGTAACGTATCGATTCGTCGTCCCTTGCAATAATAATGACGGCGACGTCCAGTTCATCCAGGAGAAGCATTGCGCCAACCGAATCAGTGAATCGCGTCATAAAGCACCTTTATAATCGTCCCTCTTGCATATACTTCCATCACTGTCAGTATACACCATTTTAGGGTGCTTTTCGGTTTTGCCCGGATACGGGATTCAATTGCCCACTGTCAATAACACGGCGGAACGCAACATCCGTCTGGCGGCGTTGTGGCGCAAGACCGGCTTCGGGGCGCAGTCCGAACGCGGGAGGCAATTTGTTGAACGGATGCCGACGGTGCGGGCGAGTTGCCGGTTGCGGGGCGTGAGCGTGGTGGAATTCGCGAGGAATGCCGTCGCCGCAGGGAGAAACGGCGACGTTGCGCCGTCGCTGCTTGTAATAATCTTCGCCCAATACGATTCGGGGTATTCCTAATCGCCCCTGACGTATGGATCGGTCGAAAACGGCCTTCCGCGAGGCGAAGGCGTTCCAACCGGCGTCGATGCGAAGGGCGGTTGCGATGCGGCGGAAGCGCCGGGAGCGCCCGCCGGGACTTCGGAAGGCAACGCGTCACGAAGGATGGCGTCGTCCGCCGAATCGGATATATCGGAAAGAAAGGTCGCATTCGGGTCCTGCCCGACGATCGGCTTCGTCGCGTCATCAACGGAGGCGGCGCCGGCGGCTTCATCCGGCGCGAGGGCTCCCGAATACACCGGGCCTTCGTCCGCGTATTCGCCTTCCACTTCGTCCCCGATGGCTCCGGACGTTTCGGGCGCAACCGCTGCGCCGGATCCGCCGATTGTTTCAGGCGCGACGCCCGCATCGGCATCGTCATCGACGGCGTCTCCCGGGTCGCCCGACAAATCCTCGACCGCGTCTTGCGCCGCACCGGATTCAATCCGACGTTCCGCGTCTTCCTCTCCTGATTCCGTGCCTGTGGGCGTACCGGAACCGGCATGCATGTCGTTTTGTTCATCTTTCGGGTCGGAGGCGGTTGCCGCGTTTTCCAGACGTTCATTGCTTTCCGGGATTTCCCGCTCCTCCGACGAGGCATCCGTCTCCCCCGCCTCGGGCGGCGGCCGCTTCGGTCGCGCGGGCAGACGCCCGAGGATTTCCGCCAACCGTTCGCCCACCACCCGGGGATCGGGGGGAATTGGCGGCAACGCCGGGCCCTTGCCTTCTTCCGGGGCCGGTTCCGGCTTCGCCCCGGCGTGGTCCGGGCCGGGAGAATCCGATTCCGCGACGGCCCCCGTTGCCCTCGCTTCCATCATATCGTCGAGCATCCTGACCAGCTTGCCCGCCGCCGCCGGATGCTCGGCCATGAGGAGCTCGATCGTTTTCGACGCTTCGGAAAATTCGCCCAGTCCCATCTGCAGTCCGGCGAGAAAGGCAAGGTCGATCGCATGCGCGCCGGAATCAAGCGGCGTCGGCCGGGGAACGATCACGGGCGGGTCGTCCGGCGAAAGAAACGAGTCATGAAGCACGGGGCCGGGCGCGCTCCCGGGAGGCGGCGCGGCCGGAGAGAACGAATATGTCCGGGCAAGGGAATCGAGCGCCGTCAGGGCTTCTTCGTCCAATTCGTGGCCTGGAGACAATCCGACAATGGAAGCGGGGTCCGAAGGATGAAGCATTTCCTGATGCGCCAGGTTTTCGCCGTAGGCGACGGCAGCCTCCGGTACAAGCCCGTATTCCGGGGCTCGCCGGGGATACTCCGCCTGTGGACGCGACGCAGCGCGAACCGCCGGCGCCGGCGACGGCATCGCCGTGGCCGGCGCTACGGACTCCGGAAGATCATGCGCCCCGTCAAACGGCGCGGCGGCTCCGGGCGCCACCCTCGAAGGCGTGATGGAGGAGAGGATTTCGTCTACGCGCGGGTATGACGCCGCAGCCTTGTTCGGCGAACTTTCAAGAACCAATGACGGCGGGTATTCGGCATCGACGGGGGGAAGCGGCGGTATCGGTTCGGATGCGGGCCCCGCTTTGCCAGACGCCGGTCTGGCCGTTTTCGCCTGATCTTCGCGTGGCGTCGACGGCGCGGAAGCGGACGCGCGTTCGCGCTGCACGGAAGCGTCGGCCGTCGCTTGCCTCGGCGTCCCGTCGTCAAACCATAGGCCCCGTCTCGGCGACAGGTGGACAAGAAGCGCGCAGATGAAGACCACCGACGCCGCGACCGTCCATGCGGGGTGGAAAAACCACATCCTCCAGCGGAACCGCCGCAGCGATTCGATCTGTTCCTTTTCGTCGTACAGGACGGAGGGAAGAAGGGACGGCGAAGGTGCGACCGTTTCGCCGACCACGCGCGGCGGATCGATTTCGGCATCCACAGGCTGACGGTCGAGGTCGCGGATGCGTTCCATCACCCCGGCGCGGAGATCGAGTGGCGTCCGGACACGCGGCAGGGCCCGATACGTCTTGACCGTCTCCCGGATCGCTTTGATCTCGCGAAGACAATCCCGGCATTCAGTCAGATGCGCACGCGCCCGGGTCATATCCTCGGGGGAGAGTTCCTCGTACAGATAGCCGAGGGGGTCCTGGAGGTGGGAACGGTCGCTCATTCTTCCGCCTCCCTTTTCCGCACCGGCTTCCATCCCATTCGGTTCAATGCGCCGCGCAATTTTTCAACCGCCAGCCGAAATCTGCTTTTGGCCGTTTCCCTGCCGCAGCCGAGAAGATCGCCAATTTCCTGAAAACCCAATTCCGCCTCTTCCTTCAGAAGGAACACCTCACGCTGCATTTCAGGTATTTCGGCCAGCGCGCGCCGCACCAGATCCTGGAGTTCGGCGCCTTCCAGCCTCTCGAGCGGGGTCGGACTCTTGTCCTCCCCCCCCTTTTCCCGCCAGTCGTCCGTCCCAGCGTCCACGAACTGCAGCTTGCGTCGCCGACGGCGCATTTCATCGATCGCGCTGTTCCGCGCAATGCGAAACAACCAGGTGGAAAAAGCCGCCCGCCGGTCGAAATCCGCCGCCCTGTCCGCGACCTTGACAAACGTGGTCTGGAAGACGTCCTCCGCCAGGTGCGAATCGCCGGTCAACCGTTCCAGAAAGCAATACAAACGTTCCTGGTACATTCCCACCAGGCTTTCAAAGGCGGCCGTGTCCCCGGCCAGATATTGTTCCAAAAGCCGTTCCGGTTCGCCGGATTCGGCGTGGTTCGGCTCGGAGTCGCTCATTGGCTTCCTATCTATGGACGGAACGGCGACGCCGTTGGGTCACGAATTTTCCTCGACCCGCTCCGCGTCCGACGGCTGGACTTCCGCGACCGGCGCGACCGGCTTCCCCGCCGGTTCCGGTTCGGAAGCGGGAGCGTCGGCGGCGAAGACTTCCGGAAACGCGTTGAGAAGATTGTTGCGCAATGGTATTTCGTCGACAGAACCAAGGCCGAGTTCGACCAGGAGCGCTTCCGTCGTACTGTACAGGGGTGGTTTTCCCACGACATCCAACCTGCCGGAAATGCGGACCAGTCCGCGTTCGATGAGGGTGCGGATTACCGGACCGCAACCGACGCCGCGAATGCGCTCGATTTCCGCCCTTGCGACAGGCTGCTTGTAGGCGACGATGGAAAGCGTTTCGATAGCCGCCGGAGTGAGGTGATGCACGCCCCGTTTTTCCGCCGCTTCCCGCCGCGGGCAGATACGGGCCAGATGTTCAGCGTATTCCGGCCGGCTCATCAACTGGTAGCGCCCGGAAATCTCGAGAATTTCATACGCCCGCGCCGTCTCCAGATAGAAGAGATTCAACTCGGCGATCGCTTCGCGGACGGCATCCTGCCGCGTGCCTTTGCCGACCGCCCTCGCGATCTGCGGCAACTTCAACGGCTCGCTGGCGGCGAAAAGAATCGCCTCGACGACCGACGCGAAAGGCATGCGCAACTCCGGGTCGGTTTCGCCCCCGACAGCATCGCCTTCCCCCGAGTCGTCCTCGTCAACGTCATCCGAGCCGATCGCGTTCTCCCCATTTTCGGGGACGCCATCTTCCTCGCCCTCCTTTTCCCCGGAAAAGGAGGGGCTGTCCCGGTTTTCGCCGCCAGCGGCGGCTGGTTCGTCTTCCGGAGAATCCCCGGCAAGCGGCAGAAAGACATCGCCGTCCGCGACGATGAGCGCACCCGCGTCGGCATCCGCGGAGGCGGCGTCGTCAATCGGTTCGGCGTCCTGCCGGATCGCTTCCGGCGTGCCGAGTGCTTCTTCTTCAGTCATACGCTGCCCGATGCTGGCGCCGGAATGATCGCCGTCCCTTTCCCGAACCGCCGGAAATGCCCGGACCCGACAATCTGACGCGATCAATGAAAATCAGGCCTTCCGCGCAGGGGCAAAAGGCCGGCGAAGGCGATTGAAATCGTGAAATTCATGGTAAGCCTCGACAGATGGAAGTCAACTTTTTTGTCGCAACGCCGTTCCCCGCCGAAACGATCCATGCCTTGCATGACCCATGAAATGGACGCCGACGGTTTTTCGGGGCATGGCGACGGTTTTTAACGCGAACAGCGCATATTTTCACTTGTATACCGAGCGCGGCCCGAAATTGCAAAAATGGGGATGGGGTCGCCCCGTTCCACATCTGTTTCCCCTGGCCATTTCATGGCCGCGCACGGTCGACCGCTATCCACGCCATCCACAGGCGGCGCGGGAGGATGCGCGCTGTAATCTTCTTGACAAACCGCCCGTTTCGTGGCCTTTATATGGGAAGAACCCCAAACGATGTCGCTATGCGGGGGCGTGGCGGAATGGCAGACGCAAGGGATTTAAAATCCCTTGACCGACAGGTCGTGCGGGTTCGAGTCCCGCCGCCCCCACCATCAGGCGGCGATGTGGCCCGAAAGGGAAAGGCGAGCCGCGATCACGATCGCGATTCCGAAAGGCGGAGTCATGGAACAGCAGGCAAGCGCCGAAAGCACTATCCACAACAAGTACGGCTTCCACGTCCGCCCCAGCACACAATTCATGCAGAAGGCGCGTGAATTCAAATCCGACATCACGGTCGAGGTCAACAATCTGCGCGCCGACGGCAAGAGCATCATGCAATTGATGGCGCTTGGCGCCATGCAGGGCGCGGTGGTGAAAATCACCGCGAAGGGGGAGGACGCCGAGTCCGCCGTCGCGTCACTGAGCGCCCTGGTGCAAAACCGCTTCGGAGGCATCGACTGAGTGGATGCGGCGCTGACGCTTGACGGCTGGGTTTTTGCGATTTTCAGCCGCACGCGGCATATTTGCGGGGATTACGCCACCAGATCGATGGCGCGGGCGCGGCGTCGGGTCGGGACGGCGGAAGACGCGTTCATATGCGCGGCGTCGACGGGATTGGCGCGCGCGCCTTGTTCAGGCTGAACCGAAGCGGCGCCGCTCGCCGACGCCTGGTTCGCATCCTGCGTTGCGGCGGCATCGTCAGCCAGCCCGGACGCGGCTTCTCCGGTCCGCTCGACTCCGTCCTCGCCGCCCTGCGACTCTTCCATCCGCTGCCGACTCAGTTCCTGTTGCGCCTCGATTTCCTGCTTCTGCGCCTGCGCGGCGACAGACATGTCCTGACCGGAAGGATTGGCGGGCGCGAGCGCGGCGGCGCGGACGACGCGCATCTTGGCGATCGTCGCCTCGGGATCGCTCTCCGGCGAAACGTCGATGCTCACCTCGCCGCCGACCGCGTAGTTCTGGCCGTCGGGACCGCGCTCATACGTATAACTCGCCGCGCCGGCATAGGCTCCGCCGACAGCCATATGCGCCTGCTCGTGCTGGCGGACCTCGCGGTCGCGGGCCTTGAGTTCCTCAACCCGCGCCTCTTCTTCTTCGGATAGTTCGCCGCCGGACGCCGCGGTTCCATCTCCTGATTCCTTCGCTTCCTCCGTCCCGTTCGATCCTGTCGTCGCTCCGTCGCCGATGCCTCGACCGGCGGAAGCAGCGCCTTCCGACCGGATGACTGACGGCGGCGCATACACGCCGGAACGAACGAGCGCATCATAGAAGCCGGACTCGAATCTGTCCACCGGCGCGGTATTTTCAACAGGACTGACGGGGCGCGGGCGGGCGGAAGCGCCCGCCGACGACGAATTGATGGCCGCCAGGGAGTGGGCGCTCCCCAATGGCCGATACACGGCGGCAAAACCGGATATTGGATTGACGACTGACATACCGGCCGTCCTTGGCCCAAGGCCCCGCGGCGGCGACGCGTCCCGCCGCCCGATTCGAGATCCCTGCGATTCTACCTGGCGTCGCCGAAACGCGCAAGCCGTTTCGCCGTCCAGCCGCTACACCTCGTTCGAGTCGAAGTCGCTTTCCATGAGTTCGGCGAGTTGCCGCATCGCGGTCTCCGCGTCCTCGCCCCTGGCGCGAAGTTCGAGGTCGACGCCCGGCGCGGCGGCGAGCATCATGACGTCGAGGATGTTCTTGCCGTTGGCCGGCTCCTCGCCCTCCTTGACTATCTCTATGTCGGAGGCGAATGAATTGCACAACGCGACGATCTTCGCCGCCGGCCGCGCGTGAATGCCGAACCGGTGCTTGATCGTCACTGTCCGTTTTTCCATTTGCTTCCCCATGTCGTCGCTTCTTTTACTTGGCGCGCACGGGGCGCGAGTCTGCGTAGACATCCATTATCGCTTTCGCCAACTTCGCCGGATCATGCCGGTGCGGACGCGAATCGTCGATCACGTCGCGGTACACTATATTGAGGCCCAAATTCTGCGCTTCCCGGGCGTCGTATTCCGTGGGCTGGACGCCTTTGTTCGCCAGCTCCTGCAACTTTCCGCCGGACGGTTCCCGGCTGTTGACGATGGCGCAATCAACCCGCAACCCTGGAGCGTGTTTGAATATGGTTTTAATGTGCTTGCTGACGGAAAAATCCTTTGATTCGCCAACCTGGCCGGCGGTATTGACGATAAACACCACCTTCGCCTCCGAACCGTTTATAGCTTCAACAAGCACAGGATCAAGAAGATTCGGGAGAACCGAGGTAAAAAGACTGCCCGGTCCCAAAGTGATGATTTCGGCGTGGCGGATCGCGGAGAGCACGTCGGCTGACGGTTCGCCGGGCTCCGGCTTGAGTTCGAGCGTCTCTATCTCCTTGCCGCTTTTGGCGATCCATTGTTGGCCAGTCGTCTTGCTTCCATCCGCGTGGGTGGCGACAAGGCTGATTTTATCCAGCGTCGCCGGGAGGACCTCGCCGCGGACAGAAAGGATGCGGTTCATCTCGCGGACAGCGTTGCCGAAGTCGCCGCGAATCTGGGCGAGAACCGTGATGAAGAGATTTCCGAAGGAGTGGCCCGAGAATTCGCCGTCCGGGAACCGGTACTGGAGAAGCTCGGCCATTCCCTGCCCAGTGTCGGCAAGCGCGACAAGACAGTTCCGGATATCGCCGGGAGGGAGCATGTCGAAGTCGAGGCGAAGCCGTCCGGAACTGCCGCCATCGTCGGCGACCGACACGATCGCGGTGATTCGGCGGGAATACTCGCGCAGACCGGAAAGCAGGGTGGACAATCCGGTGCCGCCGCCGAAGCAGACGAAGCGCGGTCCTTGTTCAAGGCGGTTGTATTGGTAGGCGATTTCCGACAGATCGCGGCTTTCGTCGGCTCGGCGAAGCATTTTCTCGATCCGGCGCATGAGCCGGTAAATGCCTATGGAGACCATGACGACGCCAAGCCCCATGAACAGCGCCGCCGAGGCGTAACTGTCCATGCCGAACGGTTGGCTGTCCGGGAAAAAGACGCCAAGGGTAAGGAACATCGCCCCGATCAGGAGGATGCACAAACCGATGGTGATGAGCGCCACCCAACGCTTGATATGTAAACCCGGCCTAAGCCATCGCCAATTGGCCATGCGAACCAATCACCTTGCCGTAAAAAAACGATCGGCGACGACAACGTGCAGACTCTGCGCCGAACGGGAGAGACGAACCGCCCCACACTTCGAGGAATGGTTCGCGGAAAGCCATGTATGGCCGTTCACGGTCCGGAGTCGTGATTCCCTCTTCACGACTCCCGGCCGCGCCCGGTATATGGACGCCGATTCAATCCTCGTTGTCGGCGTCTTCGAGAAAATCGGCGATCTGATCGCGATTGACCGCCTTGATTAGGCAATTTCGGAACTCGGCGTTACGGCATTTCCTGCTGATGTACGCCAGCGCTTCCAGATGACGGTCCGCGTATTCGCGGTTCGACAAGAGCAGGAAGAAAAGATGCACCGGCTCGCCGTCGGGAGAGTCGTAGTCGACGCCTTCCCTACTCCGGCCGAGAACGCCGATCAATCCCCTTACGCCGGGATGCTTGGCGTGGGGGATGGCCAGGGACAGCCCCTGGCCGATGGCCGTCGATTGCAATTCCTCCCTGTGGAACAGGGCGGTAAGGATGCCTTCGCGCAGATCGGGATTGACCGCCCCCTGCGAAAACAGGAGGTCGGCCATTTCCGTGATGACCTCCGCCTTCGTCGTCGCTGAAAGGTTGTCTATAATGCGTTCCTGGGTGACAAAGTCTCTAAACTGCATGGTTCGTGACCTTTCAAGGCGCACGCAAGCGGAGGAAAGCGCAGGCGCCCGTATTACATGTCGCGATCTTCGTGTTTATTCGCGGCAATCTGACGGCGACGCACCGATTCCCGCTCCTTTTCCTTGCGAAGCTGCCGTTCGCATTTGTCGACCGCGAGATCGACCGCGCCCTGAATGGTGTCGGCGCCGACCTCGATGACGATCGAGCCGCCGTGGTGGTCTAGCCTGACGATGGTTTCACAGAACACCCGCCGTTCCTCGGCTTTGACGATCACTTCGACGCTGAGGATTTTGTGATGGAACTTCTCGATTTTTCCGAACTTTTCCTTGGCGTACTCACGAATCTCCTGAGGAATTTCAATTTTTTTGGCGGTGATCTGGATATCCATTCGTCTTCCTCTTTCTACACAATCTCCATTTCGAACATGTTGCGGGACCCCATAATTTCGAATAGCCAGCAGACGTCGAGGCTGGATCGGATAATAACCTTTTTCCGCCTTCGCACCGCGCGGACGATAAACGTCCCGATCGCGCCGACGAAGGACGATGACATGAACGACGTTTTGCTGAAGTCAAGCGTCAGAACCCGGTCGGGCATGGCGAGAAGCTTGTCGCCGGCGGCCACGAACGCGTCCAGGCTTTCCCAATACAGATCGCCCGAGACAACGAGACTGTTTTGCGTCAACACGAGGAGATTATTATCCACCTCACGCCCCTTCATCTCGTCCAAATCCATGTCCACAACGGGACAACCCCGGACATGGTACCGGTATTATGCCCGGCGGAATGCGCTTTGTCAATGTGAACCGAAGCGAATGGGGAAACGCGAAACATCGCGCCCGGATAGCCGGGGGCGGCCGGAGATCGCGCGAAGAGGTGGCGATGGGACTCATTTCGCGGGGCCGCCGGCGTCGTCCTGTGATTTGGACTTCGGCGGCACTATTCGCGGCAGAGAGGAAAGCTCCTCCTCGAGCGCCTCGATGAACGGGCCGAAGCGCTGCTTGTTGCCGGGATCGGCCTCGATGAGGGCAAGATGCGCGTTGCGTATCTGTTTCTGCCTTTCCACCGGGTCCGACGACGGATACAGCGTGGTGAATTCGCCCTCGGTGATGGGAAGGGGGGCCTCGCGAATGGAAATCATATGGATGACGCCGAGCATTTTCAGAAGTCGGCGGTTGTCGTCGGAGACATTCACCAGACAGAACCACCCGAAGAGGTTCTTCACCACCGTCGAAAGGCCGATGAGCGTTCCCATGAACGTCGAATCCATGCCTTGGCAATACTTCATATCGATGACGAAGTTGACGATGCCGTCATTCTTCTCCGACTCGACGAACGCTTGCAGGGTTGGAGCCAGAAACATGCTCGCAAGGCCGAAAACCTGGACGAATGCGGTGTCTTCGGCGCAGGCAACCCTGATATAACTGTCGCTGAGGGAGCTTTCGTCGGCCATGCCTCGGTCCTTTCCCCGGTTCCATCGAACAAGTATTCACCGCATCCTCAGTCAGTTACATGCGAGGCAAATCCGTTCCTGCGAGCAATATATTAAATGGCTTCGCGATGGCGATGTAAACAAAAAATCGATTCCAAAAAGACAGGCGTCCATTTCTTCGCGTTGTCGGAGAGTGGACTTTTGGAGGGCGATGCCGCCGACCGCGCGATAATTCCCGGCGCAAAATGGAACTCCAAGAAACGTTGGAGAGAATCAACCGGCGGGTTGTTTGATTATCTCAAAAATACACTTTTACCGTTTATTTTTTATATTTTTCTTTCAAGATTCGATCCACGCCCCCAATCCATGCGGGAATGAGACGACCGGTACGGATAAATCTTGTTCACATCGGAAGAAAATTGAGGTATAAAGACAAATAATTCGATGTAGTAAGGAAAAATGACGCGCCGCAAGGAGACAGCGGATTATGCGCAGCAGATTGGACATCAAGTACAGGCTTGCAGCCCACATAGCGGCATTGGCGATTTTCGTCGTCGGCTTTGTGGCAATCGATCCCGCTACCCTTTATGCGCGGAAGGACGATCGAGCGATATCGTCGCGAAGCCGCCTCGCGGGACAAAAGAGATCCAGGCATAGCGCCGCAACCGGGGAAGGTGCGGCGGCAATTGCGACGGCGACCCCGGAGACTGCGCCGCCCGCGCGGCCTGCTCGGGAAGACTCGATCGGCGCGGACAGCGCCGGGAAAGCGCTTGAATCCCCCACGCCCGCTTCATCGGAGGCGGCGACAACAGGCCGCGCCCCGGCCGACGCGTCGGGGACGTCGCCAGCCGCCGATACGGAGCAAAGGGCGGTCGCCGCCGTTGACGCGGACAGCCTCACGCCACCGGAAGCCTCCGGCAGCATCGACGTGGCGGCTCCGTCCGCCGAAGCCGAAAAGACGGCAGGGGATTCGATTCCGCAAACGCCGCAAGCGGTTGTTCCTTTGATTGACGAACCTGCCGCCATACTGGAGGCGCCCGAAACCGCGCCGCCGCCGACATCGACCATCGCCGACGCGACGGGGAAAGAGGATGCGCCGGCTCTCTCCGAAACGACGGCTGAAGCTCCAGTCGTTTCTGATGCCGGCGAAGGGGCCGGCCGCGCCGAACCTGGGGACGCGGACATCGGAGAAGCGGAAAAACGGGATACGCCGACGGAACCGGCGATTCCGGATCGATCGGCGGATAAAGACGAGCCCATTTCGGCCGTCCCGGAAAATGATGCCGAACCGGCAGCCACGGAACCCGCCGTTACTGCGGCCATCGAGACGACGGACGTCGAGACGGAGACCATTCCCGAAGCCGAACCGGAGCCGGACGGGAGCGATACCGAAACGCCGGCGCCTACGCCCACACCCTCGCCGGCGCCTGTCGGGACGGCGACATCCGGCGCATCGGCGGAAGACGCGCCGGAATCCGGCGAGTTGGAACCAGCGCTTCCCGACGAAAAACCCGACCAACCCGAAGAGGTGATCGCCGGCGACGACAAGCCGGCGGCTTTGCAGCCTGACGAATCGGGAGCGCTCGTCGTCGCCGAGGACGCCTCGCCGGCGACGAGGGTCGAGATTGTTCCGGTCGTCGACGCCGGCTTCGAAATGCTCGCCGACGGCGTCTATTGGTTGACCGATCCGGCCGGCGTCGACGGACACATGGAATCGATTCCGCCCAACGCGCGCATTGTGCGTCTTTCCGCGAGCGAAAAGACGGCGCGGCCGGCGGCCGGAGGCTCCGGCGCCATCGCTCTGCCGACCGACCTTTCCTGCCTCGGATACGAAGCGGCGGCGGAATTCCTCGATCTCGCTTTCGAAAAGGACGACGGTCCGCTTGTGGCTGTGAAGGAACCGGGAGCCGACGCCGCCGCGTTTTACAAAGGGGCGTTTCTTCTCACCGCGACCACTCCCGATCTCGAACAGGTTCTCCGCCTCATGGAGTCCGATCTCGCCGAATCGGGACAGGCGCGGGACGATGTCGTCCGCCTCCTTTCCCGGCTCGACGCCGCCGGTCTCCGGCGCGAATTCCAATAGGCGATGCGTAAAAAAATGCGCGTCATTGTCGCCGAATCCTCCGGTTTTTGTCTGGGCGTGGAGCGGGCAGTGGAAATCGCCGCTATGGCGCTTTCGTCAAACCGCAGGGTCTGGGCTGACGGCCCCCTGATCCACAACAAGCACGTGGTGGAAGAGCTTCGGCGAAACGGCTTGGACATGTCCCCGGAAGGCCCGCGTTCCGGAGACGCCGTGCTTGTGCGCGCGCACGGCATACCGTCCAGCGCCCGCGCCGCCTTTCAGGCGGGCGGTCATGACATCATTGACGCGACATGTCCTCATGTCGCGCAAAATCAGGCGCTCGTCGCGGAATCGCTCGCCGCCGGACGAACCATCGTCATGGCGGGCGATCCGGACCATGCCGAAACGGCGGCGGCGCTTGGTGATTCGAACCCGCGAAGGCATATCGTGACCAGCGCATCCGACGTCGCCGGGCTCGATATGCCGGAGGACACGCCTCTTCTTCTTCTGGCGCAGACCACCTTCAACGCCGCCTCATTCGACGCGATTGCGCAAGCGCTGTCGGCCCGTTTCCCCCTGGTGGAAGTCCGGAAAACGATTTGCCGGGAAACAGCCCGGCGCCAGGATGAGGCGCGGACGCTTGCCGACACGGTGGAGGCGATGGTGGTTGTCGGCGACAGGCACAGCGCCAACACTCGCCGCCTCGCGGAAGTATGCGGTTCGGCGGGCATTCCCGTCTTCGCCGTCGAAACGGCGGCTGAAATCGACGTGGCCGAATTCGGCGTCGTTTCCGTCGTCGGCGTGGTCGCGGGCGCGAGCACGCCCGGCGTCATAATCGACGACGTCGCCGCACTGCTCCGCTCGCTCCCGGGAGCGAAGGCATGATTCTCGCCGGGATAGACGAAGCCGGACTTGGTCCGCCGCTCGGGCCTCTTGTCACCGCCCGGGCGGTTTTGGAAACGCCGGACGGATGGGAGCCGGACAGGCCATGGACGGCGCTATCCGGATCGGTCGTCAAGCGCCCGGAAAAAGGCGATCCGCGCCTTGTCGTCGACGACAGCAAGGCGGTGCATGCCAGGCGCGGACTTGCCGGTCTCGAAAGAACGACAGCCGCATTTTGCGCCGTCGCCGGAGCCGGAAAACCGCCGGTGGAATGGGCGGACGTCGATGACGGCGTTTCCGACGACGCATATCCCTGGTACCACGGGTTTCTCGAACCGTTCCCGGCCATAATCGCCGAGGACGAACGCACTCGGATCCAAAGCGCATTGCGCCGCGACCTGGCCGCGGTGGGCGCGTCGGTTCTGGAACTGGCGGTCCGCGTCGCCGGGCCGCTGTGCCTCAACCGCCGTTTCTCCTCCGGCGACAACAAAAACCAGGCGCTGCTCCGCGAGACGGGAAGGCACATCGACCTGGCGTCGCGATTGGCGGCCGGCGGCGCTGCCATGATAGTCGTCGATAAACAGGGCGGCAGAAACAACTATCTTCCTTTTCTCTCCACACTGTTTCCGGGAAAATGGATTTTCACGGAAAAGGAAGGCGCGGCCGGCTCGACCTATCGCCTTTCTTCCGAAGGATGCGGCCTCACCATCCATTTTCTCCCCAAAGCCGACGCCCTTTCCTTCCCCACCGCCCTCGCCAGCATGGCGGCGAAATACATTCGGGAACGCGCCATGGCGGCGTTCAACCTCTGGTTTGGCCGGCGGGTCGAAAACCTCGCCCCCACCGCCGGGTATCCGCAGGACGCCAAGCGCTGGCTGCGCGAGGCGGAAGCGTATCTCTCCCGGTCGGGATTGGATCGCGATCGCATCGTGCGGCGCCGTTAATTTCCGAAAGCCACCCCCGTTTCACCGCGTTATGAGGCATGCCGTTCACGGCCCGGAGTTGTGATTTCCCCAATTGCGCACGGCCATGAAAAGGCCAAGGGACGCAGATGCGAAACAGGGCAATCCCCATTCCCGGTTTTCACGATTTCGGGCCGCGCCCAGTATAACCGCTCCCGCATTGCGGTTGACTTTCCCGCCGCCCATATTTAGAATGCTGCGATCCCTCGCCGGCCGGAGGGCAAGCCGTTCCGGCGCCTTTATGGAGCCAACACCATGCGGAACAACCAGCTGATGGCGCGCCTGGAAGAACTCAAACGCGAGCGTGACGCCGCCGTTTTCGCCCATAATTACCAGATTCCCGAGGTCCAGGACGCCGCCGACTACATAGGGGACAGCCTCGGCCTTTCCCGAATCGCCGCCGAAACGAAGGCGGACGTCATTCTGTTTTGCGGCGTCCACTTCATGGCGGAGACCGCGTCCATCCTTTCGCCGAACAAGAAAATCCTGGTTCCGGATTTGAACGCCGGCTGTCCGATGGCGGACATGGTCATGCCGCGCGAACTCGCGCGCTGGCGGGACGGGAACCCGGGCAAGGTCGTGGTCACCTACGTCAACTCGAGCGCCGCCGTGAAGGCGCTTTCCGACATCTGCTGCACCAGCGCCAACGCCGTGCAGGTCGTCGAGTCGATACCCGCCGACAAAGAGATACTGTTCGTTCCGGACCGGAATCTCGGCAAGTTCGTCATGGCGAAGACAGGACGCCGGATGGAATTGTGGCTCGGCTTCTGCCCGACCCACGAACGGATGCTGGTGGAACAGGCGGAACGCGCAAAGGCGATGCACCCGGATGCGCTGTTGCTCGCGCATCCCGAATGCCCCGCCGACCTCCTGGCGATCGCCGACTACGTGTCGAGCACGACAGGCATCATCGCCTACTGCCATGAAAGCCCGGCGCGCGAGTTCATCATCGCGACCGAATGCGGCATCCTCCATCCGCTGCGGCGCGGGAACCCGGACAAAATATTCCATACGTTCAACCCGGTCGCTGACTGCCCCAACATGAAATTGAACACGCTGCAGAAGATGGTCTGGGCGCTCGAGGACATGGCGCCCGAAGTATCGGTTCCCAAGGAGCTCGCGGACCGGGCGCGGCTGCCGATCCAGCGCATGCTGGAAATCGGCTGAAAGGGGGGTGCGCCCATGTCGAAGATAGCCGCCAATCTGCGAACGGTCCGCGAACGCGTCGCCGCCGCCTGCGCCCGGGCCGGCCGGAACCCGGACGACGTTCGCGTCATCGCCGTCACGAAGACTGTCGGAGCGGATGAGATTCGCGAGCTCTACGAGTTGGGCGTGCGCGATTTCGGCGAGAACCGGGTTCGGGACGGTCTCGAACACGCCGCCTTTCTTGACGCGCAGGATGCGGTCTGGCATTTTATCGGCCACCTCCAGCGCAACAAGGCCGCGACCGCCCTCGCCCGCTTCCGCCGCATCCACAGCGTCGAATCGCCGAAATTGATCGACGTCCTCGACCGGGAATGCGGCGCTCTCGGCATTCGCTCCGACATCCTCCTGGAAGTGAACGTTTCGGGGGAGGAAAGCAAATACGGCATCGAGCCGAGCGGCTTGATGGAGCTGGCGGAAAAAGCGCTTTCCGCCGACCACCTGACTTTCGCCGGACTCATGACCATGGCGCCCGTCGCCGACCGACCGGAGACGATCAGGCCTGTCTTCGCCGAACTCCGCAATCTGCGCGGCAAGCTCGTTGACCGTTTTCCAATCGAACCGCCGGAGTTGTCCATGGGAATGTCGGGTGATTTCGAGGTCGCCATCGAGGAAGGAGCGACCATGGTGCGCATCGGGAGCGCCCTGTTTGCCTGATATGCCGGGCGCGGCCCGAAATTGTGAAAATGGGGGGGGGCTCCATTCCATATTCGCTTCCCGGGCGCGTAGCTTGCCGCGCACAGTCCGGGGAATCACGATTTCAAGGCGCTGGCAGTATATCACGAGGGAAGGCAATCCGCATGCATCTGTACAAAACCCGCATCACTGTCCTGAAAACGACCTTCAATGAGGACCTGGCGAAGGAGTATGGTCTTCCCGGCCTCGATCTTTGCCCCTGCCACAAGGTCGGGGACAGTTGGGAGACGACGTACAAAAAGCCGGACGGCCTGTGCGGCGAAGCGTGGAAGGCGATACAGCATTACGTTTTCGCCCTGTCGCACGGTGCGGAATTCTTCTTCGGCGACTGGATCAAGGTCCCCGGCGTCGCGATCAACAGTTGCAACGACGGACTTCGCCCGGTTGTCTTCAAAATCGAACGTATGGAAAAAACCGATCCCCTGCCCGCGCCGAAGCCGGCGGAGGCATGACCATGGCGGAGGGCGCGGCGGAGTCGTGGCGCGGGAAAACGCTTGGCGTCGTCGGCGCCGGCAACATGGGCGAAGCGCTCGTCGCCGGCGCTCTCGGCGCGAAGGCGCTTCTCCCGGACCAGATTGTCGCCCATGATCCGTCCCCCGAACGCCGCGCGGCGCTCGAAGCGCTCGGCTGCCGCGGCGCTTCGGGAATTCATGAAGCGGCGGGTTGCGACGCGGTGCTTCTCGCCGTAAAGCCGCAGATCCTTTCCGGCGTTCTCGAGGAGGCGGCGGGCGCTTTCCGCCCGGGAGCGCTTGTCGTCAGCATCGCCGCCGGCATCGCCCTGAAGACGCTCGAAACGCTGCTTCCGGCGGGAGTCAGGGTCGTCCGCGTCATGCCAAACACGCCGCTGATGGTTGGCATGGGCATGTCCGCGCTCGCCGGCGGAAACGGCGTCGACGACCGGGACATGGCGCAGGCGATGGCTCTGTTCGCCGGATCAGGCAAAGCGGTCCAGGTGGACGAGCGACTCATGGACGCGGTTACTGCGTTTTCCGGGAGCGGCCCCGCATATCTGTTCCGCTTCGCCGAGGCGCTCATAGCCGGCGGCCGGAAAATGGGGATGGACGGGGAACTCGCGACAACGCTCGCCGTCCAGACGCTTCGCGGCGCGGCGGAAATGCTGGCGCGCGGAGGCGATCCCGCCGACCTGAGGACGAAAGTCGCCAGTCCCGGCGGCACCACAGCGGCGGCTCTCGGCGTTTTCGAGGAACGCGGCTTCGCGGGGACGATCGAGGCGGCGCTGTTCGCCGCCTTGAAGCGCGCGGAAGAGCTTGGGAATAATGCGTAACCGGCGAAAGAGTGGTGCGCCTGATCTGTTTTCACTATAATCACACGAATTGCACGCTGTCATTCCCGCGCAGGCGGGAATGCGTTTTTTTGCCCGTCCTGAAGCGAAGGTGGAGAACGAATGTCCTGGTACAAGCGCCTCGCGGCGGAAATCGTCGCGCCGTTGATCGATATGGACGCCGGGGAATTGACCGCGCAAATGGTGCGCCCGCCCAGTCCCGACATGGGCGACGTCGGCTTTCCCTGCTTCACCCTGGCCCAAAAACTCAGGCGGGCGCCGCCCAAAATCGCCGCCGAGCTCGCCGGGAAAATAACCTTCGCCGAGGGCGGCGTCTTCGAGTGCGCGAAGGCGGTGGGGCCGTATCTCAATTTCACCCTCTCTCCGGGCATCCTTGCGGAGAAGACGGTCGGCGTCGCGATCGGCAATCCGCGCCATTGGGGCCGCTCGGACGACGGCGCGGGCAAAACGGTCATCGTCGAGTATTCCAGCCCGAACATCGCCAAACCGCTCGGCGTGCACCACATCAGGAGCACCATGATCGGCGCCGCGCTGGCGCGAATCTACCGCGCCCGGGGATGGAACGTCGTCGAGATGAATTTCCTCGGCGACTGGGGAACGACGTTCGGCCAGCTCATGGTCGCCTACAAGCGCGAGGAAATGAAAAACCCGAACCAACCCGTCGACGTCCACTCGTTGCTGCAGCTTTACCTCAAGTTCCATGAAGATGCCGACGGGGACGAGACGCTCAAGGACGAGGCGCGTGAATGGTTTCTCCGCCTCGAGCGGGGAGACGCCGAAGCGCTCCGCCTGTGGAAGGTATTCCGGGATGAAAGTCTCAAGGAACTGATCAAGCTCTACGAACGCATGAATGTCCGCTTCCCGGAGTCGGCGTTCAAGGGCGAGGCCTTCTACAACGACCGCATGGACGGGACGATCCGCCGGCTCGGCGAAAAGGGGTTGCTCAAGGAAAGCCAGGGCGCGACCGTCGTCGACCTCGAGATGTACGGCATGCCGCCGTGCATCATCAAGAAAAAGGACGGCGCCACCATCTACGCGACCCGCGACCTCGCGAGCGCCGAATATCGCCATGAAACATACCGCTTCGACAAATCGCTTTACGTCGTCGCCAACCAGCAGGAACTGCACTTCCGCCAGGTCTTCAAGACGCTCGAACTGATGGGCTACGATTGGGCGAAGAACTGCGAGCACGTCAAGTTCGGCATGCTCTCGTTCGGGCCGGGAGTGTTTGGCGAAGAGGCGGCGACCGGTTCGACCCGCAAGGGCAGGGTCATTTTCCTTGAGGATGTGCTCGATCGGGCGGTCGAGCAGGCGCGCACCCTGATCAAGGAAAACGCGCGCGGCGACGAGGTCAGGGCGAACGCCGCCAAGCTCGCGGAGCATGTGGGAGTCGGCGCGGTGGTGTTCTCCGAGTTCCTGCAACGCCGGACCAAGGACGTCGTCTTCACCTGGGACAAGGCGCTGAACCTGCACGGCGATTCGGGCCCATATCTTCAGTACACGCACGCGCGCCTATCTTCCGTCTTGCGCAAGGGCGGCGACCGCCCGCCGGAGACCCCCAACTGGAAGCGGCTGTCCACCAGGCTCGAGAAAGAGGTCATGCTCAAGCTTGCCGAATACGGCGACGCCCTCGCCCTCGCGGTCAAGGAAAACGAGCCCAGCCTGGTCGCGACCCACATGCTCGAACTCGCGGCCGACTTCAACCGCATGTTCACGGACAAGGAAACCCACCGCCTGATCTCGGACGACGCGGAACTTACGTCCGCCCGCCTGGCGCTCGTGGAAGCGGTTCGACTCACTATCGCCACCGGCCTCGCCCTGCTGGGCCTGTCCGCGCCGGACGCGATGTAACGACGCCGGCGCCGTCCTGAAATCGACCTATCGCCCGACCGGGAGCAGCCGCCCGGCCGGGCGTACCGTTTATGGGGCGTTCATGCGCTTGTCGGGGTGTTTTTTGCGGCGAACTATTGAAGGCCGAATGCGGCGAAGAATTTCAAGGCGACGATGAACAACACCGAAACGGTGAAGGTAAACATCACCAGCGACAACACGAGAACGGCTGTGACGCGAATCGTCCAGTGACTGTCGAACCCGCCGACACGGTGCGCAGGCCGGAAAAAACCGGCCACCGACGCCCACATCCTCCGAGAGGTTCGAATGCTGTTCATATGCCGTCTCTTTCAAATGAAGCACACTCCGGATTATCACAAACATCCCGAACGATCGACCGGATTGAATGAAGTATATCGCGCGCTTCACCCGATCGCGGAAAAATTGAGTTTTTTTTTACAAAAAGATGAATGTCTTCACATGGAAGGGGTCCTTCATCATTCGCATACCCTGCGTAACACATTGGAACTCGACGCGCCCGAGACAGTCAACGAAGCGTATCTCATTACCAAATTTGGCGTTATACTATTTTCTGTTTTTACCGGCGAAAAACCGTTGCATCGAAATGAGCTATTATTATAATTGTTTTCCATGAAATACACCGGTAGCTCAATTGGATAGAGCGACAGACTACGGATCTGTAGGTTAGGGGTTCGACTCCTCTCCGGTGTGCCAATACAACAACCGCAACCTCAATGGGTTGCGGATTTTTGTTTCGACGCTTATCCTGTGCGGATTACGGCTAAACGGATATCATTGCCGTTATCCGTTTCTATTGTCACAGGTTCACCGCCGATTCCTCGGCAGGTATTATCCGCAATGGCTTGTAATGTTTGGTTGTCCATCTGCGCAGTTAGTGCGCCATGATCCCGTCAGTGATGTTGACGCCTGCATCGACTTCGCCCGTATTGCCTGTGGCGTCACCCAGCGCATTGTGGCCTGTGACCGGTCGACCTCACGCATTGCCGCGCCACCGGTAAACATGAGGGCGTCGCCGCCCACGGTCTGAGTATACTGTCCGCGCCCCATCATTTTTCAGAAAGCGCGTTCCCGATCGCCTCGAGCGATTCCTCCGTGCCGACGACCGCAAAGACAGCCTTATCGAAGTCGATATACCGTTCGGCGACGCGACGGACATCCGCTTCCGTAACAGACGCGATCGCGGCGAGGTGTCTGTCGTTGAAGACGGGACCAAGGCCGTAGAGCACGTTCGAGAGCGTTTCGCTTGTCAGGCTCTCCAGGCTTTGCCGCGCGAACTTGTACTGGCCGATGATGTAGCTTTTCGCATCGTCCACATCTTCCCGCTTCACGCCTTCACGAACCGTCTTTTCAAGAATTTTCCGCATGCCGGCGAATGCGGTCGCCGCCTTTTGCGGATCGGTGCCGATGTAGAATTTGATGTCGCCGGCGCCGAGACCCGGGCGGAAGCCGCCGCCGACGCTGTAGGCGAGGCTTTGCTTTTCGCGAAGCTCCATATAGAGGGGACCGCCGGTGCCGGAGAGGTGTCCGAGAAGCACTTCAAGCGCGGCCGCGTCGTCGCCGCCAAGGCCCGGCCCCTGGAAACCGAAAACTATCTGCGTCTGCGAAAGATCGCGCGCGTCCCTGGTGAACTCTTCCGCCGCGAGCGCGGCCGGCGGATGCGCGGGCGATGCGACGTCGCCGGAAGTCGCCCTCCAGTCGCGGAGCGCCTCGGCGAGCGCGTCCCTGACGGTCGCGGGATCGACGTTGCCCGCGACCGCGATCACCAGACTCCCCGGGTGCATGTATCGACGGTAGTGATCGGCGAGATCGTCCGCCGTGATCGCCATGATGCTTTCCCGCGTTCCCAGCGCTTCCATTCCGTAGGGATGCCCGCGGTACAGCGCCCGGTTTGCCATCTCAAACGCGCGCGAGGCCGGACGCTCGTCGCGACGCGCGATGGCGGCGAGTATCTCCTGCCGCGTCTCCTCGACGTTGACGGCGTCGAACGCCGGCTTGGTCAGCACTTCGAGGAAGAGCGAAAGCCCCTCCTGCCAGTTGTCGCGCATGAACGACCCGCCGAGGCGCATGCTGTTCTGCCCGGAAAGCGCGCTCAGCCACGCCCCGATCCGTTCGCCGGCGAGGGCAAGCTCGGTCGACGGGCGCCCGACTGTCGCGCGCGGCCACACCTCCGCCATGAAATTGCCGATGCCGGTTTTTGCCGCATCCTCCGCGAACAACCCGCCGACGACGCCGGCGTTGACGCTCACAAGATCGCGCCTCGGATCCTGCATGACCCAGAGTTCAATGCCGGGAAGGAAATCGACCTTTTCGAATTCCGGCGCGGCGGCGGCGCCGTCGAGCTTCGGCTTCGGCGCGAAGAACGCGGTTACGGCGTCCAGTTCGTCGGCGATGTCGGCGGCGTTTTCGGGAAGCAGGACGGCGAGGCTCATCGCCTCCGGCTTGAACAGATCGGCGGCGATCTGGACAAGATCGGCCGACGTCGTCTGATCCCATTGCGGAAGATAGCTGTCAAGGAGACGCCAGTCGCCGTAGTTGTATTCGAAGGCGGCAAGCAGCCTGCCCATGTTTTCAACGTATTCCCGCTGCTTGAGGAGGCCGAGTTTCTCAAGCGCGCGCGCTTTTTCAAGCTCTTCCGTCCCGAACGGTTCCCTGAAAATATTCTCCAATTCCGCAAGCACCGCCTTCACGGCCGCCGGCACCTTCGCGGCTTCGGCGTCAAAAGCGATGATGAAAAGGCCGACGTCGCGACCGGAATCAACGTAGGCGGAAATGCTTGAAACCAGACCCTGGCGATTTTTCACCGATTCCTCGAGCCGGCTGGCGCGTCCGGTCGAGAGGACGGCGGCGAGAAGGTCGGCGCGGACCGAACGGGGATCGCCGGCGGGGAAGCCCTTGAAGCCGATGTACGCCTTCGCGGTCGCCGCCATCGCGCTTGTGCCGACCACGACCTTCGGGCCGGCGATTTCCGGCGGAGTCGGCAGCGCCGGCCTGACCAGGGGCGTCTCCGGAACCGGTACGGCGCCGAAACATTCCCGGATGTCGGCTTTCGTCTTTTCCGCGTCGAAGCCGCCGACGATGACGAGGACGGCGTTGTCGGGCCGATAATAGGCGTCGTGGAACGCTTCCGCCTCCTCGATCGAAACGCCGCGAACCGTTTCGATCGAACCGATGACCGGCCTGCCGTAGGGATGTCCGGGATAGGCGATTTCGCTGAATCGATCATGGATGGTGATGTTGGGATTGTCGTTGCGACGACGGATCTCCTCGACCACGACCTCCTTTTCGGAAGCGAATTCCTCCGGATCGTAGGCGGGATGGAAAACCATGTCGGCGAGGAGGTCCAGGGCGAGCGGCGTCCGGTCGGCGGGAAGATTGATGTAGTAGACGGTTTCGTCCCGCGACGTGTAGGCGTTGTAGCTGCCGCCGTTCTTTTCCACCACGGCGGCGATCTCCCCCACTGTCCGTTTCGCCGTGGTCTTGAAAGCCATATGCTCGTTCAGATGCGCAAGCCCGTACTCGGACGGCCCCGCCTCCTCCGAAGACCCGGCCTTGACCAGCACCTGGGCGGTCACGACAGGCGCTGCCGGCCGGGGCGCGAGAATCACCTTCAGGCCATTTTCAAGAACAAACGATTCGTCGGCGCGGGCGGAAAGAGCGATGGCGGGAATCAAGAGGAGCGCCGACGCGATATGCGCATGTTTCATGCATTGCCTCCATGAGAAAAGAACCCTCGGCCGCATTATTGCGGCTTACCTAGCAAACTATCGCTTTTTGGGGCGGATTATTCCCGAAACTTCAGGGATGCGCGTTGAATCGCCGCCTTTCCGAGTTTTTCGCGAATCCTGTCGGCGGTCCGTTCGAGGCGTTCGACGCGCGGATCGTCTTCCGCCTCGTTGCGGAAAAGCCCCCCCTGCCCGCCTTTGTCCGCGAAACCGGAGACGCCGACGCCCAGAAGCCTGACCGGGCGCGTCCCCGCTTCCGTCCGCTCACGCAGGAGTTCGACGCCGACCTTGGATACGGTTACGGCGAGACAGGTCGGCGAATGGAGCGTTTTCCGCCGCGTAACCATCGTAAAGTCGTCGTAACGAAGCTTGAGAAGCACCACCCGCCCCGAAAGGGCGTGCCGGCGAAGCCGGCACGCCACTTTTTCGGCAAGGCCGAGAAGAACCGTCTCCAACTCATCGCGGTCGACGATGTCTTTCGCGAACGTCGTTTCGTGCGAGATCGACTTTTCCTCTTCGTCCGGCCGGACGCTGGAATCGTCGATGCCGCGCGCCAATCGAAACAGGTCGGCTCCCGCCTGGCCAAGCGCGTTCACCAGCGCATCTTCTGGCCATTCCCTGAGTTGACCGATCGTCTTGACGCCGAGCCGCTCCAATTTACCGCCCGTCACCGGGCCGACGCCCCATATCCGGGATACCGACAGCGGCGCGAGCCGTTCGAGCATCTCATTTTCCGGAATGACGGCGAGACCGTCGGGTTTGTTCAGGTCGGATGCGATCTTGGCTACAAACCGACATGAAGCGACGCCAACGGAAGCGGTAAGACCGGTCTCCCGCTTGATGCTCAGGCGAATGCGGCGGGCAATCGTGACCGGGTCGCCGTGCAGGCGCTGGCATCCGGTGACGTCGAGGAATGCCTCGTCCAGACTGACCGGTTGGACAAGCGGCGTCACCCGACCGAAGATGGCGAAGATTATGTCCGATATCTCGCGATAGCGGTTCATCCTCGGAGGCGTCACGATAATCGCGTGCGGGCACAGGCGAATCGCCTTCGCCATCGGCATGGCGCTCCTGGCGCCGTAGGGGCGAGCCTCGTAGGAAGCCGCCGAAACGACGCCGCGCGAATCCGCGGCGCCGCCGACCAAAACCGGCTTGCCCCGGTATTCGGGGTTGTCGAGTTGTTCCACAGACGCGTAAAACGCGTCCATATCGACATGGAGGATGGCGCGCTTCCAG
>JAIRTL010000048.1 GCA_031254915.1 Planctomycetota bacterium
TCTCCTCGAGGACGATGGCGTCGACCTCCTGCAACAGCGCCACCCGCTCGGCGGTCACCTCGCCAATGATGCGCACCGCCAAGCCGGGACCGGGGAACGGATGCCGCCAGATCTTGTCGGCCGGGACGCCGAGCGCCATGCCGAGCTTGCGCACCTCGTCCTTGAACAGCTCGCGTAGGGGTTCGACAAGCTCCAGGCCGAGTTTTTCCGGAAGCCCGCCGACGTTGTGGTGGCTCTTGACGAGCGTACGGCCGTGGAGCGAATACGACTCGATGACGTCCGGATAGATGGTGCCCTGGGCGAGGAAGCGGACGTTCGTCAATTTCGCCGCCTCCTCCTCGAACACCTCGATGAAGACGCGGCCGATGATTTTCCGCTTTTCCTCGGGATCGGTGACGCCGGCGAGTTCCGAGAGAAAGCGGTCGGCGGCATCGACGCCGATGACGTTGAGGTTGAAGTCCGAGCGGTACTGGTCGAGGATGTCCCGGCACTCGTTTTTCCGCAGCAGCCCATGGTCGACGAACACGCAGTGCAGACGGCCGCCGATGGCGCGGTGGAGAAGCACGCCGACAACGGTCGAATCGACCCCGCCCGACAGGGCGAGAAGAACGTGGCCGTCGCCGATGTCGGCGCGCGCCCGCCGGATGCACTCCTCGATGCAACTGTCCATGTCCCAGTCGCCGTCGGCGCCGCAGATGTTGTAGAGGAAGTTACGGATCAAATCGCGGCCGGGGGGCGTGTCCTCGGACTCGGGATGGAAGGCAAGGCCGAACTGTCGAGCCTTCTCGTTCACCACCGCAGCGTGCGGGACGTCCTGTGACTTGGCGGCGACGCGGAAGCCGGGAGGAAGCTTCGCCACCAGGTCGGAGCCGGCGATCAGCGCCTCGAACTCGACCGGCATGCGGCCGAAGATGGCGCACGTTCCGGAGGTGCGGACCATGCGCTTTTCCGGGATGCACGGCTCGCGATCGCGCCCCTCGCCGCCGAGCGCCTCGATCATGAACCTGAGCCCGAGACCGACGGCGAGCACGGGAATGCCCATGGACAAATACGCCGGATCGCAGGTCAGCGGCTTGCCTTCGTGATACGCCGTCTTGCCGCCGACGAGAACGAGCGCGAGCGGGTTCTCGGCGTGGATCTCCGAAATGTCGGCCGTGCACGGCACGATGCGCGCGTAAACCCGCTGCTCGCGGATAAGACGCGCCATGTTTTCGGTGCTCGAGCCGCCAAAATCAACGACCAGAACGGTCTGGCGCCTCTTCTCCATGCTTTCCCCCGTCAGTCGGGCCGGTAGTTCGGTGCTTCCTTGGTGATCGTGATGTCGTGCGGATGGCTTTCGTGCAGGCTCGCCGCCGTGATGCGGATGAAACGCGTCCGCGCCTGGAGTTCCGGAATCGTGCCGGCGCCGATGTATCCCATACCCGACTTGAGGCCGCCCACGAGCTGATAGACGTACGGTTCCAACGGCCCCTTGGAAGGGACCCTGCCCTCAATCCCCTCGGGGACGAGTTTGTCGGCCGGGCTGCCGCCCTGGCGGTAGCGCTCGCCGGAGGTGCCGGAACTCATCGCGCCGAGGCTGCCCATGCCCCTGTACGCCTTATACATTCTGCCCTGGTGGAGGATCTGTTCGCCCGGGGCTTCGTCAGTGCCGGCGAGGAGGCTCCCGACCATGACACATTGCGCGCCGGCAGCAATCGCCTTGGCGATGTCGCCCGAGAACTTGATGCCGCCGTCGGCGATGAGCGGAATCCCGGCCTCGCGCGTCGCGCGTCCGGCAGCCCAGATGGCGGACATCTGCGGCACGCCGACGCCGGCGATCACGCGGGTGGTGCAGATCGAGCCGGGGCCGATGCCGACCTTGACGCCATCGGCGCCGGCCTTGATGAGGTCGCGCGCGCCCTCTTCCGTGGCGACGTTGCCGGCGACGATGTCGACCCGGTCGCCGACCGCCTTCTTGTAGCGTTCGACCGCGTTCATCACGTTCTGGCTATGGCCGTGGGCGGTATCGACGACAAGCACGTCGACGCCGGCCTCGACGAGCATGATGACGCGTTCATCGTCGTTCACGCCGACAGCCGCGCCGACGCGCAGGCGTCCGCGGTCATCCCGGCAGGCGAGCGGATAGCGGTCGAAATTGTTGATGTCGCGGATGGTGATGAGGCCCTGGAGCTTGCCGTCGCCGTCCACGAGGATGAGTTTTTCGATCTTGTTCTTGAACAGGAGGTCGCGCGCCTCGTCGAGACCGGTTCCGGCCGAGGCGGTGACGAGCTTGTCCCTGGTCATCACTTCCGAAATGGGGGTGTCGTCCTTGTGCTGGAAGCGAAGGTCGCGGCGCGTGAGTATGCCGACCAGGCGGTTGTCGTCGAGGACGATGGGAATCCCGGAAAGATTCCTGTCGTCCATGATCGCCCGGGCGACGGAGACGGGATCGGTGGGATTCAGCTTCACCGGGTCGGCGATGACGCCGTTGGCGGAACGCTTGACCTGGTCGACCTGCTTGGCCTGTTCGAACGGCGGAAGGTTCTTGTGGATGACGCCGATGCCGCCCTGCTCCGCGAGGGCGATGGCGAGCGTGCCCTCGGTGACGGTGTCCATGGCGGCGGACGCGAGGGGAATGTTGAGGGAAATGTTTCGCGAAAACTTGGTCGCCGTATTCACCGTCGACGGCACGACGTCGCTCTTCTGGGGGAGCATGAGGACATCGTCAAAAGTGATGCCGACTTCCAGATCGAAATCGATTGGCTTCATTGGATCTGTTCTCCGCATAGGGCAAGCGTGTTCGCGCAGAAATTAGGGAATCGTATATTACATCACAACATTCACCGTTCCGTCAACACGAAAGATAGCCGTCGGCGATCCCGGAATCGTATCCGCCGTCGGCCGATATGTCGGGCCTTATGTATCACTGTCAAAAAAACGGCCATACCCGCGTCCCGCCTTCCCGAGAAAACGGGCATTGCATTCCGCTCCCGGTTGGACGATACTCGGACGGATATCCTGAAAAAGGGGCCGTCATGCGCCGAGGATTGCGTCACCCAGCGCGGGAAGTCGCGAAACCGGACCCGCTCACCGTGAGCGAGGTAACCCGGCGCATCAAAGGGCTTCTCGAGACCGGCATCGGCGCGGTGACGGTGGAGGGAGAGGTGTCCGGAATAAAGACGTCGCCGTCCGGGCATGTTTATTTTTCCCTCAAGGACGAATACGCGCTCCTCGACGCCGTCGTCTGGAAAAGCGCGGCCACCCGCATGGGCGACCTCCCCGCGGACGGCGAAAAAGTCCTCGCCAAGGGAAGGCTCGCCGTCTATGAGCCGCGCGGCCGCTACCAGCTCGTCGTCACCTCCTTCCTCAAAACCGGCGCCGGCGATCTCTGGCGCCGATTCGAGGAATTGAAGACCAAGCTCGCCGCGGAAGGTCTGTTCGATTCGGAGCGAAAGGTTCCGCTTCCCGAATCGCCCAAAACGGTCGGCATCGTCACGAGCGCCGCCGGTGCGGCGCTCAGGGACATGCTGAAAATCCTCCGCCGGCGCGCGCCGAATCTGCGTATCGTCGTCGCGCCTGCGTCTGTGCAGGGAAAAGGGGCGGCGGCGGAGATCGCCGCCGCGCTGGCGGCACTCGACGACTGGGGTGGCGCCGATGTTGTAGTCGTCGGCAGGGGCGGTGGCTCCCTGGAGGACCTCTGGGCATTCAACGAGGAGGCGGTGGCGCGGGCGATCGCCGCCATGCGCACGCCGGTCGTGAGCGCGGTCGGCCATGAAACCGACTTCACCATCGCCGATTTCGTCGCCGACGCCAGGGCGGCGACGCCGTCCGAGGCGGCGGAACGGATCGCCCCGGACCAGGGACGCCTGCGCGAAAGGATCGCCCACGCCGCCGCCATGCTGACGCGCGCCCTCTCGGGGGCGGTCCGCGACCGGCGAACCCGGCTCGAGGGCGTGGCGGCGCGCCAAGCATACCGAAGGCCACTAGATATGTATATGACCCTATGGCAACGGCTCGACGAGGCGGCGTCGCGGCTGGACGCGGCGGCGCGAAGAAACCTCGACCAGGTGGGAAACAGGGTCGAAATCGCGGCGGCGCGCCTTCAGGGGCTGTCACCTCTCGACGTGCTGTCCCGCGGTTACGCCGTCGTTCTCGATAGAGTCGGCAATCCGCTCGTCGACGCTGCCGACGCCGCCATCGGCGACGGGATCACCGCCATCCTCCGCCGCGGCGGGCTGACGGCCAGAGTCGACGGCGTAGAACCGGGCGAACCGGAAAAGGGTTGACCGGCAGGGGGGCGAAGACGCATGTACCGTTCCATTCTGGCTGTTTGCGCGGGCGCTTGCGCCGGCGCGTTGTCGCGCTGGGGGCTGGCGCTGGCGCTGAACTCGCTGCACCGCCATATGCCGCTGGGGACTCTGGCCGTCAACGTGCTGGGTGGATTCGCCATAGGGGTTCTCGCCACCATCTTCGATCTGCATCCCGACTCGGCTCCGGAATGGCGACTCCTGCTCATCACTGGCTTTCTCGGCGCGTTCACCACCTTTTCGGCGTTTTCCCTCGAAGTGATCGATCTGTTGCGCACCGGCCGCGCCGGGTGGGCTTTCCTGACCGTCGCCTTGCATCTCTTCGGGTCGCTGTTGTGTGTCGCGATCGGGTTCAGCCTTGTCCTCTGGCTGCGCAGAAGCGGATGAAAGGGAGAATGCCGGAGGCGGGGAGCGCCGGTATGGGATTGCGCCGCGATGTGAAATGTCGTAACGTACTGAAACAATTGGCCGATTTTTAACCGGGACGAAGATGACCGCGAGCGAACCGACCATAACCATCGTTTTCCACGGCGTGCGCGGGAGCTACCCCGTCCCCGGCCCGACAACCCTAGTCTACGGCGGCAACACCACATCGCAGGAGATCAGGGTCGGCGGCAGACTGCTCATTTTCGACGCCGGCACCGGGATCATCAAGTTAGGCCAGAGGTTGGCGCGTCCGAAGAAACCGCTCGAATTCGCCATGTTCTTCTCCCACAACCATCACGACCACACGTCCGGACTTCTCTACTTCAAACCCGCCTACCTCAAGACCACGAAAGCGTACATATACGGCCCCGTGGACGAGGGCGGCGACATCCTCGGCGCGTTGAGCGAATTGTCCAACCCGCCGGCGCACCCGGTGGCGCTCCGGAACATGGGCATGAACTTCACCTGCGACAATTTCGAAAACGGCATGGCGGTGCGCTGGGCGCCGGGGAAGAAGGCGCCGGAGCTGCTTGGCAAGGCGGCGCGCCTCCACGCCGGGGACGTCGTCGTCAAGGCGCTCAGGAACCCGAAGCATCCGGCGGAGGGGGTGCTGAATTTCCGCCTCGAATATCGCGGCAGGTCGTATGTCTACGCCACCGACGTCGAAGGCGATGCCGAAAACGGCGATCCCCTCCTCGCCCGGTTCGCGAACGGCGCCGACCTCCTCGCCCACGACGGCCAGCACGACGCGCACGAGTACAACGAGCGCCGGCGCGGCTGGGGACACAGCACGCCGGAGATGGCGGTGAAAACGGCCCGGATGGCCGGCGTCCGCAAACTGGCCATCATCCACCACGAACCGGCCTACGGCGACGCCAAACTCGCCCGCATGGAACGGGAGACGAAAAAACTTTTCCAGAATTCCTTCTTCGCCAGAGAGGGACGGAAGGTCCACATTCCCTGACCGGCAAAGGCATCGCAAACCTGCCGGGTCCGCAAAAATGGGTGGGGAAGCATTCCCTATTTTCGCGGAAGCGGCCACATATGGGGTTGCATTTTGCCGCCGCAATCCATATAATTTTCTTTGCATACCCATACCTGTGGACGGATTTCTGCGCCGGGCGGGGAGAACTATTCCCGGCGGAGGCGGGGTGTGGGCAGTCAGCGGGCAATCCCGACATTGTCAGCGGCCAACGCGAAGGCATCCCTTAGCGATTATGAAGGCGGGTGGTTGCGCATGCGTTTCCCGCGCTCCCCCGGATCGCTTTCGGCGGTGCGTCGAGTCGAGTCGCAATGGATAGAGAGAAGGTAGTCAAGGATGGGAGATCGCGATGGATAGTATCATGGGAATCCTCGACAGTTTAGACTCCTTTGTCTGGGGTTTGCCGATGCTCGTATTGCTTCTGGGCACCGGGTTCATCCTCACAGTGCGCCTCAAGCTCCTCCAGGTCACCAAGCTCGGCATGGCATTGAAGTTGATCTTCACAGCGCCCAACGAGGGCGAGGGTGACGTCACCAGCTTCAAGTCGCTTTGCACCGCGCTTGCCGCCACCATCGGCACCGGCAACATCGTCGGCGTCGCCACCGCCGTCGCCACCGGCGGACCCGGCGCACTGTTCTGGATGTGGTTCGCCGCCTTCCTTGGCATTGCCACCAAGTACGCCGAGGGTCTTCTCTCCATCAAGTACCGCGTCACCGATGAAAAGGGCGAAGTCTCCGGTGGTCCCATGCGTTACATCGAATTGGGACTCGGGCCGAAATTCCGCTGGCTCGCCATTCTCTTCGCGATCTTCGGCGCCGCCGCCGGTGTCATGGGCATCGGTACCACCACCCAGGCCAACTCCATCATCGACGCCTGCTACGGTGCGTTCGGCATTCCGCACGTCGCCACCGGCATGGTGCTCGCCGTGCTTGTCGCCATCGTCGTCCTCGGCGGCCTCAAATCCATCGCCAACGTCGCCTCGAAAGTCGTGCCGTTCATGGCGGTCGTCTACTTCCTCTTCGGCATCATCATCCTCATCATGCACATCGACCTCGTGCCGAGCGCCTTTGCCCTCATCTTCAAGAGCGCCTTCTCGGGACAGGCGGCGGTGGGAGGCTTCGCCGGCGCCGCGTTCGCCGCGGCGATACGAAACGGCGTCGCCAGAGGCATCTTCTCGAACGAGGCCGGCCTCGGCTCGGCGCCTATCGCCTCAGCCGCCGCGAAGACGAAGTGGGCTGCGGAACAGGGCCTCATCTCGATGACCGGTACCTTCATCGACACCTTCATCGTCTGCTCCGTCACTGGTCTCACTCTCGTCGTCTCCGGCGCTTGGATGGGAGAAGCACGCGGCGCGCAGATGACCCAGGCCGCCTTCGCCTTCGGCTTCCCCTCCATCGGCCCCCAGGTAATGACCCTGTGCCTCATCCTCTTCGCCTTCACCACGATCCTCGGATGGGCGTACTACGGAGAACGCTGCATGTCGTACCTCTGCGGCACCAAGGCGACCCTGCCCTACCGCATTCTGTACATCCTTGTCGTCGGCTGCGGCGCATTCCTGCCGCTCGACTTCGTCTGGACGGTCGCGGATATCACCAACGGGCTCATGGCCTTCCCCAACCTTGTCGCGCTGATGGCGCTCTCCGGCGTGTGCGCCGTCGAAACGAAGCAATACTTTGATCACCTCAAGGAACGGAGGCAGTAGCCGCCCGTATGGCGACTGCCCCCGCTTTCATGGCATCAATCGAACAACCCCATCCTGGTGGATGGGGTTGTTTGCCTATCGCCCGGCATCCGGGAAGCGCTGCCGCTGTACCGAGAATTCATCCGGGGTGTGAAGATCACTTCCTGCCCGATGCGGATATTCGTGTTGTCCAATTCACGGTCGTTGACCCATTTCCGCAGGAAGCCGTCCATCGCGACTCGCATCCGGAGAGTAATCCTGTCCGGGTGTCTCCCGCGCCTTCTGGATGCTTCGTACAATCACCCCGATACCGCCGTTCTTAGAGCCTGAAGACAAATTAGCACTACAACGCGACCATAGTCTCTTGTTCCAACTCCTTGTCTTCCCTACGATTGAAGTTGATGTCGTGAGAAAAGCCGGGAGATCCGATCATGCGCGAAAAGGAAGCGTTTGCC
>JAIRTL010000051.1 GCA_031254915.1 Planctomycetota bacterium
CCGCCGGACGCCATCATCCAGACATCGGTATGGCAAACGCCGCAGGCGACGATCTTGACGAGCGCTTCATCCGGTCCCGGTTCGGCAAGATCGACTTTCCGGATCCGAATGCGCGCGTCGCCGTCCCGAGAAACACCGGCCAAAATCTCCATGAAGCGTGCTCCCGTTCACAGCCCTCCCGTCGTTTTTACCTCTGTCATTTATAGTGGGCTTTTGGAGAAAATCAAACAGACCCCTGTTTGATTCTCTCCAGCGCATCCTGGATTTCCATGTTGCGTCGGGAATTGTTGCAAGGTCGGCGGTATCGCCCGTCCTGACGAAAAATCGACCCATTGCTCCCCAAGCGGAAGCATTTTTGGAAATTTTGTTTTCGGAATCATCCGCTATAAGTTGAAAAATGGCATGGCGATTCTGTTATTTGGTGTTGAACGGACGCCTTGTAAAAGGAGGCCGCCGTGCCGGAAATTCCGCAGGTCATTGGATTCATGAGCGTACTCGAACCGGTTTTCGCCAAGCCCGCCTTCATCGCCTGCATTCGGGAACTACGCCATTGCCTGCAATGTCATACTGTCAAGATAATTGTTAAGCAGCGTATTCATTCCCTCCCAGAATCCGAGGGTTGGACAATACGCGGACCGCGCGCAGGCATTGGGATGGTCGCCCAGACATGCCACAACGGCGATATTTCCCTCAATGGCGCGGATAACGTCGCCGGGCGTGTATTGAGAGGCGTCCTTGGCCAGCCTGTAGCCTCCCTGCGGCCCCCTGGAACTTTTCACCAGCCCGGTTCTGGCCAATTGCGAAACGATTTGCTCGAGGTACTTGAGCGAAATGCCCTGTCTTTCGGAAACATCCTTGAGCGAAACATATTCCCCCTTGCCGGCGTTGGCGAGATCAAGCATCAGGCGAAGCGCATAACGGGATTTTGTGGAGAATTTCATCTTGTCGCCTCGTCTTGGGGGTCGGACTCGAAAGATTGCATGCCGACAGGATTCAAACTGCCTGTCCTGTAACCGGCCAAATCCACTGTCACCCTGCCATAACCCATCTCATTGAGTGCATCAAGAATCCTCTGGCGCAACGGCGATGCGGAAATAACGGGAATCGCTTCAGGCTCTGCTTCAATGCGCGCCGTATCCCCGTAATGGCGGACCCGAACCTGCCGCACGCCCAAACCCCGAAGGTAGGCTTCCGCGCGCTCGACCTGCCGCAATGCGTTATCGGTCAAGGGGGAACCGTAGGGGAAGCGGCTCGCCAGGCAGGCCGCGGCCGGGATGTCGGCCGTGGGAAGCCCAAGATCGGCCGACCATCGGCGTATCATCGCCTTGGTCATCCCCGCTTCCCGCAGGGGGGCGCGAAGCCCCAATTCCCGCATCGCCCGAACGCCCGGACGATAGTCGCCGGCGTCATCCGCGTTTTCGCCGTCGACGACGATTCCATAGCCTTCCGCCTTGGCCAACTCGACCAGGCGGCCCATACCGAAGCGTCGGCAATGATAGCATCGGTCCAGGGGATTGGAACGGATCTCCTCCACGGACAGCGCGTCCACGAACACCTCGTGATGGGGAAGGCCGAGCAGCCGCGCCACCATCCGCGCGCGTTCGGTTTCCTCCCCGGCGTACATCGCTCCCACCAGAGTCGCGGCGCCGCCGCCGACCAGCGAAACCCTCGCCGCCAACAAGGCGCTGTCAACGCCCCCCGACAGGGCCGCCATCGGACGCGGCATGCCGGCAAGTATCGCATCCACCCGTCTCCGGATTTCTTCCTCGTTGGATTCCATGGCATCCGCATCCATGACGATTCACTCCTTTCCAGAAATATTCGCGGTGCAAGCGGGTTTTCGTCGCGGCGCGATCACACGACGCGAATGGTTGGGATTCGATCGACGCACGGCGCGGAAGCATGTCGCATACCGTTCACGGTCCGGGGGGGGGATCCCCTCGACTGCGCACAGCCGTGAAACGGCCAAGGGAAGCGGATGCGGAACAGGGCGACCCCCATCCTCAATTGTCGCAATTTCGGACCGCACCCGGTATAATTCCCTCACACGGCGCCGGTGCGATTTCCGCAACGGGCCGCATAATGCGGCGAATCCCCGCTTTGATCCCAAAGAATCGCTTCGCCTATTCCCGTGACCCGCAGGGACAGGCATCCGCGACACTGGCCGGCGTTTTCGCCGATGCAGGGCTTGTTCGGATACAACATGTACTTTTCCCGGTACGCCGCGTCCGTAATGTTGGGCATGAGCACATTGGCGCCGGCCAGCAATCCCTGTTCGCGCCCGTCCGGCGCAAGCGTTTGGAGAACGGTCGTCGCGGCGATATTGACGTCGTGAAGATAGAGTCGCGCCACGGCTATCATTTTCAGACCGATATGCAACTGCTCCGACAGATATCGCGCGGAAAGCGTCGTCCCTTCGCCAAGGGGGGTGTCGGGATGGGGGACGAAAGGCCCCATGCCGATCATGTCGATGTCCATGTCGCGGAAAAAGAGCATGTCGTTCGCCAAATGCCCGACGGTCTGTCCCGGCAGCCCCGACATGACGCCGCTTCCGACCTGGTAGCCAAGTTTTCGAAGCGCGCGAAGACACCCCACGCGCCTGTGAAAACTGTGATCGGGTGGATGCAGACGCCGGTACAGCTCGGGGGATGACGTTTCAATGCGCAAAAGATAGCGGCGCGCCCCCGCTTCCCGCCAATAACGATACACCTCCTCGCGCTGCTCCCCCAAAGAGAGCGTAACGCCCAATTCCCCGCCTGAAAAACCGGCTATCCTTCGCAAGATCGCGGCGACGAATTCCGTGTGTTCGTCCGATTCCATCTCGCCGGACTGGATGACGACGGAACCATACCCCTCCCGATGCGCCCACTCGGCCATTCGGACGACCTGATCCTCGAAAAGGTGAAAACGCTCCACCTTCGCGTTGTCGCGCCGGATCCCGCAATACAGGCAGTTTTTCGCGCACGCATTTCCCATCTCGATAAGCCCGCGCAGGCTGACGTTCCTTCCCGAATACATGCATTTGACCGCATACGCGGCCTCGAACAAATCGGCGCGATCGGCGCCGGCCTCCACGTCGAGCAACGATGCGATTTCCGACGGCGTCAAGGCGAAGCGCTTTTCGCGCGCCTTCTTCAATATCCCGGACAGATCCATTTCTTCCCCGTGTTCATTTCGCCGAATCGATGATTCCGCCGCCGAGCACCATGTCGCCTTGGTACAAAACCGCCGATTGGCCGGGCGCCACCCCGAAAATGCCGTCGGGAAAATCGGCATGGAATCCGCCGACCGCCGGAAACACCCGGCAGGGAACGGCGCGGCCGGAGGAACGCACCTTGACGCCGGCGGTGAATTCCGACTCCGGAGGGGGGATGGACACCCAATTCACATCGACGGCCGTCAGCGCATGGCTCGTCGCCGCATCAGCGTCGCCCACCACGATCTCATTCCGCTCGGGATTGATTTCAACGACATACAAAGGGGTCGGATGGGACACCCCCAACCCTTTCCTTTGCCCAATGGTGAAATTCCATACGCCCTCGTGCCGCCCCAGGCAACGGCCCGAGGCATGGACGATTCTTCCCCGTCCGCCGCCGGCCCGCAACAACTCCCTGTGATCGCCGGAATAGAAGTCCTGGCTGTCCGGCCTGTCATGAACAGGCAGGCCGAACTCCAGCGCCATGCGCCGCACCTGATGTTTGCCGAATTCGCCGAGCGGCATCAGGGCGGTTCGCAACTGCTTTTGTCCCAGACGATACAGGAAGTATGCCTGATCCTTGCCCCCGTCCCGTCCGGTATGCAGCCGCATGCGGTCCGTCCCGGGGATCAATCGCGCATAATGGCCGGTGGCGAAATATTCGAAATCCATTCCCGCCTTCTTCGCCAATCGCGGCAGGAGGCCGAACTTGATCGCGCCATTGCAGCGGACGCAGGGGTTGGGCGTCCGGCCGGCGCGGTAGCCGGCGCGGAAATGCTCCACCACCATGCGTTCGTAGGCGTCGGAACAGTCGACCACCGCATGGGGGATGTCGAGGATGCGGCTGACCTCCGCGGCGGCTTCAATGTCCTCTTTTTCGCCTGGACCGAAACAGGCGTCCTTTCCGCCGCCGCGATACCGTCCATCCCGCCACAGACTCATGGTCGCGCCGGCGACCCGGCACCCCCTTCGCTTCAAAAGCGCGGCCGTCACGGCGGAATCGACGCCGCCGCTTAGCCCAACCAGAACCTTCACGCCCCGCCTCCGGGGAACGCCCTCTCGGCTTCGCGCATCCAGCCGAAAATGCCGTCGCGCAGATTGTACACTTTGCCCCCATATCCCGTTTCCTTGAGAAGCCGGACGGCGGACCCGCTCCGGATGCCGAACTTGCACACGAACACCATGACGCACGAGGGATCGAACTCGCCCCGCCGTTTCGCCACATCGCGCAGAGGCATGACCAAACGGTTGGGAAAGGCAATAAGTTCGCTTTCATGCGCTTCCCGTATTTCGACGATTTTGAGCCGGGGATCCCGCCTCATCATGTTTTTCATCGCGACCGCGTCCATGCTCCAGTCCTCTTCGGCATCGCCGGATTTTTTGACGCCGCAGAACGCGTCGTAGTCGATCAACTCCCCGATGCTGGGATTTTCGCCGCATACGGGACAGCGCGGATCCTTCTTGATGGCTATTTCACGAAAGTTCATCGTCCAGGCATCGACCAAAAGCAGGCGTCCCGCAAGAAGGTTTCCGCCGCCCAGGAGAAGCTTGATGGTCTCGGCGGCCTGTACGGACCCGATGATGCCGGAAAGAACGCCCAGGACGCCCGCTTCGGCGCAGGTCGGCACAACGCCCGGCGCCGGCGGCTCGGCGAAGAAGCAGCGGTAGCATGGGGCGTTCGCCGCCCCAAAAACGCTTGCCTGCCCCTCGAAGCGATGGATTGCGCCGAACACGTTCGGTTTTCCCAGGAGCACGCAGGCGTCGTTCACCAGGTACCGGGTGGGAAAATTGTCCGAACAGTCGACGACCGCGTCGAAATCACGGAGTATCTCCAGGGCATTGGAGCTATTGATGAACGTCTCGAAAGCCGTCACCCGCACCCAGGGGTTGAGCGCCAGAATCCTGTCCCGCGCCGACAGCGCCTTGGAATGGCCAATATCGTTGGTGGTATATATCACCTGGCGCTGCAAATTGGATTCATCGACCGTATCGGCGTCAGCCAATCCGATGCATCCCACCCCCGCCGCGGCGAGGTACAAAACCACCGGCGCCCCCAATCCCCCCGCTCCCACCACAAGCACCCGGGCGTTTTTCAGTCTGTTCTGTCCGCTCCACCCAATTTCGGGAATGATGATTTGACGGCCATACCGCCTGATTTCGCTTTCCGTGGGGACATTCCCGTCATCATCCGATTTTAGGGATTCCATTTTCCATCCTTAATCCATATTATTCACATATGTTCACTATGATATGAAGGGACGAAGCGTATGCAACTGGAAACATGGTTGGCGCAAGCGGGCGGGCGAAGCGATCCGCGCACCGGATCTTTGTCGACCCCAATCCATCAGACGGCAACCTTCAGCCACCCGCGCCTGGGCGAAAGCACCGGTTACGATTATTCGCGCACCGCGAACCCGACCCGCTCCACATTGGAGAAGGCGCTCGTCGAAGTGGGCGGCGGCGCCAGAGCATGCGCTTTCGCCTCGGGCATGGCGGCGCTGGACGCCGTCATGCGCCTTGTTCTCGAATCGGGGCGCAAGCGCGTGCTCTGCACCGAGGACCCCTATGGCGGCACCATCCGGCTTCTGGAACGGTTCTTCCGGCCGCTTGGCATCGTTCCCGTTTATGTGGATACATCCGACACCCGGGCTGTGCTGCGCGAACTGGACGCGGGCGGCGCGGCGGCGGTGGTGGCTGAAATACCGACCAATCCGCTCATGCGGGTGGCGGACGTCGCCGCCCTCGCCGACGCGGCGCATGCGTCAGGCGCGACAATGGTGGTGGACAACACGTTTCTCACTCCCTACCTGTTCAGGCCGTTCGAGCATGGGGCCGACATCGCGGTGTACAGCGCCACCAAGTACCTGTGCGGGCATAACGACGTGATCGCCGGGGCGGCGGTATGCCTGACGGAGGAAATGGGGGCAAGACTCGCCGCCATACAGAACGCCACGGGCGGCGTTCTGGGCCCTTTGGATTCGTGGCTTTTTCTGCGTGGGCTGAAAACCCTGGCGATCCGTATGGACAGGCAGCAAACGAACGCGCTGGCGGTCGCGGAATTTCTTGCCGGGCATCCGCGCGTCGCAAAGGTGCATTATCCCGGCCTGACCGGAGATCCGGGACACGAACGGCTGCGAAGGCAAGCGCGGGGATTCGGGGGAATGCTGTCGTTCGAAGTGGACGATCCGGATCTGGTTCCGCGCGTGTTGGCGACGGCGAGGGTGTTCTCCTTCGCCGAAAGCCTCGGGGGCGTGGAATCGCTCGTCACCTTTCCGGCCGTCCAAACGCATGCCGACGTGGCCGAGGCGGTCAAGAACCGGCTCGGCATCAACAACCGGCTGCTCCGGCTGTCAATCGGCATAGAGAACGTCGCCGATCTGATTGCCGATCTCGACGACGCTCTGCGATAGGGGGCGGACTCGTGGATTTCAGCACACTCATCGTTCATGCCGGACTGGACAGGGATCCCGCGACCGGAGCGTCGAGCGTTCCCATCTACCAGGCATCGACCTACTCGCAAAAGGATCCGGAGCATCCCGGACGCTACGACTATGCCCGCAGCGGCAACCCCACGCGCGAAGCGTTGGAAAACGCCTTGGCCGAACTCGAGGGCGGAGCGTCCGGATTGGCCTTCGCGTCCGGCATGGCGGCGGCCTCGTCGGCGTTGCTGCTGTTCCAGCCGGGCGATCATCTCATCGTCGGCATGGACGTGTATGGAGGCACGTTCCGGGTTCTTGACCGGCTGTTTTCGCGCTGGGGGCTCAGGACGACGTTTGTCGACACGACGGATACGGCGAACATAGAAGCGGCAGTGGAGCCGGGAACCAAAGCCATATTCATCGAAACGCCCTCAAACCCGTTTCTGCGCATAACCGATCTGGCGGCGACGGCGGCGATTGCGCGTAAACACAATCTGCTGGCCATCGCCGACGGCACCTTCACCACGCCGTTTCTGCAGCGTCCCCTGGAATATGGCTTCGATCTGACCGTTCATAGCGCCACCAAATTCCTGAACGGGCATTCGGATATTCTCGCCGGAGCGGCCGTGACCCGCACGGAGGAACTGGGCGACAGATTGAAATTCATTCAAAACGCTTTCGGGGCGGTCCTGGGCGTGCAGGATTCATGGCTGCTTCTCCGCGGAATCAGGACGCTCGCCGCAAGGCTGGAGGCGGAACAGAGAACGGCGCATTGGCTGGCGGAACGATTGGCGGCGCTTCCGGAAGTGAGAAAGGTTCACTACCCCACCCTTGCCGGACATCCGGGCCGGGAGATACACGAGCGCCAGGCTTCGGGCGGCGGCGCCGTTCTGTCCTTCGAACTGGCGGAAGAAGCATTGACGATGCCGTTCCTTCGTCGTCTGCGACTGCCCCTCCTGTCGGTCAGCCTTGGCGGAGTCGAGAGCATCGTCACCCATCCCGCGGGCATGTCGCACGCGTCCATGCCGCCGGCGGAACGGGAGTTGCGGGGTATAACCGCGGGATTGGTCCGAATGTCCGTCGGTCTCGAATCAGGCGAGGATTTGCTCGCGGACATCCTCCGGGCATTGCGCGAAGCCAAGAGGGGGATGGATTGACGCAACGGCGCAAGGCCGGTTTTCGACGAAAAAAGCCGGCCCGCGCCTATGCGCCGCCCAAGGCTTCCTCCATGGCGGAACGCGACTGAACCGCGCGCCTTTCAGCGATCAAGGCGCCCACGGTCATCCGCATCTTCCCGACCGGCCCGGGAAAACCGCCGCCTTCATGGCGCTTCTCCAATTCCCGCGCCGTCAGTCAAGGCCGTAATCCCCGGCGATGAACTTGTCGGCGTCCACCTCGTCCATCATCTCGCGTATGAACTCCTCCTCGCTGTCCGGCATTTCCTCGAGGGATGCCGCCATGGAATCAAGATACGTCAATTCCTGTTCCGCGATCGTCACGCTCCCGTTCACATGGGCGTTCCTGAGGATCTTCACCGCCTCGAGACCCACGGCGCGACCGGCGGCATACGGCGTCGGATTCGAAACGATGACCTTGCCGAAGCGGACGGCGTTTTCGGGGGTGAGGACAAGAGCCTGCGGGTCGAGTCCCGCGTCGGATTCGACCAGCCAATCGCGCATGCGAAGCGCCTGCCCATCGCGTGCGGCGCGGTTCATGAGGCGGCAGTCGTAGATGAGTTGTTCCGCGTAACACGTCGGAGCCATTGCGCCGAGGAGCTTGATGTTCTGCACTGATTCGTTCGACCACAGATCGCAGGTCGCGGCGGCGATATTGCCGACCGGACTTAGGTGGGCGCAAGCGGCCGTCTTCCCCTCCATCGCCATCGGGAAACCGGTGACCGCCTTGAGGATGGGGTTTTCATAGGCGCAGTCCTTGCCGGGACCGACGGCTCCATGCTCGTGCGCAACAAGCGTCCGCACGGCGGTGATGGGCCGAACGACCGCCGCGAAGACGCGGGGAATCAGCTTCTGCTCGGCGAGGACCATGGCGGTGTTGCCGAAGCCGCACGCCGAATCGCCGGCGGGAACGACGCCGTGTTGACGGCAGATCGTCGCGATGTTGTCCCAAAGGAACGCCATGTCGCGAGCTCCCATGATGCAAGTGGCGAAAATCGATTGGCGGATGTCGCAGCAAATGAGAGCGTCGTCGTGGACCTCCTTGCCGCCGGTGGATTCTATGCTGACCATGTCGACCCCGAGGGCGCAGACGCGCTCAAAGGTCTCGATCATGCGTTCCCAGTGCGCGCCGCCGCGCATCCGGGGCGGTCGCACCATTTCACGATTGTCGTTCGGAGTGAAGCGGAGAGACGACTTCAGGCCCCATTTGCCCTTCGCCTCTCCCATGCCGTCGAGAAGGACGCGGGCGATGTCCTCGGCCCATTCCGGCTTGGCCGTTACCGGCGGCAGTGTTTCGCATTCGAGTTGGATCCCCGGCGCCCCGAGTTCGGCGGCGCGCTTCAGGGAGTCCTGCACGATCATGCGGTAATGATCACGTATTTTGGGGAAGGTGTCGGCGTCAATGGTCATCGCCGGCAAGGTGAAATTCAATTCGGGATACACCGTTCCGCCGCCGATAACCATCCCCGACTTCAATGA
>JAIRTL010000105.1 GCA_031254915.1 Planctomycetota bacterium
CCCTTGACTCGTATTCCACAGTTGGACCATAACCCGGGTGCACGGCGCGCCGGCGGGGCGGGGGGGGGGGGCGCAACGTCCTCGTCAGCAACCGTTGGGATGGGGGTCCTCCAGTAACATGCGCGAAACAAAACGACAACCCCGCGCAGCGCGGGGTTGTCGGCTATGAAGCGGCGCTTTGGCGTTTATACATATTCATAGTCGTCCGGTCCCTTGAACCAAGTGTTTCTGCCGGTGTGCAGGATGAAGCAAATGACGGCCATGACGAGATAGCCGATAAAGAACGGCGACCTGGGATAAAACCCGAGTTCGGCGTAGTGGATCAGCCCGAACAGTGAGAGCGCCGCGCCGGCGAGGCAAATGATTCCCGCCTTGTCCAGGCGCATGTCGATCACGAACGCGGTGAGCGCTCCGAGCACGATACCGATGAGGATCGCGCCCGCCTTCACAGCCGGCACCCCGTTCCACATCACGCCGTTGATCAGCAACTGGTCGGTGATCTCTTTGCCGTAGCCGAGCAGGCCGGAGTCGAACGCATGCGTCCATTCTCCGGTGAGCGCGACCGCGCCGGTCACTTGGGTGTAGAGGTAGTCCGCCACCGGCGGCACCATGGCGATGCCCACCGCCGCGTAGTGCTTGCGGTCGGCATCCTTGAACGCCTGTGCGACCATGATCACGGCACACCACAGGAAGGTGATGGCGCAGATCGCCGGCGGGACAAGGTTGTTGAGGAAGGTGAACATACCGAAAATGCCCGCCGCGCCGAGGACGATGCCGGCGACGAGAGAGTAGCCTATGCCGGCGCCCGTCTTTTTAAGGCCGGCGTGGCCAAGCCAGACGGTGTTGGGAACGACGCCGCCGAAGATCGCGGAAATCATGGTGCAGGCGCCGTCGGCGAAGGCGGCTTCGCCGACGGCGTAGTTGTCGCCGGCGGCGTTGGCGGCCTCGACGTTGTCCATCGTCTCAATGAAATTGTAGATTTCGATCGGGATGACGACGGTCAGATAGGGAACGGCGACGGAGAAGCCGTTGATGAGGCTTTGGATCGTCGTTGTTGGACTGGGGAAGTAGAAGCCGACGCCGCTCAAGTCGAAGGTGGTTCTGCCAAGCGCCAGCGCATAGACGATACCGCCGACGATGGCGACGACAAGCGGCGGGATGCTCCTCGGGAACATGTAGCCGCCGAACAAACCCACCATCGCGACAAGAAGGATCGGCAGTCCGATGACCGGATCGCCGTAGACGTCGAAAATGCCCTGGGTCGCCATCCAGATGAAGCCGATGCCGGCAACTGTACCGAGGAGCGCGGCGCGGGGAAGGTTGCGCTTGATCCACGGCCCGACCACCCCGCCGAGGAATTCGACGAAGCCGCCGATGAAGGTGGCGGCGACGGCTGCTGACCATTCGAGCTCAGGATCGCCGATGGCGTAATGGAGCGGCGTGATGACGCCGAAGAGTATGACGAACATGGCGGGCGTGGACACGCCGGACGGCAACGCGGTGACGTCGGCGCGGCCCTCCTTTTTCGACAGCCGGTAACCCATGAAGGCATAATACAGGCCGCCCACCAGGAGGCCTATCGACATGCCGGGCACGACTCTTCCGAAAACGATTTCGGCCGGCCAGCCCAAGCCGCCCATCAGCGTAGCGGTGACGATAAGGTAGTTGACGATGTTGTTGGTGATCGCGTACGTCAGTCCCCCGATGTCGCCCCTGCGGAAGAGGGGTACCATATTCCCGTTGCTCATTGCATTCCTCCCGTTTTACAATGCTAGGCCCATTGCCCGCAGTTCGGACTTCACTTCCGTGTACATGGCCTCCCATTCCGGGACCGGCCGGAGCGTGGCTAAATCGTAGCACTTGTCGAACGGCTGGCCGGGATTGCCTTCCGGAGCGCCGAGGACGTGTTCGTATTTCTGCAACAACCGCAGGATGAGGCCGTTGGCCTCCTTTCTCGTCAGGCCGACGCGCGTTGCGGTGCGGCTGACCTCGCCCATAAGGCGAACTTCGAGGCCGGTGCCGTGCGGACGATTGCCGTCCGCCGATCCGCAGCCCTCAAGGTGCCCGCCGCTGACCGTCGCCACGAGAGCGCTCGCCGCGACCTCGTACAGAAGTTCCTTAGTCAAGCCGCCGCTTTTCGGGTAGACGTCGCAGACGATGATGCCGGGGGCGTTTCTGGCGAATGACTGGCAGCAGACGCTTTGCAACCACATGCAGCCCCTTGCGCCTGTCGCGACGGCCTTGATGTGGATCGGATGGCACAGGTGGTAGTCAGCGAGGCAGAGAAGGTTCGCCGCCATCATCGAAGCCATGATCACCATCGTCGCGCCCGGTGCGTCGCCGCCCATGCCGCCAACCATGGTGCACGCCAACGACGCATTACGCATGCCGTATTCGATGGAGTTGGCGGCGCGGACCAAATTGCCGCGATCGATGATCAATTCGTTGAACATGGCGACAAGGTGCGAATCGCAGGGACGAAGATAATCTGGATGGGCGGCGCAGAGATCGCCCACTTCCGAGACGCTGCTTTCCGCCGCCAGCATGCCTATGCCCGGGCGTCCTGTCTCGAGACGGGCGCGACGGAGCAGGCCAAGCTCGCGCTTCACCGCTACCACTTCGGACGGTTCGCCGCCGCGAACTGGAATGCCGTCCACGGACGTTAGGGATCCGCAGGTGATGAAGTCGGTGACGTCTTCCTGCAGCCAGCTTTTCACCGTCGGCAGGAAAAGGTGCTCCGGCGTCGGGCAGCCCGGATTGCCGGCCCAGATGAGCGGCCGGCTGGAGTCTTCGGGCTTGCGCGCGACCAAGGTCGCGGCGTCCTTGCCTTCGCCCATAACCAGGCTTCGCTTCTGGTTCGCGAGACCGGATTCGATTTCCGCCATATCGAGGCGGATCACGCGCTCGGTGGAAATGTTGTATATGCCGATCGTGGCGAGGAGTTCCTTTGCCGCGACGTACATGCGGTCCATTACATCGTCGTCAACCGGCGTGATGTCCTCATTGTTCCAGGACAGACCGTATTTTTCAACCAACTCCGCGACATTCTCCACAACCGCCATGTCCCAGTCGTCCTTCTTGACAATGGGACCCTGGTACGAACGTCCGCAGAGTTCCAAAAAATTTCTGATCATGACCGATTCTCCATGCCAATGCAATTGCGGCTGGATGTACCGTCCAGCGGAAATGACGTTTTATGCAATATGCACAAGAACCTATCCGAGTAAGGCGAGATGGTTATTGTAACCCATTATTTTCCAATGGATCCATCCCAAAAAGCGACCCTATTCGGATAGGCTCTTATGAATCGCAATGTTACATTCAAGAAAATTGTCCACAGACTCTTATAACAAAGGACTCCAAGTCAGAATGAATCAAACCCGAATCAGGATAAAGCATCCCCGGTTCCGTTTTTATTGCCCAAAACCACCGTCAGGGTGCGCCTTCGCCAGCCGGCTCCGCTTGCGCAAGCCGGCGTTGCATATACACCACGTCAAGATCCCTGGCGAACTTTCTTCCGACCGCGACCAGCCGACCCGACTCCACAAACCCGTTTTTGGTGTGGAATGCCAGGCTGCCCTTGTTCAGCGAGGAAAATCCGCGCCACCAGGTTATCGACGCCGATGTCGGCGCATTCGCCGATCAGACGTTCAAGCATCAGCTTGCCCAGACCCTTGTGCGTGTGCTCGGGATGGATGAAATAGGTCGTCTCGGCCGTGCGGTTGAAGATCGGGGCCGAATGGTAGGCGTGAAGCAGTGCGAAGCCGACTCCCGCGCTTTCGGGCGAGACGGCGACGACGGTTGGGTATCCCCTCGACATCTCGCGCGGACGCGCGAAAAACATGCATGGGACAGGCTGGTCGAAGTAGGCGGAAAAGCCGGTTTCGATGTAATGGTTGAAAATCTCCATTACCTCTTCGGTATGTTCGTCATAGAGTGGCTTTATCGCGTAGGTCTGATCGGTCATGCGGGTTCCATACAGTGAAAAGGCGCTTATTGGGGGTCGAACGTCTCGGAAACGATCGACCTGGCCACGATATCGCGCAGATCGCGGATGCCGAGGGAAGGCTCGAAGTATTTCACCTGCGCCGCCAGGTTGCCGAAGGAGGTGCTGTCGGGCGAGCCGATCATCACCTGAAGACCGGTGTAATTCGCGGCAAGCTGGTTGAGAAGGACATTTTTCACGCCGCCGCCGACGATATGCAAACGCTCTATCGTCTCGCCGGACGCCTCTTCGATGCCCTTCACGACTTCGGCGTAACTTCGCGCCATGGAATGGTGATACGCCGCGAGGATCGCGGTCCAGTCCGGCTCCGGTCCCTGCTCGGGGAAGCGCTCGCGGAGATGCCGCCAGATGGTGGCGGCCATATGGGTTGGATTGAAGAAATCGCCGTGGTTGACGGGGAAGATCGGCGGCTCGCCCTCATACGCCTTGGCGAGGCCAAGGAGCACGTCCCAATCCGCGCCGACGCCAAACTCGCGTTCGTATTCTTCGCGAAGACGCTGGATGATATAGAGCCCGGCATGATTGCGAAGCAGCGTGATGCGATTGAAGGCGCCGACCTCGTTCGTCAGACCGGCTCGATAGGCGGCGTCGTTGATCACCGGCTCCTCCAGTTCGACCCCGATCAACGACCAGGTTCCCGAACTGACGAAGGCGAAACGTTCGTTGCCGGCCGGAACCGCCAGCACTGCGGCGGCGGTGTCGTGCGAGGGAACCGAGATGACGGGAACGTCGTTCGCGAGCCCGAGTTCGTCGCGCACCGACGACAGGAGAAAACCGATGTTCGAGCCGTGTTCCGGAATATACCCGAACAGCCCGTTATCGACGTCGAGATCGGCGCACGCCTCCGCGCTGATCTGGCGGTCGCGGGCGGAAAGCAGCTGGGTGGTGGACAGTTCGCTTGGTTCGTTTGCCATGATGCCGGTGAGAAAGTAGTTGAGAATGTCTGAGACCATGAGGAGACGGCGGGCGCAGTCGACAACGCCGGGCATGACGCGGCGCATGCCCTGGAGCATGTACACGGAATTGATGCGGTCGCAGACGATGCCGGTCATTTCATACAGCGCCCGGCGGCGTTCCCCGGAGACCGCTTCGAGTTGGGCGGCGCCGATTTCGTTGCGATAGCTGAGTGGATTCGCGAGCATGCCGCCGCCGGCGTCGAACAATGCGAAATCGACCCCCCAGGTGCAGATGCCAATTGCGTCGATGTCGCCCGCCCGCTTCGCCGCCTCGGCGATGCCGCGCTTGACGTTGTGGAAAATGTTGAGGATGTCCCAATAGAACACGTCGCCGACGCGGATCATCCGGTTTTCTTCGCGAAGCACGCTCTCGATCGCGATCCACGAACCGTCAAAACGTCCGAGCACGGCGCGGCAGGAGGAATTGCCGCAATCGATCGCGACCAAATTGAGGGTTTTCGTCATCGCGTCTCCAAAATATCCCTGTCGCAAAGGGAATTGCATCGTATTCCACAGCTTCCGGTTCCGGCGTCACGCTTCCGGGAGGAAAAGAACACGGCGTGGATACCGCAATTATTCCGAGAGATGTCGGAAGCACAAGGGCAATTCCGTTCGGATCGGCGATGGCGGGCCGAGATTCACGGATTCCAGAGGGATTTATCCAAATCCACCCGGCCGTCAGGAAGAAAGCGGACGCCCTCACGCTTCAAACGGACCCGTTGTTTATCCTCGCCGCCGAAAATGTCGCCTGGGGCCATTTCGCCCAGCCGGTTGATCACCCGGTGACACGGCAGCCCCCTGCCCTCCGGTGCGCGGCGCATGGCGAAGCCGACCACTCTTCCCGAGTAATAGCCGCCCAGGAAGCGTGCAATCTGGCCGTAGGTCATGACTTTGCCCCGGGGAATGGCTGCGACGAGATCATAGACGCGGTTGTAGAATCCGGTTTTTCGCGCCATAGCGGAGGCGTCCTCGAAAGCGTCGCATCGTAACAGGGAAACACAAAACGGGGCGGGCGCCCGCCCGCCCCGCTTACCTTACAGCGTTTTCGCAAATAGTTGACCTTTCCCTGGCTCGTTTTTGGCTTGCGCAGTTAGGCCAGAAAACGCAACATGGAGGCCAATAATTTCAGAAAATGCGCTAATGCATCAATATCGCGTCAGGCTGCCCCAATGAGCTTTTTACCAAGTTCGACCGCCGAGGCGGCGTCAGGGCTGTAGCCGTTCGCGCCGATCTCGTCGGCATAAGCCTGGGTGACGGGGGCGCCGCCGATGATGACCTTGACACCGCCCTGGGTCTTCAGAAGGTCGACGCAATCCTTCATGGCGGGCATGGTCGTGGTCAAAAGCGCCGACAAACCGACGAGGCAGGCTCTGTTTTCCTTCGCGGCGGCGGCGAATTTTTCCGGCGAAACGTCGGTGCCGAGATCGACGACCTTGAAGCCCGCTCCCTTAAACATCATGCACACGAGGTTTTTGCCGATATCGTGAAGATCGCCGCTGACGGTGCCGATCACAACCGTGCCAAGCGGTTCGACGCCGGCCTTCACCATCGCCGGTTCGAGAATGGTCATGCCCTTGTTCATCGCGCGGGCGGCGATAAGGACTTCAGGCACATACACCTGGTTGTTTTTGAACTTTTCACCGATAATGCCCATGCCGGCGATAAGCCCTTTCTCGAGGATCTCCTTCACGTTGAGGCCTTCCACCAAGGCCTCACCCACCAGCCGCTCCACTTCCTTGGCCTTGCCTTTTTGCAGCATCTCACTGATCTGGTCCAGATCCGCCATGTCCTTCTCCTCAAAGAATCCATTGAACAACCGGTCGATACCATAACGGGACTATACACCAAATTCCATGGCGATACTATAAGCCACGATGCCTTGTTTGGTAATCTTATGCCGTAATCAAGAAAAACCGCCGTCCCGAAAACCCGGGACGGCGGTGGGAATCCCGCAAGAACGGAATGGCTCGTTTCAGTCCTTGTACACATCCTCGCGTTTGAGATAGCCGGAATCGATAAGGATCGCGTCCAAATTGTCCTTATCAACGCCAAGCGGCTCAAGGAGCGCCGCCGGGATGTCCATGTACTCGTTGTATTGGGTCTGGCCCTTGGTGTCGACCGGCTCGCCAAGCGCCAATTTTTTCGCCATCGCGATCGTTTCGCGGGCGAGAATGCGGGTGTCTTTTAGAACTGTCATGCTCTGCGTGCCGCGCACAATGCGCTGGGCGGCCGCAAGATCGCCATCGTGGCCGGCGACGAACACCTTGCCTGCCAGTCCCTGGGCCTCGAGCGCCGAAATCGCGCCGCCGGCGGTGCCGTCGTTGGGGGCGAGAACCGCGTCGACATTGTTGTTGGCGAGGGTGAGCGCGTTCTCGACGATTTTCTGCGCGTTCGCGGGCTGCCAATCGATGACCGGCTGGTCCATGATGACCTCGATGTCGCCCTTTTCGATATAGGGAACGAGGATGTTGTCGGCGCCGCGGCGGAACAGGGTGGCGTTAAAGTCGGTGGGCGCGCCCGACATCATGATGTAACGGCCCTTGGGCATATGCTTGTGTAACCAAGTGCCCTGGATTTCGCCGACCTTGACGCTGTCGAACCCGGTGAAGAGTTCATACTCGCAGCCGGTGATGACGCGGTCGTAGGAGATGACCTTCACCCCTTCGTCGCGCGCCTTCTTGACCGCGACGCCGGCACCTTCGCAGTCGTGGGCGGCGATGATGAGAACCTTGATGCCTTGCGAAAGCAGTTGGTCGACCTGGTTGTTCTGTTGGTTCTGGTCGTTGCGGGCGATCTGGACCCGGAGATCGACGCCGAGCTTTTCCGCTTCCTCCCGCATCGCGGACAGGTCGCGTGTCCATCGTTCCTCCTGCTGGGTCGGGAGCGCCAGGCCGACGACAGGACGTTGTCCGGCGAGGACGAAGCTGGAACAGACCGCGAACACCGCCAAAACAGTAAGGGACAGACGCGATTTCAACATACCCTCTCCTCACAAAAGACGAAACCAACGGACGCGTCGGCGCCGTGCCGGCGCGATACGATCGCTTTCACTTGCCCGCCGTGTTGAATTCCGTGATCGCGTCGAGGAGCGCCGCCATGTTCGCGGTCGGAGTCATGGCCTGAACATTGTGAATGGCGTTGAAGACGAAGCCACCGTTCTCGTTGAAGATGCGACAGCGTTCAAGAACCTGCGCCCGCACTTCCTCCGGCTTGCCGAAGGGGAGCGTCTTCTGGGTATCGATGCCGCCGCCCCAGAATGTGAGGCGCGATCCGTACTTGTCCTTAAGAAGCCGCGGATCCATGCCGGTCGCCGAGCATTGCACCGGGTTGAGCACGTCGAAGCCGACCCCGACGAGGGATTCGATAAACGGTTCGATCGCGCCACAACTGTGCTTGAACGTTTTCCAGGACGTGTTTTCGTGGATCCAGCGGTTGATCTTCCCATAGTAGGGAAGATACAATTCCTCGAGCGCGTCCAAGGAGCAGAAAGTAGATATCTGCGTTCCGAAATCGGTGCCGCAGACGAAAACGACGTCGTAGTTGTCGCCGACCCGCGCCTTGAGAAGCTTGAGGTTTTCCATCGCCACTTCGCACTGTCGGTCGAAAACCTTGTGGACGAACTCCGGCCTGGCGGCGATGGACATATACCATTCCGCGACGTCCCGGACGCCTTTGGGCTTTTTCAAGCTCATGCCGGGGACGAACGCGATGTCGCCGAACGCGGTACCGGGAAGGCCGGCGACGACGGCGAGGCCTGAATCGCGCGCCGCCTTCGCCGCGGCGGCGATACGGGCGAGGTCGGATTCCCCGAGCACGGTGAACTCCTCCGTGTTGTCGGTTGGATCGAGTTCATCCTCGTCGAAGCCCTCCTGCCGGATGACGGCGTCGAAGAAATAACCGGTGGCGGGCATCTTGGCGCAGGGCGGCACGAGGGTATCGCCCTGCGGGTAGGCGACGAACCCGCCGTCGTCCGTCGCGGCGACCCGCATGCCGGAAGGTATGAGAACCGTCTGCCCCCACCAAGTTTTCCATTCCTTCCAGTCGCCCGCGACGTCGTCGCCGAACATGGTCGAAAGCGGCATGGCTATCGTCGCATCCACTCCCATGGCTTGGCGGAGATCCTCCTCGATATAGCCAAGCATCTGGAAGGGTTCATGAATTTTCACCACCCGCTTTTCAAGACCGAAATGATCGCGCAGCGCCGCGACGACACTGCAATGCATCCCGGAACACGAGGTTCCGCCGAAATCGACAGGGACTTTCGAGGGTTGGCGATGATTCAGCGCGTCAAGCACCACATCGCGGCCAGTCTCCATACCTGTTCCTCCGAAGACGGATTTGGCTGACGAATCGACCATTTTGAAGCGTTGGGATTGGAGAGCCGGATAAAATCGAACCATCGGCCCTTTTTGGGATATTACCCCCGGTTGACATGGAAAACCAGTTCTTTTTTTTGGGACTTTCGTATTTTTCCACACAGAGAAAAAATACCCGGGGAGACTGCAAAATGAAAAAACGCGGGACGGCGCTCATTTCGCCGTCCCGCAATGCACAGCGACCCAGATCCCTTTTCCCGAATCACTGGAAGCTGGGGTCGTCCGCGTCCAATTCGCCTTTCAGATAACGGTCATAAGCAAATAGATCGAGCATGCCGTGACCGGAAAGATTGAAAAGAATCGTCTTCCCGGCGTTCTCCGGGTCCTGGGCATGCTTGATGGCGGCGGAGATGGCGTGGCAGGATTCCGGCGCCGGAATGATTCCCTGGGCATTGGCGAACTGGAGTCCGGCGATGAAGCACTTTTCCTGCGATTTCGCTTCCGCCTCCATCAACCCTTCGCGGAGCAGCGCCGACATCAGCGGCGCCATGCCGTGATAGCGGAGACCGCCCGCGTGCAGCTTCGGTGGCAGGAAGTCCTTGCCGAGGGTGTACATCTTGAGCTTCGGGGTAAAGCCGCTCGTATCGCCGTAATCGTATTCATATTTCCCCTTGGTGAGGGTCGGGCAGCCTTCCGGCTCGACGCCGATGAGGCCTTCTTCGGGTTGTCAAGCTTGTCGCGGAGAAAGGGAAACGCGAGCCCGGCGAAATCCGACCTTGCAGGGTGGCGAAATGGGGCTCATGCAGACGCTTGGCGGCATGATTCGCAATGGCGAGGTCGAGCAAATGCGGCTCCTCGACGATTTCCGCGAGGCGAGCGCCGGGGATTTCGCCATCCTCGACGACTTCTCCCGACGGCTGGAGCGGCAGTTTGGCGGCCGTAACATCGCGGTGGACGGGGTGGATATGCCGCGAATCCTCCAGTCCGAAAAGAGCATCGCCACCTGGAACGGCGAGATGATCCAGGCGGTTTTCTTCAACATGGGCAATCGCGGCAATCTCCACGCGCTGCAAAACGGTTACGGACTGTCGTTCGACCAACTCCGACGGCTGGCCATGCTGGCGACGGCGGAGGAGTGGCGCGCGGTCGAACGGATCGGCAAACGGATCGGCGAATTGTACCCGCGACTGAACGCCGTGCATTTCGAACAGACGCGACGGGCGCTTAAAAAGGTCGAGCCGTCGGCGCTCACCCTGGAGACGGCCGACGGCCGGACGATCACCCTTGACGGCTGGTATTACCCGAACGTCTACGACGGCAAACTGTCGCAGCCGGATGTCCTCATGAACGCCGACGCCGGCCCGGACGCCGACTACCGGGCGTCGATGGAGGCGATCAACCCGCCGGCGCGCGAGGCGGCGGGCTTCACCCACGAGCGCCTGGCCGACCGATACGGCAATCCGGTCGTCGAGCGGCCGCAACTCCTCAAAATGTCCGTCCTCATGAAACATATGGCCAATTCGACGCGATGGGTTACCCATGCCCAACAGTTGTACGAGTTCCGGCGGCTCCTCATGGACCCGGACGTGAAGGCGAAGACGATCGAGAAGCTCGGGGAGGAGAAATACTCCTACCTTCGCCAGTGGACGAACCGCCAGGCGCGGCCGGGAAAGGGCGCGACAGCGGGACTGAACAGCGTGATCGGGCTTGCCCGGAACGGGCACACCATCGCCAAGATGGGCCTGAACCTGAAAACCGCGCTCAAACAGACGCAGTACATCGGCCACCTCGCCGACGTGCTCAC
>JAIRTL010000125.1 GCA_031254915.1 Planctomycetota bacterium
CCGTTGCCCATCGACACCTCCTTGAAGAAGGCGTAGGTGCCGGAGGCTGCGTTACGGCCGTACATGCTGATGTTCCGGTTCGCCCATTCGCCGGTCAGGCCGAGCTGCCCCCAAGTGGCCACGTCCTCGTGGTTCAGCTTGCGGGTGGAGGAGAATACGGCGTCGATTTGCGGCAGCGACAGTCCCTCGACGGGGTTGTCCTTGTTGACGTAGACGGCGACGCAGTCGATGGCGACCGCGACAGCGGTCGGCTTGTAGCCGCGCGCCTTCGAGAACCGTGGCGAGGGGATGAAACTCCACGCCGTTGTATACCCGCTCGCCGGGCAGGAGTCCCTTGCCGTGGGGACCGGTGCTGATGAGCTTGTCGCTTGTCCTGAATCCGGTGGCCATCGCCGACGCGGCCGGCGCCGAATCGGCCACGACCGAATCGGCAATGAATGTTCTCAGCGAGCCGGACAGGTGCTTCTCAATATGCATCGGTTCGCCCTTCCACCAGCGCGCGAAGGTGTATTGCTGGCTTCCCGTGCCGTCAGCTATCATGACGATGACGTTTTTGGGGCGCTCTCCCGACGAAGCGGCGACAGAGAGCAACAACGCAACGATAAGAGAATGCCAACGCCTGCGGATGTTCAATAATACGCCCATGACATTTTCCTCCTGTGTCGATATACTCGCGGTTTTCGTCCCGCGACGAAAAGTCTTCCGCGCCGCATAGCTGATGTCGGATCCTAAAACGGGAATATGAGGAAAAAGTGAGGGGCGTATTTGTTTTTGATGGCTATGCATTCAACTTCGCGAAACGCACTAACGGGAATCGGGCGCTGGTTGGCCTGTTTTTTTTCATAAGTCCACAGTATAAGCGCGGCCGCGAAATGGCGCGGCGGGAGAAAGGAAAGCGAGCGCATGCTGACCGTCATCCTGTGCGGCGGGTCCGGATCCCGGCTCTGGCCGCTGTCCCGCGATCTTCATCCGAAGCCGTTCATCCGCCTGCCGGACGGCGAAAGCCTGGCGCAAAAAAGCCGTCTTCTCGCCGAATCGATCGCCGGCGGCGACGAAACGCTCGTCGTCACCAATCGCCTTCTCGAAGCCAAACTGGTCGAGGAATTCCGCGAAATCGGCCGGGGAAGCGCCCGCTACATTCTCGAACCGGAAGGCCGAAACACCGCGCCCGCCGTCGCCGCCGCCGCGCTCGACGCGGCGCGCCGGCACGGACGGAACATCCGCATGCTTTACCTGGCCGCCGACCATCTGGTCGGGAACCGCGCCGCGTTCGCGAAAGTCGTCGAAGCGGCCGACAAGGCGGCGGACGCCGGCCATATCGCCCTGGTCGGCGTCGACGCCAAAAGCCCGAAAACCAGTTGCAGCTATCTCGAATCCGGTCCGGCGGGCAAAGTCGCGTTTTATCCCAAACCCGGCGCGGCTACCGCCGAGCGTCTGTTCGATTCGGGGAGATGTCTCTGGAACACGGGCATCATGTGCGTCCGGGCGAAAACGCTGCTCGATCAAATGGCGCGGCATTGTCCGGACGTTCTTCAAGCCGCCGCGGCCGGACTTGACGCCGGCAGATCCGCGGCACGAGGCGGGAATGCGTTTGTCCTCCTCGACCCGGAAAACTTCGCCGCCGCGCCGTCGTTGTCCATCGACGACGCGCTTCTGGCGAAAACCGGTTCGATCCGCGCGGTTCACGGAGACATGGGCTGGAACGGCGTCGATTCCTGGGAAAGCCTGAGTGCGCTGTATTCGCCCGGAGACGGGGGGAACAGGTCCCTCGGGGACGGGGAAGCGCTTTTCCGCCAGTCGACGAACACCGACGTGTTTTCGCACAATCGGCTCGTCGCCGCGCTCGGTCTGGACGGGCATCTTGTCGTCGATTCGGACGACGTTCTTCTGGTCGCGAAAAAGGACCGCGCCGACGACGCCGGACTCGCCTGCCGGCTGCTCCGCGAAAACCGCCATCCGGCGACGCGCGCCCACCGCACCGAATTCCGCCCATGGGGAAATTTCACCCTGCTCGAACCCGCGCCGCGCTTCAAGATCAAGCGCCTTGAGCTCAAGCCGGGCGCGGCGATTTCGCTCCAGCTTCACCGGCGGCGGAACGAACACTGGATCGTCGTCGAGGGAATCGCCGAAGTGACCAGAGACGACGAGACGTTCCTCCTCGCGACCAACGAGTCCACCTACATCAAGGCCGGACACACCCATCGGGTCGGGAATCCCGGGCGCATTCCTCTCGTCCTTGTCGAAGTGCAGAGCGGGGATTATCTAGGCGAGGACGATATCGTCCGTTTCGAGGACGTCTACGGCAGGATTTGACCGCCTGGCCAATCGTCCCCGAAAACGACCGTGTCGTCGTCCTCGAGATCCCCCCCGCTCTGGATCTCTATCAACACCAGGGGGGCGTCGCCGATGTTGCGGACGACATGCCGCCTGCCCTGCGCGATATAGGCGGACTCGTCCGCCGCAAGGACAAACGCGTCGCCGTCCCGGACCACCTCCGCCCTTCCCTGTACAACGACCCAATGCTCGCTGCGGCGGCAATGCAGCTTCTCGGGAATCTCGGCGCCGGGCTTGACGTCGAGTCGGCATACGCGAAAATGCGTCCCGGCCCCCAACAACGTCCGCTCGCCCCACGGCCTGCGTTCCGCACGGTGGCGGACGCCGGCGTCGTGGCCGAGGCGGGCGAGATGCGCGGCGATGTCCTTCACGCCGTCGATCGCCTTTGTGTCGGCGACAAGCACGGCGTCAGGGGTGTCGACGATGGTGAGCCCCTCGACGCCGAGAAGAACGGCAAGCCTGCCGCCCAGGCCGAGATCGCAATTGGCGCTGTCGATGACTAGCGCGTCTCCGCTTTCATTGGCATTCCCGCCCTCGACGTCGAGGATCCGGTTCCCCGACGCATCCGCCCCCGCGAGCGCGAACCAGGCCGGCCAGGATCCAAGGTCCGACCAGCCGAGGGAACAGGGAACGACAGCCAGGCGGCGCGATTTCTCCATTACCGCGTAATCGATAGATTCGGCGGGCAAAGACGCGTATTCGTCGTCGCGAAACAGGACCGCCTCGCCGGAAACGGTCCCCACGGAAACCCGCCGCCGGTCCGCGCCGGCGAAGCACGCCTCGACCGCGTCGATTATGCCGGAAGCGTGGAGTCCGTATTCCTCGCGAAGAACGCCCGCCTTGAAGCAAAACATGCCGGAATTCCACAGGAATCGTCCGGAAGCGAGGTATTCGGCCGCTTTCTCCCGGTCCGGTTTTTCGACAAAGCGCACGACGTCGTCGCCATCGTGTTCAATATAGCCGTACCCGGTCTCCGGCCCGGTCGGGGCGATTCCGAAGACGACGACGCGATCCCGCTCCGCCTGCGTTTTCGCGAGACTGACCGCGCCCTGGAAGGCGTCCCCGTCGAGAATGAGGTGGTCCGACGGGAGAACGGTCATTACGGCGTCGTCGCCGAATCGACGGCCGGCTTCGAGCAGGGCGGCGGCGATCGCGGGCCCGGTGTTTCTGCCGCACGGTTCGAGAAGGAAATCGTGTTCGAACCGGCTGGCGGTTTTTTCATATTCTTCGGCGCAGAGGAAATAATATTCGGCGTTCGCGACAGTGACGACCCGCTCGACGTCCGGAAGGAACGATGCGCGCGCATACGCTTTTTCGAGAAGCGTTTGGCCGTCAGGGAGGCGGAAAAATGGTTTTGGACGCGTTTCCCTGGAAAGCGGCCAGAGCCGGGCGCCTTTTCCCCCGCACAGAATAACCGCAATCATGGGCGACCCTTGCCGAAAACAGGCTAGTACGCAGACATCCAGAACGTCCTCCATCCGGGCGGCGAATGCGCGACACGACAGCGTTTTTCCATGATAGCCTCCGGCCAAAGTTGGCAACAACACCGAAGGATATGGATTTATGACCTAAATTACAAGATTGACCGTGGACTAGGCGTAGGCGTTGTCGCCCGCCGCTTCCCGCGGCGGCTCCGGGCGCTTGCTCCATATGCGGCGGTTGAGGTTCAATTCCTTTACGATGCCGGCGAAGAAGCGGATGTCGGAATGGATTTCCGCATAGATGGCGGGATCGAGAAGGGTGGTGTAGAACGAGAATTCGAAGCGGTCGACGGAGGACGGAAACGCCATGTGCAGGCGCGATTCCGCGAAGGAAAAACGAAAACTGAGCCCGCTTTCCTCGCGGAAGCGGGCGAGCGTTTCCATCAGCGACGGCGTGAGAATGTAGCGCGCCTCGATCTGGTCCGTGGAATAAGCGACGAAATGGCGGTTGAAGCGCGCGTCCTCGAGATCGACCATGGCGCCCGTCCTCGTGAAGTCGAGGCGCTGCAGTTGTCTGCCGACACTGCCGAGGACCTTTTCCGCGACGTTCGGAAAGACGGTCGTTATGCCGTGAAAGTGCTTGTTGAAGTCGGCGACGAAAAAGACGCCGCTGAATATCGGCCGCATCCCCTTGTCATGCTTTTTCCGCTGCGTCTTCACCTTGACGCGGAGCTCGGAAAACATCATCCCCGTCCCGCCGATGACGCCGGAAAAGCAATCCTCGCCCTTGTACGAGTCGAAGGTTCCGAACAGCCGGCTGGCCATGAATACGGAACCGGGAACAAGGCCGCGGGGATTGTATGCGAGGGAGGGATCGACAAGGCCGGCGATTTTCGGGATCACGCGGCGCTTGAGCGCCGTCTGGAAGCCGAGCCGGCGGAAAAAGGCGGGCGTGGCCAGCAGGACGAGGCTGGCCGTCAAAGCGCCGGCGAGCGCCGCGAACACCCATGATCTTGTGGAAAGCACGAAAGTGAACGCGCCGCCGAACGCCAGAAACGCCAGCAGCGCGGCCGCGAGGACGCACTTTTTCCGGAAGCGCTCCTCCTCCGCGAGAAGCGGCTCCAGGTCGCGACGATAGAAGTGGGCGAACCCCTTGTGGGGCTGCCGTTTTCCCGTCAATTTGCGCAAGAGGCCGGCCGGCACCAGGTCAAGCCTCCGTCAGCTTCTGAACAGATCGCCGACCCGGGGGGCGACGCGCTCGCGCTCGGTCGCCTCAAGGAGCGGCTTCTTCCCGAAGGAGAACCAGTTCGCGACCACGCTGCCGGGGAACATTTCAAGGCTGGTGTTGTATGAGGTGACGGCGGCGTTGCAGGTGCGGCGCGAGGCGGCGATCTGTTCCTCGACCTCATTCAGGCTGTGCTGAAGATTGAGGAAGTTTTCGTTCGCCTTGAGCTGCGGATAGTTCTCGAGTTGGACCATGAGGCCGCGCAACCCCTGGCCGAGATCGTCGTTCGCCCGCACGCGTTCGTCAGCGGGGAGGTTCCTGTCCAGCGCCCTGGCGCGGAGCTCCGTGATCTTCGTCAAGGTCCCCGCCTCGTATCCCATGTACTCCTTCACGGTCGCGACCAGGTTCGGCACCAGGTCCGCGCGCTTGGTGAGCATGACGTCGATGGTGGAAAACGCCTGGGCGGCCAGGTTCCGCTTGGCGACGAAGCCGTTGTAATACCCGAGAACGGCGATGGCCAGAACGGCAACGACGACGACGATTGCAATCAGTATGACCATGAATGCACCTCCTCCGTTTGCGTCACATGGCGAGCGCGGCCATGGTCTGGTCGTGTTCGGCCCGGCGGTTGGGACATGTGGCGCGCGGGCAGAGCCGGCAGTTGACGAAGCCGTTTTCGCTCGCGAAACGGATGCCGGAGCCGCTCTTGTTCGGGAGCATGAGCATCGCGTCCGTCAGGCAGAGGCCGACTTCCCCCGGCGCGGCGCCGAAGAGGTCGAAAAGCGGGCGCTGCTGCTCGATCGGCCAGTCGGGGAGAGATCCCGGGTTCATGATGCCTGTCTTGCCGCCATGGATATGTTCCTCGAAATGCCGGTTGAAGGCGACGGTGGCGGCGTCGAGGGCGCTTTGCAGGATTTCATCGGCCAAGAAGCGTTCGAACGGATCCGTGATCGACTGCGCCCAGTCGTAGGCTTCGCGGCCGCAGGTGAGGAAAAACGGCCACACCGCTTCGAGACCGGCGACGTTCTTCGCCAGCAATTTGCTCTGGAATTCGATCCCGCCGATGACGACCCTACCGGTCGCCGGATCCGCCGCCTCCACGCGTTCGGCGCCGATGGCGGCGCGCGGCCTGGCGTGCTTCGACCCTTCCCGGAGCATGGCGAGAAAATCGTCGGCCCCGTCCGACCCGGGTTCAAACCCAAGCGCACCGAGAAGGGCGTCTGGATCCGGTTCGAACTCGGCCGGGATGATCTGCATCAGTGGCCCTCGACCTGCAGCTTCTGCTTCGCAGCCTTGGCGGACTGCCGGCGCGGCCAGCGCGATACGACATGGCGGAGGAGGTCGGCGCCGAAACGGCGCTCCTCGTTCAACCGTTCGGAGAAGTGGTACCCCAAATAAAGGAAGTCCTCGTCATCGAGGATCTTCTCGACGAGGAGCCGGCGCTTGAAGTCCTTCGGGTCTTCCGCCAGCAGCTTGGCGGCGTGGTCGAGCGACGGATCCGACGCGCGGCTGCCGCGCGAGCGCGATTTTTCGGACGTCTTGAGGCTGGCGAGCATGAGTTTGTAGCGAAGCTCCGAATTCAGGAGCCCGCCCGCCGCCAGAAGCTTGAGATGGCTGCGCGCCGAGGCGTAGTCCGAGGCGGCGAAGGCTTCGTCCGCGAGCTTGAGGATCTCCGCCTGGAGGATGTCGGGGCGCAGACTCTTGAGGGCGTCCCAGTGCAATTCGAAATGCCGGTCGTTCTTGCGGTGCAGTTCGAGCATGCGCTTTACGCGGTTGCGCGCCCGCTCCGGCGTGATGCGGTTGGCGTGCTGCGACAATATGCGCACCGCGTCCTGCGTCCGGATCTGCGACGGCGCGTCGTCGATAGTCTTGAGGATGATCGTCACCGACGACGGCATCCGCGACAGGGCGGCGATCGCCGCCTCCTTGATCGCCTGGTCGCTCGCGGAGAGGAACTCCATGATCAATTGCGCGTTCTGGGGGGAGTCGAGCTCCGTCAGCTTTCCCATGGCGAAGATGCGCACGCCCGGGTGGCGGTTCTTGAGGAGCCCGCGCAGTCGGTCCTGGTCGTCCCTGGCGGGGGCGATGCACTCGAGCACGGCGAGGGCGTGGCGAACCAGGCCCTGGTAGTCCGGGTCATCGAGGAGGGGGTACAGGACGGCGACGATGTCGGCATGCCCCGTCCCCGACAGGGGCATGCCGGCGAGGCCGATCAGGGCGTAACGCCGGGCCTGCGGATGGGTCTGCGAGGAGACGAAGGACAGCAGAACGCCCTTCGACTTGAGGTCGGCGATAATACCCATGGCGATGATGATCGCCGACAGCGCAGCTTCGTTCTGCTTGATGCGCTTGTCCTTGAGCATGGTCTGCAGGTGAACGAGCAGATCGTTTTTCTCGGCGTTCGAATATTTGCCGATCTCTTCACGCAGGGCGCGAATCGCCTCGCGCATGAGGTTGAGGTCGGGATGGGCGAGCGCGTCGACGAAAAAGACATGCGCCTGATGGGTGCGGATTCGAGGCAGAACGCGGATCATGCGCCGCTGCGTCTCCGGCGGCACCTTCTCGAATTGCTGCTTGAGGGGCTGAACCGCCTTGGGCCCGATCATGGCGATGGCGTCGAGGATGCGGTCCTGGTATTCGTCGCCCTTGTCGAGGGCGCGAACCAACTGGCGGAGAATTTGTTCGTGGGGAGATTGCTCGACAGTCTCGAGCGCTTCCTCGAAAATTTCCGGGTCGTCCGTCTCAACCATGAGATCGGCCAGCGTTTTTAGAACGCCGGCTTCATGTGAATTTATCGCGCGCAATACCTGTATGGCCGCAAGTCTCAGATCGACGTCCGGATGGTAAAGAAGCTGCTGTATTGACTTTAATGTGGCGTTCACAATGAATATATCACAAGATTAGCTAAATTCAAAATAAAATATCTACTACCCGAACCGTTCCACAACAACGTGCGGTCGGGTTTCAACCGATGGATAATACCCTATTTATCCCCAAAATCGGAGCACAAGGCAACCAAATCGGCGAATCCCTCTAACTCCATAAGGAGTCATGGAGTATATCACTGGTTTACTATTTGTCAATTCACAAATAAAAAACTTGACTCAGGGACAGGATTATCATGATATATTTCGTATGAATTAACTTAACCATGTAGCATACAACCATATCGGACCGAATGCTGTCAAAATGACATGGTTTATCATTAATCACGGCGCCGATTCAGCCTGCCACCGGCCCATGATAGACACCCCGCGACACTCCGTATATCATCCATTGTTGTCGCGGCGCGCATTTCCCTCATGCCGGTCGGCGCATGGAATTATAAACTGGCATCATCATTGCGTACTTTCGCGGAGAGAGTTTTAAAAAATGACCCTTTGCGTGGACTTTTGGAGGAAATCGGGCCGCCCGCCGCCCGATTTCCCCAAAAGATGTTGCCGCTTACGGGACAAGGGGTTGATTTTTCGCCAAGTCGGGCGATACCCGCCGACCGTGCAATACTTCCCGGCGTACAATGGAACGTCAAGAAACGTTGGAAAGAATCAAACGGCGGGATGTTTAATTTTCTCCAACAGCCCACGTTGCGGAGGATACCCATAATGCGTTTAGACAAATTGACGTTGAAAGCTCAGGAGGCGCTCGAGAAGGCTCGCCAGCTTGCCTCGCAAATGTTCCACCAGGAAATCGGACCCGAGCACCTCCTTTTGTCCCTGTTGGACCAGGATGAAGGCATCGTGCCGGCGATATTGAAAAAACTCGGCTCCGACCCGCATTGGCTGCGGGAACGGATACGCCGGCTTTTGGAAGCCAAACCCCAGGTGTCGGGCGTTGATTCGGGATCGCTGTTGTCCCGCGATCTTCGCGCCGTGCTCGAGTCCGCCTGGGCGGAGGCGGAGCGACTGCAGGACGAATACCTGTCCACCGAGCATCTGCTGCTCGCCATGGCCGACAAGGCGGCCAACGGTTTCGGTTCGGCCCTGTCCACGGCCGGCGTGACCCATGACGCCGTCCTTAAGGCGCTCCGGGAAGTGCGGGGCAGTCACCGCGTCACGGATCAAAATCCAGAAGATAAATATCAGGCGTTGAAGCGCTACGCCCGCGACCTAACGGAGCAGGCCCGGCAGGGTAAGCTCGACCCGGTGATCGGCAGGGACGAAGAGATCCGCCGCGTCATGCAGGTGTTGTCGCGCCGAACCAAAAACAACCCGGTCCTCATCGGCGAACCCGGCACCGGCAAGACGGCGATCGCCGAGGGTCTTGCCCGCCGGATCGCGGAGGGCGACGTCCCCGAAAGCCTCAAGAACCGGCGCGTTCTTTCCCTCGACGTCGGCGCGCTCATCGCGGGCGCGAAGTACCGGGGCGAATTCGAGGACCGGCTCAAGGCGGTGTTGAAGGAAATCACCGAATCGGCCGGCGAGGTGATCCTGTTCATCGACGAACTGCACGTCATCATCGGCGCCGGCGCCGCCGAGGGCGCGGCCGACGCCGCGAACCTGCTCAAGCCCGCGCTCTCCAGGGGCGAACTCCGCTGTATCGGCGCGACCACCCTGGACGAATACCGCAAGCACGTCGAGAAGGACGCAGCCCTGGCGCGGCGCTTCCAGCCGGTGTTCGTCGGCGAGCCGACCGTCGATTCGACGATCGCCATTCTGCGCGGCCTCAAGGAGCGGTATGAAGTGCACCACGGCGTGCGCATCCGGGACTCGGCGCTTGTCGCCGCGGCGGAACTGTCGCACCGCTACATCCCGGACCGCTTCCTTCCCGACAAGGCGATCGACCTGGTCGACGAGGCGTGCTCGAGTCTGCGCATCCAGATCGATTCAATGCCGGAGGAGCTTGACGCGCTTACCCGCCGGCGCACCCAGGCGGAAATCGAGCTCAAGGCGCTGGAAAAGGATACGGACAAACCGGCGGAGGAGCGGCGCGAGGCGTTGAAGAGGCAGCTCGCCGATCTGTCCGAGGAAATCGAGGCCATGACCGCCCGCTGGCAGGCGGAAAAACAGGCCATCACCGCCATCAGGAAATTGAAGGAGAATATCGAGGACACCCGCACCGACGCCGCTCGCGCCGAGCGCAACGGCGAACTCGACAAGGTCGCGGAACTCCGGTATGGCGGGATCCCCGCCCTGACGGCCGAACTTGAGCGGGAAAACTCCAGACTCGCCGAGGTGCAGAAGGACGGCGCCATGCTCAAGGAGGAGGTCGATCCGGAGGATATCGCGGAAGTGGTGTCCAGGTGGACCGGCATCCCGGTGTCCAGGATGCTGGAGAGCGAAATGCGGAAGCTGCTCCGGATGGAAGACAGAATGCGCGAGCGGGTGGTCGGGCAGGACGCCGCCCTGACGGCGGTCGCCAACGCGGTGCGGCGCAGCCGCGCCGGCCTGCAGCGGCCGAACCGGCCGATCGGCAGCTTCATCTTCCTCGGGCCCACGGGCGTCGGCAAGACCGAGGTCGCGCGCTCGCTCGCCGAGTTCCTTTTCGACGACGAGCGCAACATGGTCAGGATCGACATGTCGGAGTTTATGGAAAAACACTCCGTCGCCAGGCTCATCGGCGCGCCCCCCGGGTACGTCGGCTACGAGGAGGGCGGCCACCTCACGGAGCGGGTCCGGCGCCGCCCCTACGCGGTGGTGCTGTTCGACGAAATCGAAAAGGCGCACGCCGACGTGTTCAACGTGCTCCTCCAGGTGCTCGACGACGGCCGCCTCACGGATGGCCAGGGCAGGACGGTGGACTTCACCAACACCATCGTCGTCATGACCTCCAACCTCGGCTCGCGCGAAATCGCCGCCGCCAGGGACATCGAGGACCCGAAGTTCCGCAATCGCGCGCAAGCGATCCTGCGCGAACATTTCCGGCCGGAATTCCTCAACCGGATCGACGACGTCATCATCTTCCACCGGTTGACGGAAGACAATATCCGTGAAGTGCTCGAGATCCAGCTCGGCAAGATCCGCGAGATCCTCAAGGCGAAGAACCTGCGCCTCGAAGTCTCGAAGGACGCCGCCGGTCTTCTGGCGCGCGAAGGCTACGACCCCGACTTCGGCGCCAGGCCGCTCGGGCGGGTGGTGCAGAACCGGTTGCAAAACAAGATCGCCGAAAAGCTTCTCGACGGCGCCTATCACGACGGGTCGACGATTCGCGTCGAGGAAAAGGACGGCGGCATCGTGCTCGAATGACATCGATGCGATATCGCCGAAAA
>JAIRTL010000135.1 GCA_031254915.1 Planctomycetota bacterium
AACGTGCAGATGAACGTGGAACTGATCACGCCGATCGCGATGGAGACGCAGCTTCGCTTCGCCATCCGCGAGGGCGGCCGCACCGTCGGCTCCGGCGTCGTCACCGAAATCGTCGAATAGTTTGCCGGCACTTGAGTTAGACGCAGGGGTGTGGCTCAATTGGTAGAGCACCGGTTTCCAAAACCGGCGGTTGGGGGTTCGAGTCCCTCCGCCCCTGCCATTTGGCTTTTTGGGGCTTATGGAGAAGGCCGTGTACAAAGCTGGTCAGGGAATGCCGTCCCGCATCGGGGCCGTCGTCGTCGGGTTGATCATCGCCGTTTACGCGTCCATGAGTTGGTACGCCTGGTTGCGTCCGGTCGGCGCCGCGACTCGCTTCGACGCGTATTTCAGCGTCGGTTTCATCGGCGCCTTCGTTCTCCTGATCGGCGTACTCGGCCTGTTCTACTGGCTGGCGTTCAGGTCGCGCGGCTCGGCCGATTACCTCATCGACATGGATGACGAGCTCCGGAAGGTGGTGTGGCCGTCCGTCATGCCGCTTTTCGACGCGAAAACCGAAGCCTGGGGTTCGACCTACGTCGTGATCGTCTGCGCGATCTTCTTCACCATATTCATCTGGCTGGTGGATGTGTTCCTGCAGTTGACCATCTCCTACGGGCTTTTCCAAAAGCTGCTGTTCGCCTGACGGAAAGGCCGAAAAGAGGGGACCGGGGACGTCACGCGGCAAGCGCGGCGACGAATTGGCATCAGCGGGAGCGTCGACATTATGGCAACATGGTTCGCATTGAAGGTTCAGCCGGAGCGTGAGGAGCGCATCAAGAATCTCATCGCCGAAAAGATCAGGAACAAGGGCCTCGGGGACGTCATCCGCCACATTCTCATCCCCACCGAGAGCGTGTCCGAAGTCCGCAAGGACGGCAAAAAGCGGGTTGTGGATCAGAAGACCTATCCCGGCTATCTTTTCATCGAAATGGATATGGACAACGACGACGCCTGGTATCTCATCACCGAGACCGCCGGCGTGAGCGGGTTCGTATCCGCCGATCCGAGGAAGCCGCAGCCGCTTCCGGACGACGAGATGGACGGCATCCTCAAGGTCATCGACAACGGCAAGGAGCGTCCGAAGCCGAAGATCGAATTCGAGCCCGGCCAGCAGGTCCGCATCAAGGAAGGCCCGTTCGACAGCTACGAGGGCGTGGTCGAGGAAGTCTACCCGGACCGCGGGCAACTCAAGATCAACGTGTTCATTTTCGGGCGTTCGACGCCCGTCGAATTGGGGTACCACCAGGTGGAGCGCACCTGACGCGCGGTCGGCGGGGTATTCCTCGCCGGATCGCGGACAAAAAGGGTTCCTGGTAGGGAACCCGTCGGGCCGCGCCGCTTCTCACCTGGAGCTGCCGTGGGAGCGTCGAAGACATGGGAACGTGTGCGTCCCCGTTTTCGCGTTTTCCGGATATATGCGTTGTTGGGAGCTAGTTATGGCAAAAAAAGGCAAGGAAGTAGTCACCAAGATCAAGCTCCAGTGTTCCGCCGGAGCGGCGACCCCGGCCCCGCCGGTCGGCCCCGCCCTTGGCCAGGCGCAGGTTCCCGTGGGCGAGTTCGTGCAGCGCTTCAACGCCGCCACCCAGAACCAGAAGGGCCTGATCGTACCGGTCGAAATCTTCGTTTACTCCGACCGGACCTTCGACTTCATCGTCAAGAGCCCGCCGGCGGCGGTGCTCCTCAAGAAGGCGGCCGGCCTCGAATCCGGTTCCGGCACGCCGAACAAGGTCAAGGTGGGCAGGGTCACCCAGGCGCACCTGGCCGAAATCGCCGAAACGAAGAAGGCCGACCTCAATGCCCGCGACGTGGATCACGCCAAGCGCATCATCGCCGGCACCGCGCGCAGCATGGGCATCGAGATCGCCGACTGACCGGCGGCAACGGCGGATAACGCGCCCCGTACGGCGGCAGGCGAAGGGCCTATTGGGTGGCCCGACCCCGGAGGACCGCCGGAAGACGGACTGGAATGGGAGTCCGGACGTCGGGGACGAGGAGAAAACAATGGCGGTAAAACACAGCAAGCGCTATCGCAAGGCGGCGGAGTCCCACGACCGCATCAACCCGTTCTCCGTCGAACAGGCGGTCGCCTTCGTCAAGGAACGCGCCAGCGCGAAATTCGACGAGACGGTCGACCTCGCGATCAAGCTGAACATCGACGCCAAGCAGGCGGATCAGCTGGTTCGCGGCAGTCTGTCGCTTCCCCACGGCATCGGCAAGTCCATGCGCGTCGTGGCGTTCGCGGAGGGCGAACTGGCCGGGGCGGCGAAGGCCGCGGGAGCGGTCGAGGTCGGCGGACAGGATCTTGCCGACAAGATCGCCGGCGGCTGGATGGAGTTCGACGTCGCCGTCGCGCATCCCTCGATGATGCGCTTCGTCGGCAAGTTGGGCAAGGTGCTCGGCCCCAAGGGCCTCATGCCCAGTCCCAAGTCCGGCACGGTCACCGACAAGGTCGCGGAAGCGGTCTCCGAATTCGCGGCCGGCAAGCTCGAATTCCGCAACGACAAGGAAGGCAACGTTCATATGGTGGTCGGCAAGGTCTCGTTCGATCAGGCCAGGCTCGTCGAGAACATCCAGGCCGCCGTGCAGCACATCAAATCCATCCGTCCCCAGGCCGTGCGCGGCGAATACATCGCCGGCGTGCACATTTCCTCCACCATGGGCCCGGGCGTGAATGTATCGTTCCAAGCCGAACCCGCCGCGTCCGCCTGACGGATGCGCCGCGGGAAGGAATATTGAATCGGGAGTGGTGAAATGCCTAATCGGGTAAATCAGTTGCAGGTCGAACAGTATAAACGGACGTTCAAGGACGCCGGCTTCGTCATCGCCGTCGGCTATCCCAAGCTCGACGTCCAGGGCATCGACCAGCTGCGCGGCAAGCTCATCGCCGCCGGCGGCAGGATGCTGTTTGTCCGCAACCGGCTCGCCGTCATCGCCATGAAGGAACTCGGCCGCGGGGACGTGGCGCCGATCTGCGATCAGCAGACCGCCTTCGTGTGGGGCGACGACCCGGTGTCGATCGCGCGCTTCCTTGTTGATTTCAAGAAGGAGCGCGCCGAACTGAAGCTTCACGGCGCGCTGGTGGAAAAGGAGGTCCTTGACTCCGATCAGGTGGTCGAGCTGTCGAAAAGCCCCACCAGGGAAGAGCTCAAGTCCATCATCTCCGGCCAGATTCTCGCCATGGGCGGCAGGCTGTCGGCGCAGTTCATCGCCGCCGGCGGCATGGTCGCCGGCCAGATCGAAAAGATCGGAAAGTCGGACGAGGAAGGGGAAGCCGCCTGACGGCGTTCCCGGATTTTATTTTGCTGTATACACGGCCAAATCGTTGAGATTTAAGATTCAGGAGAAGCGAAGATGTCAGAAAATCGTGAATGGAACGCCGACCTTAAGGCTCTCGGGGACAAGATTGTCGGGTTGACCCTCCTCCAGGCCAAGGAACTTTCGGACTACCTCAAGGAAGTGCACGGCATCGAGCCCGCCAGCGGCGGCGCCGTGATGATGGCCGCGCCCGCCGCGGTCGCCGGCGGCGAAGCCGACGAAGGCCCGTCCGCGGTCGACGTCATTCTCAATGCCGTCCCGGACACCACCAGGAAGATTTCCGTGATCAAGGCCGTCCGCGAGATCACCGGCCTCGGCCTCAAGGAAGCCAAGGAACTGGTCGAAAAAGCGCCGAGCCCGGTCAAGGAGAAGGTCGACATGGACACCGCCGGCAAACTCAAGACCCAACTCGAAGAAGCGGGCGCCCAGGTCGAGCTCAAGTAGCAAACAACAGCGCCAATCAATTCCGGCGTCCGTCGGCGAGCTTTTCGCGGGCGGACGCCGTCTGCGGTTTCCGGCCGCGGGCGCAATGTTGCCTGTTGAACGACGCCGTCGGCCGGAAAATCGCGGGATTCCTGAC
>JAIRTL010000121.1 GCA_031254915.1 Planctomycetota bacterium
CAGCCGTTTTGCTTCCTCCCGGCGGTCGCGGGCCATGCGGAGCGTGACGGCGGGGTACTGCCCGAAGCTCAACAGCTTCGACTTCTTTTGAAAACGATAGGCCATCCGCCACAATTTTCCGCCTGTTGGAGTGACGAGGAGAAACAATCCGCCGCCGTCGAAATACTTTTTGGCCTTCTCCAACGGCTTCAAGGCCACAATCATTCTGTCGGTAAGAGGCATGTGGGTATCTCCTTTCCATTCCGCGACAACACCCACAGGAATACCCACGAAATGCGCGGTTGTCAATGAATAAAGGCGACCCCTATGGGTCGCCTTTATTCCGTAACTTCTTTTTGGTCAATACCTATTGCTCTTGTTGGCATTGACGCGAACTGATATTTGGTGCCGGGAGTGGGACTTGAACCCACATTACCGTGAAGTAACGGGTTTTTGAAACCCGCGCGTCTGCCATTCCGCCATCCCGGCAGGGAATGCTGATCAAGGGGTTGATCATAGCGGACGCGCAGCGGGTTGTCAATCCGCCACCCGACTTTTCCTTGCGCGCCGACTTGACAAACCCACCCCAGTCGGCACAATTAAGCGGAATCCGCCGCCCGCGCGCTTGCGACCGGTCTCGACGATTGGACTTCGGCGGCGCATTTACGGAATTGAGTGGCCCCGCCCGGCGATTTCGGAGACGATCGGGGCGCTCGATACGCCATATACCGGGTGCAGCCAGAAATTGTAAGAATGGGGATGGGGGTCGCTTTGTTCCACATCCATTGTCCTTGGGGCGTTTTGCAAAGTTGAATGGGCATCCCATTGCGCATTTCGGCTTGTCCCATCGCATCCCGAAACACCAGGTCTTTCGCAGTATTTGGTTAAAACGCGCCAGCGCGTTTTCGGAAATGATCAGCCCCCCTGTTGCGTTTTCGGGCTCAACTGCGGCAACCAAAAACGCGCCGGGGAGAGGCCGACCGTGTGCGAAAACGCTGTAGCCATTTCATGGACGCGCACAGTTGGGGGGGGAATCACAACTCCGGACCGTGAACGGTATGATCACGAAGGAACAGGTTATGAGAAAATCGGTGTTGCTCGCTCTGTCGACATTCGGATGTCTTGCCCTCGCCGCGACGGCCGCATCGGCGGAAAAGCGCCTGCGCATCGCCATCGTTCCCGTCAACCTCAACAACGTCATCTTCATGGACGCGCTGGAAAACGCCGACCGCGCCGGCCGCGAGTTGGGCGTCGACGTCCTCGTCTCCGGGTCGCCCAACGCCGACGCCGGCGAACAGATCCGCACCATGGAGCGGCTCATCGAACGCAAATTCGACGGCATCCTCCTTTTTCCGGTCGACTCAGCCGCGCTGCGCGACGTCGTGAACAGGGCGGTCGACAACGGCATCGTCGTCGGCGTCCTCAATTCCGACATCCCCGATTCCCGGCGCGCCTTCTACTACGGAACCAATAACTACGAACTCGGCAAACGCTGCGGCGAAAAGATGCGCGAGATCATGGGCGGGAAGGGGACGATCGCGATCCAGATCGGGATCGCCGGCATGGCGGCGATGGACGAGCGCGTCCAAGGCTTCCGCGACGCCATCGCCGGCTCCGACATGGTCGAGGTCGCCCTCCAGGAAAACAACGACAACAGCGATCTTTCCTCAAAACTGATCAACGACTACCTGGCGGAAAACCCCGATCTCGACGGCTATTTCATTACCGGCGGCTGGCCTTTCTTCGGTCCGCCGGAAAACATGCCCGAACTCTTCAAGTTCCGCCAGCGCGGCGGCAAACTCGGCATCATCGACAACTTCTATCCCATGTTCCGCTACATGGACCGCCCAGACCCCCTGGTCGACTTCATGATCGGCCAGGATTTCGCCGACATGGGCTACTCCGGCGTCAAGATGATCGTCGACATCCTGCGCGGCGGCAAGGTGGAACGGGAAATTTCCTACTCCCCCCTCGAGTACTGCGACCACGACAACCTCCGGGAAGTGCTTGCCGGCAAAAAACCGTGATGATCCGGTTCATGCCGATTCTTGCCGAGATTTTCCGATACGTTCCTGGAGGTGGACTTTTGGGGGAAATCAAACGAAACGCCGTTTGATTTCCCCGCCGCAGTCAGCCGAGGTTGTCCACGGCGTAGATGCGTTCGATCGCCAGCACGGGATCGCTGCGTATGTCCTCGACCACTTCCGGCGGGACCGCCTGCGAGGTGCCGATCACCATCGACGCCTGTTTCAGCTTTTGCAGAATTCCCACCTGCATGTTTTCGATATTGATTCCGCGCTCGCCCAGGATCGTGCCGATGCGCCCGATGATGCCGGGTTTGTCCGGGTAGCGCAGGAAAAGCATGTGTTCGTCGAGGCGGACTTCGATGTCGGCGTCGTCGATCTGGATGATGCGCTTTCTGCCGTCCTGGTAGACGGTGCCGGCGAGGTGCGTTTCCTTGCGCACGCCCTTGTCGTCGCCGCGCACGTACAGATCGACGTGGTCGATCCTGAGCGTCCCGTCCTCGCCCCCCTGATAAGAGAGGTTGGTGCGGATGCCGCGCTGTTGGGCAAGGTACAGGGCGTTGATGTCGTTGACGCCTTCGACGCCGTGGCGGTCGAGGATGCTCCTGACCGCGCTCGAGCGGATGATGCCGCCGTCCTTGCCGCTGAAGAAATCGCCGGCGAGGCGGATGTCGACGTCCACGACCGGAGCGTTCACCAGGTACGAGGCGATGCGGCCCATGGCGGCGGCGAGCTCGGCGTACGGGGTGAGGGCCGGATCGGGCGAGAAGGTGACGTTCACCGCGTTCCTGATGATGCCGCGTTCGAAAAAGCCGACGACCTGCTCGGCCATCTGCAGGCCGCAGCGTTCCTCCGCTTCCTCCGTGGACGCGCCGAGGTGCGGGGTGAGGGTGATGTCCTTGACGCCGAACAGGGGGCCTTCGGTCATCGGTTCCTTCGAGAAGACGTCGAAGCCGGCGGCGGCGATGCGGCCGTTCCTGACCGCCTCGGCAACGGCTTCCTCGTCGATGATGCCGCCCCGGGCGCAGTTGACGATCCTGGCGCCGCGCTTCATCTTGGCGATCCGTTCCCTCGAGAGCAGGTTGCGGGTGGCGTCGGTGAGGGGGGTGTGGAAGGTGACGAAGTCGGCCCGTTCGAGAAGCGTTTCGACGTCTGCGCAGAGTTCGACCTTGAGTTCGCCGGCGCGTTCCGGGGCGAAGAAGGGGTCGAAGGCGACGACGCGCATGCCGGCGGCCTGCATGACCCTGACGACGTGCTGACCGATCTTCCCGAGGCCGACGACGCCGAGGACCTTGTCGAAGACCTCGGTGCCGACGAGAGCCTTTTTCTCCCATTTGCGCCGCTGCATGAGGGCGTCGGCGCGGGCGGTGTTGCGGGCGGTGGCGAAGATGAGCGCGATCGCCTGTTCCGCCGCCGAAACCGTATTGCCGAACGGGGTGTTCATGACGATGACGCCGTGTTCGGTCGCCGCCGCCTTGTCGATATTGTCGGTGCCGACGCCGGCGCGGCCGATCAGCTTGAGCCGGGGGCCGGCGGCCTCGATCGCCCGGCGGCCGACCTTGGTGCCCGAACGGATGAGGAGCGCGTCGAAATCCCCGATTTTCTCGACCAGCTCGTCCTCGCCGAACTTGCCGCGCACGACGACGTTTTCGGCGCCGAAGTGTTCTTTCAGGAGTTCCAGGCCGCTTCCCTTGATGTTGTCGGCGGCGACGATGGTGTATTTGCCCATTGCGGTATGCCTTTCAGATCGTTCTTCGCGTTATGATCGCGTGGTTGAAAAAGCGGTTCGCGGGTCGGCCCGGCTTCGCCTCGCGGCCGGACCGGACCACTCCACGGGCCGCGCGGCGCGCGGTCCGAACAGCGCGGGACAGCCCTCCCGTCGGCGAAAAACGGCATTCTCGGGGTGCATGATCGCCGATTCTTTATTTGAGTTCGGGGTACAGCGGAAATTTCCCGCACAGCGCCAGGGTGCGCTCCCTGATTTCCGCCAGCGCCGCGTCGTCGGCGCGCGCGTCGATCGCCGCCGCGATGATGGAGGCGATTTCCGCCATCTCCGGCTCGCCCATGCCGCGCGTGGTCGCGGCCGGCGTGCCGACGCGGATGCCGGAGCACTTCACCGGCGGCAGCTGGTCGAAGGGGATCTGGTTCTTGTTGACGGTGATGTTCACCTTGGTGAGGGCGTCCTCCACTTCCTTGCCGGTCGCGCCCTTCGAGTGGACGTCGACGAGCATGAGGTGGTTGTCGGTGCCGCCGGAGACGATGCGGAAGCCGTTCTTGACGAACTCCTCGGCGAGCCTGGCCGCGTTCTTGACCGTCCGGGTCATGTACGACTTGAAGGCGGGCCGCATCGCCTCCCTGAAGGCGACCGCCTTGCCGGCGATGACGTGCATGAGGGGGCCGCCCTGCATACCGGGGAACACGGCCGAATCGACCTTCTTGGCGTGTTCCGCCTTGCAGAGGATGAAGCCGGCGCGCGGGCCGCGCAGCGTCTTGTGCGAGGTGGAGGTGACGATGTCGGCGTGCGGAACCGGGCTCGGGTGGACGCCCGCCGCGACCAGGCCGGCGATGTGCGCCATGTCGACGAGGAAATAGGCCCCGACCTCCCTGGCGATCCCGGCGAACTTCGCGAAATCGATGATCCTCGGATATGCCGAGGCGCCGGCGATGATGAGGTTGGGCCTGAATTCCCTCGCCTTGTCGCGGAGCGCGTCGTAGTCGATCGTCTCCGTGTCCTTGGCGACGCCGTAGGAACCGGTCTGGAACAGCTTGCCGGAGAAGTTCACCTTGTAGCCGTGGGTCAGGTGGCCGCCGTGCGACAGGTCCATGCCCAGGATTCTGTCGCCCGGGTTGACGAGCGCGAGGTACGCGGCCATGTTCGCCTGCGAGCCGGCATGGGGTTGGACGTTGGCGTGTTCGGCGCCGAAGAGCTCCCTGGCGCGCTCGACGGCGAGGATTTCCACCTTGTCCACGTCCTCGCAGCCGCCGTAGTAGCGCCGGCCGGGATAGCCCTCGGCGTATTTGTTGGTCATGACGCAGCCCTGGGCCTGGAGCACGGCCGGGGAGGTGAAGTTCTCGGAGGCGATCAGCTCGATGCCGTCCTGTTCGCGCTTCAACTCGGCGTCGATGGCGTCGGCGACCTGCGGGTCGGCCTGGCGGATGAATTCATTCATGGCGACTCCTCTCAAAGTGGCGACCTCTTGTCACGACGCGCCGGCGAGACGCTGGCGCGATCGTGGGTATTTTGTCGTTCATGTCCGCTTCGGGATGCTCCTCGCGGCGCATGGGTCATTTCCCGCTCGCGCCGAAGATCCTTTCCGTCCACGAAGCGAGAAGCCGGCGTGCGTCTCGTCCGCGCTTGTTCTTCGCGGGGGCGCGGTCCCTGTGGACGGTTCTTCGCCCCGGGGTCCGTTTGCCGGCGAATCCGGGCGACGGGTCGCCAGCCATGAGAAGCGCGGCGCCGCCGGAAGCGCCGGCGCCAAGCGTCCGCTTTCCGCCATCGACCACCGGGGACCGCGGTATGGCGGGACCGTCATACCGGCCTATTTCACCGCCCATCGCAGTTCCGCGTCGATGAACGCTTCCAGGTCGCCGTCGAGGACCTTGTTGATGTCGCCCGTCTCCGTTCCCGTCCTGACGTCCTTCACCATCTGGTACGGGTTCATGACGTAGTTGCGGATCTGGCTTCCCCAGGCGTTTTCCATCTTGCCGGCGTTGTGGGCGTTCGTCTGCGCCGCCCGCGCCGCCTCCTCGCGCTGTTTGAGCCGCGACTTGAGGATCTTCATCGCCATGTCCTTGTTGCTGTGCTGCGAACGTTCGTTCTGGACGGCGACGACGATGCCGGTTGGGAGGTGGGTGATCCTGACCGCCGAGTCCGTCTTGTTGACGTGCTGGCCGCCCTTGCCGCCCGACCGATAGGTGTCGATCTTGAGATCCTTTTCCTCGATGACGATGTTGATGTCTTCCTGGTAGTCGGGGACGACGTCGACGGCGGCGAAGCTGGTCTCGCGCTTGCCGGAGAACGGGCTGATCCGCACCAGGCGGTGGACGCCCATCTCGCCGCGCAGATAGCCGTAGGCGAACGCGCCCTTGATCGAAAGCTCCACCCCCTTGATGCCCGCTTCTTCGCCGGGCAGGAAGTCGAGTTCCTCAACCTTCCAGCCGCGCCGCTCGAAATAGCGCAGATACATGCGCAAGAGCATTTCCGCCCATTCGCAGGCGTCGGCGCCGCCGGCGCCGGTGTGGATGCTGAAAAAGCACGGATCGCCGTCGTGCGGTCCGGACAGGAGCGCCATGAGTTCGAGCTGCCCGAGGCTTTCCTCGAGCCGGGCGACGTCCCGCTCGACCTCGTCCATGGCATCGGCGTCGCCATCCGCTTCGACCAGATCGAACAGTTCACGGTCGTCTTCGGCCTTTTTCCGCGCCTCGACAAGCGGCTCGACCACCGCCTTCACGGCCTTGAGTTCCGCTACGTCCCTGAGCGCCGCCTCCTGGTTGTTCCAGAAGCCGGGGCTTTCCATGCGCTTTTCGACCTCGGCCATGCGCGCCGTCTTGTCGGCGAGCCCGAGCGATTCGTCCAGCGTGGCTATCCTCGAAAGGATGCCGTCGATGCGGGCTCGTATTTCGCCAATTTCCGCCATCCGCCTCCAGTCTTTCGCAATGTGTTTTCCTTCTTCCCCGGCAATCATACGCGGGCGGCCGGGAAAACGCAACAGAGTTCGAGAAAATTTTATCTAATCAAGGCGGATCTTCTTCACCCGCCTGGCGATCGCCTTGGCGAGCGTCTCCACGTCTTCCTGAAAGGAGAATTCGCGGATCAAGAACCGGCAGGACCGGGACAGCATGATGTTGAGGCCGTGTTCCGCGCCGGGGCGGAAGTCGGTGCGCAGGCCGATCACCGGTTTGCCACGCGCGTAGGCGTAACCGACCTCCCAGGCGACGCCGCTGTCCACCTCGGCGCCGTCGAGGACGGCGAGGACCGCGTCGGCGGCGTCGATCCCGTCGATGCACATGCGAAACAGCGCCCCGTAGTGGCCGGGGTCGTTGTATTTGCCTGCGGGCTTGAAGTCCTGCGGCAGGACGACGCCGAGCGCCGGCATGTATTTTTTCAGCGCCTCCGCGAGCATCCGGTTCCATTTGCGCTCGACCTGGGAAAACAGGGAGGCGGCGAGGTATACTTTCATCAAATCCCCACGGTGCGGCCGTCTGTTATACCTGTGGCACATTTATCTCGTGACGAGCCCCCGCATTGCGGCAAAGTCATTCGAAAATAACCACCGCCTCCTCGGCGTAGAGGTTGTCCCCCTCGCGAAAAGGGCGCGACTCGCCGTCGCCGTGGACGTGGATGCCGATGATGCGCATTTTGATGGCGTTGGCGTGTTCGATGAAGTCGCTGATGGAGAACAGATGGATGTTCGGCGTTTCGAACCAGCGGTGCGGCAGCCATTCCGTGACCGGCATGCGCCCGCGCACCGCGAGGTCGAGCCTGACCCGCCAGTAGCCGAAGTTCGGGAAGGTCACGATGCCTCGATGGCCGACCCGGAGCATTTCATCCAGGATGACGTCGGGGCGCTTCAGGGTCTGGAGCGTCTCTTCGAGGATGACGTACTCGAAGCACTTGTCGGGGAACCCCCTCAGGCCGAGGTCGAGGTCGGTCTGGATGACCGGGATCCCCTTTTCGACGCAGATCGCCACCTGGTCGGCGTCGATCTCCACCCCCTGGACGCGGGCGTTTTTCTCGCGTTGCAGCCAGGAAAGAAGGTTGCCCTCGCCGCAGCCGAGGTCGAGTATGGACGCGCCGTCCCGCACTTCGCCGGCGATGATCCTGTCCTGCCAGCGCTCGCCGGTGGCGGCGGGGCGATTTTCGGACGAACCGACGCTTTCGAGAAATCCCCTGCCCTGCTTGAGCAGCAGGTTGAGGAGCGCGGGATCGACCTTCTCGCCGATGAGACGAAGCAGCGTCTGCAGTTCGGTCCGATTGAGCGCCGCGTCGAACTGGTTTATCTTTTTCATCGCGCTGACCCCGGCTTTTGCACCTGCGCCCGAAAACGCGCCAAGAGAAAAACGGCTGCCCGGGTCTCGGACAGCCGCTCGGCATTATAGTGAACCCTTCCGACGAAGACAAGCGGGTTTTCGTCAGCGGCGCGGCGCGGGATTGACGCGCGGGGACGATGTCCACGGACTCCGCGACGTCGGATCATGCGGCGTCGCCGGCCGCAGTTCGTCGTAGGGTATTGCCACGGCGCTTCCCGTTCCCCACGGCGATTCTGACGCGCGCGACGCGGCCGGCGCCCGGGGCCGGATCGGTTGCCGGGGGGGCATCGGCGGCGGCGATGCCACCCGCGATTCCGGCCTGAGGGTTTCCACCGGCACCGGGCGCGGCGCATTGGTATCGACGAACACGTCGTAGCGCAGCGTCTCCCGGACCGGTTCCGTTATCTGCACGAAAAACGAATAGGTCGCGCCTCCCCCCACCGTGGGTTTGACGTTGCGCAACTCGAGCAACGCCCGCTCGCCCTGGGCGAAGTCGCGCTTGGCGGCAGACAACTCCAGGCACGAGCACGAGGTGTGCAGGCGGCCGATGCGGATCGGCCCCTGGCCGGGCCGGACGATCTCGAATGCTTGCGTGGGGCCGGGGTCGTGGCTATACTGTCTGGGCTGAGGGTCGCGCGCTGGCGCGATGGAAAAGCCTTCATGGTCGAAGACGCCGTCGACAAGGCCGCTTTGGGAGACGACGCGTTCCCCGGCGGCGGCGAAGCCGTGACAGACGGCGAACAACAGCGCGAGAACGAGCGCGCGCGACGGTGACGGCATGGCGTTCCTTTCGTCGCCGATGGCGAAGACGGCGGTTTTTTTTGTTGATTCGACGATTAACGCGCCTCTTGTCGAGAGCGTTTTGCGATAGGAAAATACTATGTCGATAAAAGGACTGAAAGTCAAGGCAATCCTAATCCTTGTCGCGGCCGCGGCGGCGCTGGCGGCGTTCCCCGCGCCGGCGGCCGAGACCGGGGCCCCGAGACTGCACATGCTGTATTTTTACAATCCGAGCTGTCGGCTGTGCACCCGGACAAACGAAATCGTCGCCGAAACGGAACAGAAGTACGCCGGCGACATGTCGTCCCAGCGCTTCAATATCGCCGACCCCCAAAGCGGCCTCGACAACGTCCTCTTCATGTTCGATCTCCTGGACGATCTGGACGTCCCGGAGGGCGACAACCTCACCCTCGCCGTGTTCCTCGGCGTGCTCGAGGAGCGGGACGGGCAAACCGTCTTCATCCCGAAGCGGGCGCTTATCGAGGGCGAGGAAATTATCGAGAAGCTCGACCGCGCCGCCGGCGACTTCATCGCGGGGAAAGGAGGGACGACGCTCGGCTACGCACCGGCGTCCTTTTTTTCCCATAGCGCGCTAGCCCATGCTTTCGCGGCGGAGCCTTCCAGCGCGGGCGTCGCCGTCCCGGGGCGGTCGCCGGACGAGCACCCCGCGGCCCGCGCCGCCGGCGGACGCGCCCGGGTGCGCGCCCAATCGCAACTCAGGTTCGGCGCGATCAGCGCCGCCGCCCTGGCGGACAGCATCAACCCCTGCGCCTTCGCCACCATCATCATCCTCGTCGCCATGATGTCCACCGCCAAGCGGACCAGGCGCGAGATCGTCGCGGTCTGCCTTTCCTATACGGCGGCGGTGTATATCACCTATTTCTGCATCGGGTTGTTCCTGTGGAAGGTGATCGCCGAGATCAACAGCCGGGGCGGCTGGTACCTGATCGCCGCCGACATCGTCTATTACGTCGCCTTCCTCCTCTGCGTCGTGTTCGCGATCCTGTGCATCAGGGACGCGTGGCTGCTCTTTTCCGGCCGGGCGGCCGAGGAGATGACGCTCCAACTCCCCAAAGCCTTCAAGAAGCGGATCAACGTCGCCATGGCCAAGGGCGTTCGCGCCCGTTGGCTGATGGCGGGCGTGTTCGTCGCCGGCGTGAGCGTCTCGTTCCTCGAGGCCGCCTGCACGGGCCAGGTCTACCTGCCGACGATTCTCATCATGGCGGAAGCCGGCTTCTGGCAGTCCATGATGCTCCTGGCCTGGTACAACCTGCTTTTCGTCCTGCCGCTCCTGATCGTCTTCGGGCTCGTCCTCGTCGGCATCACCAGCCAGCAGATCGGCGACTTCTTCAAGAAGAACATCGGCTGGACGAAGATCGCCCTCGCCGTCGTGTTCATCATCATGGGCGCATGGATCTGGGCGGAAATGTACTGGCCGCCCGGATACCGGGGGTAGCCGCGGCATGGGTGCGTCCCCGCCGCTGCGTCATGTCGCGTTCATCATGGACGGGAACGGCCGCTGGGCGAAGGCGCGCGGCAAGCTGCGCACGTCCGGGCACCGCGCGGGCGCCGAGACCGTGCGCCGCGTCGTGCGCCACGCCGGGAACCTGGGTATTCCCTATTTGACGCTGTACGCGTTTTCCACCGAAAACTGGTCGCGGCCGAGGGTCGAGGTGGAGGCGCTTATGAGACTGATCGAGCGCTTCCTGCGCACGGAAACGCCGGAACTGAACGCGAACGGCGTCCGCCTGGTCGCGATCGGCGACGTGGACAGGCTGCCGGGAAAGGTGCGGAGATCTCTGGACGGGGCGATCGCGGCGACGCGCGGCAACGAACGGCTGACGCTGGCGCTGGCGCTGAACTATGGCGGCCGCGACGAAATAGTCAGGGCGGCGCGGAAGGCGGCCGAACAGCTTGTCCTCGACGGTCAGGGCGTCGACGGGTTGACGGCCGAATCGATCGCCCGTTGCCTTGACGCCCCGGACATGCCGAACCCCGATCTCGTCGTCAGGACGGCCGGAGAAATGCGCTTGTCCAATTTTCTGATTTGGCAGGCCGCCTACGCCGAATTATACTGGAGCGCGAAAACCTGGCCCGAATTCGGCGAGGCGGATTTCGACGCCGCCGTCGCCGAATACGACCGCAGGGTCAGGAAGTTCGGGGGGGGGAATCCGTCGGATTCCGATACGGCGCGTCTACGGGAATATGCCGGGCGCGGCCTGAAATTGTGAAGGTGGGGGGATGGGGGTTGCCCTGTTCCCCTGTTTCACATCCGCTTCCCTCGGCCATTTCATGGCCGCGCGCAGCCGAGGGAACCACGACTCCGGATAAACGTCGCCGCACTGTGTTTTCCTGGGCAAGAGCGCCAAATCTGCTCGGATAGGCTCTTGGAGCGTTTTAGATTTGCATTTGGAAGTTAAAAAGCTTAAGCCGCGGAACCCGTTCGATCTTTCGCGACAACGCCGCAGGACGATCATGGCCGAGACAGCGAACGACACTCCCGCCGCCGGAAACGCCCCGCCGCCAACCCCGGCTCCGAAGCGGACGCGCAATCTGTTGTTGCGCGCCGGCAGCGCCGTCACCGTCATCGCGCTTCTGTACCTTTCGTTGCGCTGGGATCTGCGGAACGGAAGCTGCTGGGCATGGGCGATCCTTATGGCTTTCGGCTCGATTTTCTGTCTGCGCGAATTCTACCGTCTTGTCGTGATGTGCGGCTTTTTCCCGTTTTCCTGGTTCGGCATCGCCATGGGGCCGCTGTGGGCGCTGGCGCTCGAGTGGGATCTCTCCGGCGGGTCGCCGCCGTTCGACGCCTCGACCTTCGTCATGGTCGTCATGGTCCTGGGCTCGATGCTGCTGCAACTGACCAGGAAAAGCAACAACATGGCGCTCGGCAGCGTCGCCCTCACCATTTTCGGCTTCATTTACTGTTGCTGGTTCCCCGGCTTCGTCATCCATATCCGCCATCTCGCCTTCACGCCCGCCGGGTGGCCGATGGACGGGGTGGAGTTCGTTCTCGCTTGCGTCTTCCTCACCAAGGTCTCCGACATCGGCGCGCTGCTTGTCGGCAGCAAGTGGGGCAAGCACAAGCTCATCCCCCGCCTCTCGCCCGGCAAAACCTGGGAAGGCGCCGCCGGCGGCCTTCTCTTCAGCGCGCTTCTCATGCAGTTCATGGTCTGGACCAACCCGGCGATGGCGCTCGCCCGCCTGGGCTGGCCGCGGCTTCTCCTCCTTTCCTTCCTCATGTTCCTGATCGGCCTTTTCGGCGACTTGGTCGAATCCTGCTTCAAGCGCAACAGCAGGATGAAAGACGCCGGCGCCGGCGTCCCCGGGTTCGGCGGCATGCTCGATCTGGTGGACTCGGTTTTCCTCACGCTGCCCGTCATGTACTACTTCCTCCTTCTCCACGGCGCGAAATACGTCTGACGAGCAGGCGGCCGAATCGGCGGCAAACACCTGATTTGTGTTGCAAGACCACGCTTGATTTGGTGTAATCGCGAAACTACGATGCATGAATGCTGTCCGCTGGGAACGAAAGAATGAACGATACGCACCGGCGCATGTCGCAAAACAATATGCTGTTGCGGGAAATCATCCTCCGGCTCCGGGATTACGATCTCGAAGAGGTGGTGATTATATGCAACAAGTACAGGAAGCGCCGCAACCTGCCGCCGCTCGACCCGGACATGATCGCAAAATACCTCCCCGACGATCCCTCCTGAACCGCTTCGCATGCCCGCCGCGCGCCGCTTTCGGCGGCGACTTTCATCCCCCGGCGAAGAAACGCTGCATCCAGCCGTCCCGGTCCGCCGATAAAGAAGATGGAACCCTCTTCCGGGATGGCGGTTGTCGCCGTCGGCCGGCGTGTTTTCGGACGCGGCCAACATAAGGATGCGCGATGCGGACAAGAACCATACTCTTCATCCTCGCGGCGATGGCGGCGTTCGTAGCCGCCTCCGGTTGTCGCGACAAGAAACCGCCGCCGTATTGCCCCCCCGGCGCGCCGGCGGACACGTCGGAAGAGGAGTATTGGCGGGAAACGTACCGGCGCCGCCGGCCGACGCCGCCGAAGGCGTTCTCCGTGCCCCCGAAGGCGCCGCGCGACAATTCGTTCGGCGAATTCGACGAAAATCTCCACCGCGGCCTAAACGCGCAGCCGGGTCTCCCGCCCTTGCCCGCCGACGACTATCCGGCGCCGGCGGCCTATCCGCCCGCCCACGGCGGGAGGACGGAATACGGGCCGCCGTCCACGCCGCCGCCCGCGTCCGCGCCGCGACCAACTCCGTTGCCGGCGGCGCCCGCCGTGTCCGGAACGCCGTTCGCGCCGACGGCGGCGCGAGCGCCATCGGGATCGGCCAAGTCGGAACCGCTGCCCCGCTATGTTCCGGTCGAACAGCTTATTTACGGCGGCGACCACGGCGAGAGCGACCGCCCGGACGAATACCGCCTTATGCCGAAGGACGTCGTCACCTTCACTGTGCGCGACCACCCCGAATTCTCCGGCGCCGCCGAAATCCAGCCGGACGGCACGGTGCGCATTCCAAACGCGCCCGACCTAGTCGGGATTCGCGGCCTCACCCCTGACATGGCGGCCGAGGAAATCCGTAAAACGCTCCAGTCCTATGTGGTCGGCGACTGCGCCGTCAGGGTGCAGGCCAACCGCGCCAGGGGCGGTTATTACCATGTCCACGGCGATGTCCTCCAGCCCGGCAGGTTTCCCATGGGCATGGAGCCGGTCAAGCTGTCGGAAGCGATCCTCGCCGCCAACTGGGAGGCGAATCCCTCGCGTTTCGATATGGACGGCGACGAACTTTCGCCCTCGTTCCCGGCGGCCGCGCCGCGCGGCCGCTACATCAGTCCGCAAACCGCGGACCTGGCGCGGGTGATGCTGGTGACGCCGCACCGCAGCCGACCGGCCAGGACGGTCCACGACGTGCGCGGCGCCCTTCTTGGCCGCACCGGCGACGATCCGGTCGTCAGGCCGGGACAGATCATCATCGTGCCTTCGCTTATCGCCGAGCGGAATGAGCGGCTGGGCATCGACGCGCCGCCTCCGGCTTCGGCGGCGTTGCCGCGGCCGTCCTTCTTCGACTCCGCGACATCGGCGCGTCTGCCCGAGGT
>JAIRTL010000039.1 GCA_031254915.1 Planctomycetota bacterium
TGAACATTTACGGGCGGGCGGCGGATTACAGACTCACTCGGGTGGCCGAAGCGGTGGGCGAAATGATTTCACCGAGCGCAGGTGAAAATATGGATGCGACGGTGGAAAACAGCGAAAAACTGCATATCCTCGACATATCCACCCAAAACGGCACTATAGACGAAAAAGGAACCCCTTGCATTGCAAGGGGTTCCGATGATAAAAAATGGTACCGGCGGGTGGAATTGAACCACCGACCTATGGGTTATGAATCCATCGCTCTAAACCGCTGAGCTACGCCGGCATATAAATATGGTTCATGTACTCAAAATGATGATTCCTAGACTCTGTTTTTAGTTTTTGTAACATCAATAATGACCAGATGATAGCAAAACACCAATTTCCGGTCACCATCTCGCGTCACCTCAGGCTTCAAGAGGTTGTAAAACAACTAAAAACAGAGCCTGGAAAACAAATGGGGAAGAGGGCAACACCCATCACCATCTTTACAATTTCTGGCCGCAGCCAGTTTATTGTATTGTTGATGCAAATCGTGAACGCATCTTTCATAAATCGGCAACCAGAGAAGACGCGGCACACAGCGCATTGAACCCCACCAAAGCGCCATGCCGCGACTTGCGACCCGTCGTCTCTCTGTGGAGCGTTCCCGATTTAACGCTTGCTGAACTGGAAGCTGCAACGTGCGCCTGGCTTGCCTGGCTTCTTGCGCTCGACCATGCGGCTGTCGCGGCTGAGATAGCCTTCAGCCGACAGGGCTGACTTGAAGTCAGGGGACAGCTTCACAATCGCGCGGCCAAGGCCCATCATCAGAGCCCCGGCCTGGCCGGTCATGCCGCCGCCGCGAATCGATGCGAAGACGTCGTATTCCGCATCCAGACTCACCTGCTTCAGCGGGCCGGAAACGAGCTTGCGCAGACGCTCGTTCGGGAAGTAATCGGTGAAATTCCGGTCGTTGACGAGAATCTTCCCGCTACCCTTCTTAATGCGAACCCGGGCCACCGAGGTTTTGCGCCGTCCGGTTCCCCACTCATAGCCATGCTTGTCAGCCACTCTTCATCTCCGTTACGGTTAATGTCAAGCAAATATTCGGACGAACATTACAACACAAGCGGCTCGGGCTTCTGGGCCGCGTGGGGATGTCCGGAACCGCCATAAATCTTGAGCTTCTTGATCATCTTCTCGCCAAGCTTCCCCTTGGGGAGCATGCGCTTCACCGCTTGGTAGAGGATGCGGTCCGGGTGACGGGACAGCACCTTGCGCGCCGCGACCTCCTTCAGGCCGCCGATGTAGCCGGAATGGCGGCGATAAATCTTCTTATCCCACTTCTCGCCCGTGAATACAACCTTTTCACAGTTCACCACTACGACGCCGTCGCCGCAGTCGAAGCTGGGAGTGTAATCCGGACGGTGCTTGCCCATGAGCAGCATCGCGATCCGGGACGCAAGCCTCCCGACAACCTTTTCGTTTGCGTCCAAGATCACCCACCGGGTCTCGCAATCCACCGGCTTCCTAAGCGTCGTCTTCTTCATAACGGTCATCGCGTATCCTTACCAAACCAAAAGACAAATCAACACCGTTGCACTGATCACGGGCCGACGTCGAAACAATCACTAAAACGCCCCATGCCCGTTCGGCGGGCGTGGGGTAAAACTAATAAAATACTCGCGCGGCGTTCCCCTGTCAATGAGAAAATCGTCATGGCCATTTAATTCCCGATTTCCTACCCGATCTCGCTCCAGATTATTGTCGGCCAAAGGACAGGGATCCTCTCTATAGTGGGAAAGCATCTTGCTTGGTCTTTGCCAATCGGCAGAATTATACTGGGTGCGGCCCGAAATGTGTGAAAATGGGGGATGGGGGTTGCCCTGTTCAACATCTATTTCCCTTGGCCATTTCATGGCCGCGCACAATCCAGGGAATCACAACTCCGGACCGTGAACGGTATAAGAGCCTATCCGAATAGGGGCGCTTTTCGGGATGGACTCATTGAAAAATAATGGGGTACAATAACCACCCCGCCCTACTCGGATATTGTTCTAAATGACCCTGTCGTTACCCTATCGTTTTTCGGAAGCAACCATTCTGTCGGACCTATCCAAATCTGATCATGCCAATTCGAAGCCGACTTTTGCTTCACAGACACCGTTCGATTACTCGCAAGGCCAGGGCTTTCCCCTCCACAGACTGGCGCAGTGGAACTCACAACGGAACTCCAGTATGCCTGCCCGTCCTTGTCCAAAATATCCGCTGCTTCCGATTCCCGAAGGTTGTGGGCGTATCCGTGCAGCCAGGCGATCACGCCGCCGTCACAAGCCGAACAGGGCGGATTTGACCGTCTCCAGCGTATACAGGACAACGAACAGGATCGCCGCCACAGCGACGAACGCTGCAGCCACCTTTGGATTGAAAGTTGCCGGGCCGCCTTGCCCGTCCTCCACATCCGGATTGGCGCAACCCTCAGGCTTCGCCCGCTTCTCCGTCTTCCGCGAATGCCTTGATTTCCCGGGATTTCCTTTTATCATCTTATCATCGACGCCTCCGTCGTTCGCGTGGTCGCGCCCCTTCCTATACCGTCTCACGGCCCGGCGTTGTGATTCCCTCAACTGTGCGCGACCATGAAATGGCCAAGGGAAGCGGATGTGGAAAGGGCGACCCCCATTCCCAATTTCACAATTTCAGGCCGCGCACAGTATACCATCTCGCGGTGGTCCCGGCAAGAACCCCGAACCGCCGCGCTTCGGCGCTTGACTCGCGCCGGGCGCGGCTTACACTAGAGCGCGGACCCGACCGCCTCCGTGGATGGCGGCGTCCGTGGAGGCGCATCCATGAGCAAAATGTACACCGGCGCAGGCCGGGTCTTCCAGGAAGTGTCGGCGCTGCCGATGGACGAGGAAGGCCTCGTTGACATGAAGCGCCGGGTCAAGCTGCAGCCGCATTTTCTCGGCGAACCGCTGGTTGTCGTCGCCGAGGCGGAAGACTTTCCCAACGTCTGCATGTCCGGCGGCGACACCATGGTCGCCGTCGACGCGCTTGGCCGCACCGCCGCCATCACCCTGGCAATCGGCATCGCCGACATCGACCAGCAGGTGTCCACCCTGCAGCTCGCGGCCCACCTCGCCACCCTCAGCGCCGAGGAAATCGGCCGCATTTCGCGCAACTTCATCGATCGCAGCTACAACGATCAAATCCGCCGTCTCTGGGAGGAGATGGATGTCGAAATGTCCGACGACTCCGTCGAGATCGCCAGTCTTCTCGCCGCCGCCTTCGAGCGCGACGCCGAGGACTTTTTCAATCTGGTCAACAATTCCCAGCGCATCATCATCGCGGCGGAAGGCTTTTCCTCCCGACTCGTCGGGGTCATCCAGTGGCTCAACCTGTGCGGGGTGAACGCGATCGGTCTGCGCTACCGGAAATACATCGTCGGCGGACAGGACGTGTTTTTCGCCGAGCAGGTCGTGCCCACCACCGACCCCGCCGCCGACGCGCCGCCGATGCGGCACGGGGGCAACACGGAACCGGTGGAGCCGTGGCGCATCAAGGGCAAGCTATACCACACGGAACGCATCAACCCGCGTCTCTCGGCGCTTCTCGACGAAATGCTCCTTCTCACCAAGGAGTCCACCTTCACCCTCAACTGGAACAACAAATATTATTTCTGGATTCGCGGGCCGCGCCGCAACCTGCGCATCCGCACCTACAGCCGCGATCGCCTCGAAATTGGCTTCTACAACGCCGCACCCGCCGCAGTTGCCGAATTTCTCGAACCCTACGGCCTGGACGGCTTCGAGGTCGTTTCCATCGGCGGCTACTCCGACTCGCCGTTCGTCGTCATCGGCCCGGACACGCGCCTGGACGAGCGTTGGAAGGCGATGCTCAACGATTGGCTGTCCGGAGCGAATCCCGGCCGGACGCGGGTCGACCGCGTTAGGCCGGGGCAAGACGGAATCGTCGAACCATAAGGCGTCCGGAAGGCTTCCAACCGGCGGAAGGAATGAGAATGGCGAAAAAGGCGGCGGTACTGTTCACGGACGGATTCGAGGAAGTCGAGGCGATAACGCCTGTCGACATTCTGCGCCGTGCGGGCGTGGAGACGGTCGTCGCCGGCGTCGGCACGAAAGAACCGACGGGCGCGCACGGTATTCGCGTCCATGCCGACGTCGGGGTCGACGACCTGGCGGGCGACCTCGACCTGCTTGTCCTGCCGGGGGGCATGCCCGGGGCGAAGCGCCTCGGCGCGTCGGTGGCGGCGAGAGCGCTTGCCGAGCTGCTCGCAGCCGACGGACGGCTGATCGGCGCCATCTGCGCGGCACCGGTGTATACGCTGGCGGCATGGGGGTTTCTGGCCGGTCGGTCGGCGACCTGCTATCCCGGCATGGAGTCGGAGTTCCCGAAGGACGTGCGCTTCCGCCCCGATCCGGTCGTCGCCGACGGCAATTTCATCACCAGTCGCGGGGTCGGCACGGCGCTCGACTTCTCTCTCGCCCTCGTGGCCGCACTGTTCGGCGGAAACGCCGCCAACGAGATGGCGCGAAAAGTGGTTATACTGTCTGCTCCATGAAATTGCGATTCCCCGGACTGTGCGCGGCAAGCGATGCGCCCGGGAAATAAATGTGGAATGGGGCGGCTTCCATCCCCCATTTCCACAATTTCAGGCCGCGCACAGTGTAAAACCGGGAGCATGTAAACCAGCATAATGCCGCGTTGGCTGTAAGTTTATGTGAAAATCAACTTGACAATTACCTGTGTGTGCGAATATCATCCATATTATCGGATTATACCTCGCGAATTTTTTGTCGAGTTTTCACCGATTTAATGACGAAGTCATGCCCCTGGAGCGCTTGGGGTCGCGTCATGGATCGGCGTGGACAAATTTGCCTAAAGGTTTGTTGGATTTGCCCCTCTGGAAACGTTGTACGGCTGAAATCCAAACCCGATCGGAATGTTATACTGTCAGCGCCTTGAAATTGTGATTCCCCGGACTGTGCGCGGCAAGCGATGCGCCCGGGAAGCGAATGTGGAATAAGACAATCCCCCTTTTCGCGATTTCGAGCCGCGCACAGTATACGTTTTTGCATAGCGATCCGCAAACGCGTTTTCGGGCATGATCGGGCCGGCCCCGACTCGCGGCGGGAAAGGGTCGGTCGTTCATTCCGGGAAAATGCCGTGATTTTCTCCATCCGGCTCCGCGTGGGGCGAAAACCCATCCGGCGCCGGGGCCGATAGGCGGGTTTTCGTTTTGTGCATGCATTGTCAAGCGGGATAGAGAGATTGTGATTGGAGATGCGTTTTTCTTTTGGGGAAAAGTTTCGCCCATGGCCCGGCGCGGCGACAACCGCCCGTCCGTCGGCTCGACCGGCCGGTTTTGAAAACGCAAGAACACGAAGGGACTGACTGTGACTAAGAACGACATGGTGTTAAAAATAGCCCGCGACATGAATATGCACCAGACCGACATCAAGCGCATCGTCCAGATGACCTTGGACGGCATCACCGAAGTCCTCGCGACCAAGGGCCGGCTCGAGTTGCGCAATTTCGGCGTTTTTGAGGTAAAAACCAGAAAGCCGCGCAAGGCGCGCAATCCGCGCACCGGCGCGGAGGTCATGGTCCCCGAGCGCAAGTCCGTCACCTTCAAGGGCGGCAAGTTCATGGAGGACAGGGTGAACGGCCTGGTGGGCCCGGTGAAGTACGACGCCGCCGACCCGGAACCGGCGCCGGAAAACGCATGACGGAAACTCCCCTTCTCACAATTATCGTCAACGGCGAGACGGTCTCGTTTTCGCTCGAGGATTTTCCCGGGTCGGTTGGCGCGCTGATCACGGTTCTCGCGTTTCCCGAAGAACACGTTGTCGCGGAAGTCAACGGTGAGTTGGTCAAACGTTCGGACATCGCCTCGCGTTCCTTGACGCCCGGCGACAAAGTGGAACTAGTGCGCTTCGTCGGCGGCGGATGATTTCGCGGCGGAGCCGGATTGTCCGGGCGGGACCCGGCATCCGACGCGGTTGAATACGTTCATCAATCACGCTTGCGGTTCGACGCCGCAAGCGTGTTTTCTCTTGTACAGGAGTCAGTCGAACCATGATGCAGGACACGCTTGTCATTGCCGGCCGCGAATTTTCGTCCCGGCTCTTTGTCGGCACCGGCAAGTTTTCGGACAGCGGCGCCATGCGAGCCGCCATCGAGGCGTCGGGGACGGAAATGGTAACGGTCGCGCTTCGCCGCGTCGACATCGCCAACCCCGGGGACGACATCCTCGCCGCCATCGACCGCTCTAGGGCGCAACTGCTGCCCAACACCTCCGGCGCCCGAGACGCCGACGAGGCCGTGAGAATAGCCAGGCTGGCGCGGGAGGCGTCAGGGGTGGAGTGGGTGAAGCTGGAAATCCATCCCGACCCGAACTATCTCCTTCCTGATCCGGTGGAGACGTTCAAGGCGGCGGAGATTCTCGTCAAGGAAGGGTTCGTCGTCCTGCCCTACGTCAACGCCGACCCCGTTCTGTGCCTGCGTCTGCAGGAGATCGGAACCGCGACCGTAATGCCGCTGGGCAGCCCCATTGGATCGAACCAGGGCATCAGAACCCGCGCCAACCTCGAGATCATCATCGAGCAGGCGACGGTGCCGGTGGTGGTGGACGCTGGTCTGGGTCTGCCTTCGCACGCCGCCGACGCGATCGAGATGGGCGCGGACGCCGTTCTGGTCAACACCGCCCTCGCGGTGGCGCGCGATCCGACGGCGATGGCGAAGGCGTTCCGTCTCGCCGTCGAAGCGGCGGCAATCGGCGTCAAGGCGGGGCCGGGGGAATCGCAGCGAACGGCGGAGGCGTCGAGCCCGCTCACCGGATTCCTCGGGTAGCCTGCAACAAGACAGGTTTCCGCCCGCCAGGAAAGACTGCCTGGAAACCGAAAAACAGCGCCCCGAGAACGACCGGGCGGGTATACTGGCGCTAGGGTTCCGAACGTGGTCGCAGGGCGGAGCGAACCCGGCCCGCATCGGGGAAAACGACGGAGCGAAACATGAAACCGAACATCACTGTCGAAAACGTGCCCGGCTTCAGAGTCTCGACCGCGCAGGCGAATATCCGCGACTGGGAAGCCCCCCGCGACGACCTCGCGCTCATCGTAGCCGACGCCCCGGCGACGGCGGCCGGCGTCTTCACACAGAGCAAGGTCGTCGCCGCGCCGGTGAAGATCTCCCGCAGGCACCTCAAGGCGACGGGAGGCATGGCGCGGGCGGTGCTCGTCAACGCCGGCGTCGCCAACGCCTGCACGGGAAAAACCGGGTGCGAAAACGCGCTCGCGACCGCGCGCCGCCTGGCTGACCGCCTCAAGGCGCCGCCGGAGCAGATCCTCGTTGCCTCCACCGGCGTCATCGGCAGGCAACTGCCCATGGACCGCATGGAGGCGGGGATCGACCAAGCGATCGATGCGCCCGGTTCGGCCGGGGCCGGCGCATTCGCGCGCGCCATCATGACGACGGACACGCGCCCGAAGCATGCCGAGGCGGGCATCGACGGGTTCGAAGGCGTGGTCGTCGCCGGCGCCTGCAAGGGGTCGGGGATGATCGCGCCGAACATGGCGACCATGCTCGCCTTTATCCTCACCAACGCCGCCGTCTCTCCGAAGGCGCTACGCGAGGCGACCAGGATCGTGGCCGACGAAACGTTCAACCGCGCCACCGTGGACGGCGACACGTCCACGAACGACAGCCTGTTCGTGCTTGCCAGCGGCGTCGCCGGCGCCGCCGCAGTGGACAAGCCGTCCGGAAAGCGCTTCGAACGCTTCCTCGAGGGGCTTCATGACGTCGCGCTTTCGCTCGCGGTGATGCTTGTCCGCGACGGCGAGGGCGCGACCAAACTGGTGCGCGTGCGGGTGGTGGGCGCAACGAGACACCGGGACGCGGTGACGGCCGGCCGCACCATCGCGGAAAGCCCGCTCGTCAAGACGGCGATGTTCGGGAACGATCCGAACTGGGGCAGAATCATGATGGCGCTGGGCAGGAGCGGCGTGCGCCAGGACGAGAGCAAGACGACCGTGAAGCTGTGCGGACGGACCATGTTCCACAAGGGCCGGCCGGTGGAGTTCAACGCGGAGGAATTGTCCAGGCTGATGCGCGCCCCCGACGTCGACATTGAGGTGGATCTCGGCCTCGGCGACGGCACGGCCGAATTTCTCACCTGCGATTTCTCGTATGACTACGTGCGCATAAACGCCGACTACACGACCTGACGCGCCGGAACCAAACTGGGTGCGGCCCGAAATTGTGAAAATGGGGGATGGGATCGCCCTGTTCCGCATCTGGTTCCCCTACAGCGTTTTCGCAAATAGTTGGGGGAATCGCAACTCCGGACCGCGAACGGCATAACGGCATCCGGTCAGAACCGCCAGACCCGGGGACGATCGAGGCGGCGGCTGGCGAGACCGAGCGCGATGAGGTCGGCCTGCGTCTCGAGCGTTCTCAGGGCCGCCCCGACGGCGAGCCGCGCGCGCGTCCGCACCGGCAGCGCGAGTCCGCGCATCCTGGCGGCGTCGCCCGCCTTTCCGACCAACCCCAGACAATTCGGCAAAAACCAACTCACGAGCGCCAGCGCCAGCCCCGCCTTCCACGCGTTCCCGCGCAGGAACGGCGTCAGGAACCAGGTTACGGCCTTCCCGGTCTGCACCGGCGGCGTAAGGCTGACGAAGGCGATCCCGAGGACGACAAGCGCGATAAGCCGGCCGGCGAACGGCAGCGCCTCTTCGGCTGCGGCCACGAGTTCGACTCCGTCGAAGGCGGAAGCGAAAAATTGGACGAGGAACCAGAACGCCGCAAAGACGGCGCCGCCCCGAAAAAGACGCATAGCCATGCCGGTCCGCAGATCGCGAAGCAGAAACAGGCAGCACAGGAACGCCAGCCACACCGCCGCCTGAAGCCCGTCCAGGTATTGCGTCAGGATCGAGCAACCAAGAAGGAGCAGCACTTTCAGCCGCGCGTCCAGGCGGCGGGCCGTGCCGCCGGCATGCGACGATGTCGACTTCCGGTCAGGCATCGCCGCGCCCTCCTTCCGGATTCCGGCGGAGATACCCTTCCGCCACGACGATGGCGAGAAGGAGCTTGATCGGCTCGACCGGCAGGAACGCCGCCATGCCGGCGAGAAACGCGCCCTTCCAGGTTGGGATGACGGTGATCCGCAGGCCTGCCGCCCCGAAAGCGAGCATAACAAGAAAGCCTGCCGTTCCAAGAGCGGCCATCAGGGCGATGCGGCGCGAGCGGCCCCTCACGCCGTGGGCGAGTCCGGCGATGGCGGTCTGGAAAACGAAGCCGAGGAAGAAGCCGCAGGTCGGTCCCATGAAGGCGACCGGCCCAGCCTTTCCCATGCCGAACATCGGCAAGCCGAAAAAGCCGGCAGCGAGATAAATGAGGATCGCCGTCAATCCCTGCCTGACGCCGAGCGCGAACCCGGCGAGGGACACGGCCATTGTCTGAAGTGAAAAAAACAGCGGCCCGGCCGGAACGACGATGAAGGCGCCGGCGCCGATGAGCGCCGCGAACATCGAGGCGCGCGCGAGCTGACGGAGCGCGTCGAGCGACACCTGCTCCGAAGCCGCCGTCCCGTCCTCGGCCGGGGCGGTCGTCCCGTCCATACGTCTTCTCCCCAAAACGCCGAGCGATGCGGCGAAGCACCGGTAAAACCCTTGCGGCCATTCGGCCGCATCTCCATAATCAGGGGTCTTGCCGAACTGGGCGCGGCCCGAAATTGTGACAATGGGGAATGGAGGTTGCCCTGTTCCACATCCGCTTCCCTTGGGGCGTTTTGCGAAGTTGAATGGACATCCCATTGCGCATTTCGGTTTGTCCCATCGCATCCCAAAACGCCAGGTCTTTCGCGACATTTGGTTACAATGCGCCAGCCATTTCATGGCCGCGCGCAGTTGAGGGAATCACAACTCCGGACCGTGAACGGTATATATGCTGGAACAGCCGGAAAATCAAGAGGAAGCGGTTCGGAACGGGTTGATTTTATGCTCAAGGCAGTCGATCTTCGGTATGCGTATCCGGGGCGCGGGGAGGCGCTTAAAGGCGTGACCGCCGCATTCCCGGCCGGGCTCACCCTGCTCGCCGGCGCGAACGGCGGCGGAAAATCCACTTTGCTGCGCGTACTCGCCGGGTTGTACGTCGCGGACGAGGGGACGATCCGGAACCAGGGCGGCGACGCGATAGCGCCGGAGAAGCTTCGAGAAATGTCCCGCCTCGTCATGCAGGAGGCGGACCCGCAATTGCTTGGCGCGACCGTGCGCGATGACGTGCTGCTCGGTAAAGCCTCGTCCGCGTTTCCGCCGGAGCGGTTCGACGGGGAACAGAACCGCCTCGCGGCTCGCCTCGGGCTGGAACCCGTGTGGAACGCCCCCATAGACATCCTCTCCTACGGCGGCAGAAGAAAGCTCTGCCTGCTGCACGCGCTCCTCGCCGGGCCGGCGCTGCTTCTCCTCGACGAACCCTTCGCGGCGCTCGATTATCCCGCCTCCCTGGAACTTCGCGACTTCATAGCGGAAAACCTCGGGCGCGGCGTCAGTCTCGTCGTGTCGACGCACGATCTCGAACCGCTGTTCGACATCGCGGATTGGCTAGTGATTCTCAAGGGCGGCGAAACGGCGCTCGAGGGAAAGCCGCGGGATCTTCGCGGCGCACTCGCACCCCTTGCGGTGAGGCCGCCCGGCGTATTCGGCGGGTCGGCCGGCTGCGGGCGCCGCTGAACAATAAACGGGGAACGACCCATGCGGGAATGGCTGAAAAGCGCGGCGGCGGCGGCGGTCGAATTCGTCGCGACCTGGACGACCGTATTCTGCGTATGGTTGGCGGAGACGATCCTCGTCCTCGGCTATCCCGGCATCGTCATTCTTATGGCGATCGAAAGTTCCTTCATTCCCTTCCCGAGCGAACTCGTCATGCCGCCCGCCGGCTATCTGATCCACGAGGGCCGGATGACCTGGTTCGGCGTCGTCGCCTCGGGCCTGCTCGGGTCGATGCTCGGCGCATGGGCGAACTACTATCTCGCCATGTGGTTCGGCCGTCGGTTCTTCCTCAAATACGGGCGCTATTTCCTCGTCAAGCCGGAGGCGATTGAAAAAGCCGAGACCTTTTTCGCCGAACACGGCGAAATCACCATCTTCGCCGGCAGGCTGATCCCGGTCATCCGCCAGCTAATCAGCCTTCCCGCCGGCATGGCGCGCATGCCGATGGGAAAGTTCGTCCTTTATACGCTTCTCGGCGCGGGCATCTGGATGACGGCGCTGACCTGGATCGGCTGGATGGTTGGGCGCAGCCAGGACCTTCTCCAGGAACACCTCCGCCTGGCGGTTCTGTGGGCTGCACTCGGCGCGGCAGCGGTCGTGTACCTTTACGCGAAATGGTACGGTCGGAAAAAGAAGCGCGCCGCCGGGGCGTCAGCCGGCGCGGGCGAGAACGAAAGCGCCTAGCCGCAACGGCGCGCCGCCGGAATTCGAACGAAGAATCGATTCCCCCGTCTCCACTCTCCCGATGCGTCGAAGCCGTTTCCGCGCCAGACGCGCCAGATCGTCGGGAACAAGTCCCTCGCCGTGCGCTGAAAGGAGAAGGAGCGCCCGTTCCTCGGCGACCTCCGCCATGGCGTCCATCAACGCGCCGATGTTCTCCCTGAATTTCCACTCGCCGCCGCTTTTCCCGCCCTTGCCGAACGACGGCGGATCGACGACAATGACGCCGTAGCGCCTGCCGCGTCTGATTTCCCGGCGGACGAACTGGAGGACGTCGTCCGTCAGCCAGCGGATGCGCGCATCGCCGATCCCCGACAGGTCGGCGTTTTCGCGTGCCGCGTTCACCGCCGACCGCGCCGCGTCGACATGAACCGTTTCCGCAACCCCCGGAGACGCGGCGATGCGAAGCGTCGCCAGTCCGGTGTGGGCGAAAAGGTTGAGGGCGCGCAGGCCGCCTTCCGGAAAATGTTCGTGAACGGCCGCCGCGACCTTGTCGCACAACGCCGCGTGCTCCGGAAAAACGCCAAGCTGCCCGCCCGACGCCGGCCGGATCCGCAGGCGCGCCGGGCCGAAGCGGACCTGCCATTCCTCCGGCTGGACGCCGTTCCAGCCCCGCCCCTTCTCGAAATGGAGCGCGGCTTCGCGCCAGCTCGCGGCGGAAAGACCGGGTGAATGAAGCGCGCCGGGCGCCGGCCGATCGACGACGGTCGCGCCGAAACGCTCGAGCCGCCGCCCGTTCCCGGAATCGAGGTATTCATAGCCGTCGGCCACCGGCCCGCTCTCGCGCATTATCGCGCCTCCACCGGTATTTCCGCCCCGGCGGGATATGCGTCCGGATCGCGCGGGAGGATTTCATTAAGGCGTTTTCTTGTCAAAAGAAGCCGTCTTTCCCGTTCCAACGGGAGAGGCGGCTTCCTATCCGTGTCGTTTTTTGGTTGGATGTTTTTTCTACAACAGATTTCCCAGCATGGAGATCGGTTCGATGCCGTCGATGAGCGAATCCATCGCCTCGGCGGCGGGATCGAGCACAGCCTTGGAGACGCTCGCCGCCATGCCGATGGCGAGCTTGCGCACCGTCTTTTCCGCCTGAACCACGTATTTCTGCTGCGACCGGTCGCGGCGGGACACCACGCACTTGCCGTCCGACACCCGGTACACCTCGGTCGCCACATCCACCCCGCTCATCTCGGCGAACACCATCTGCGCCGCGAGGACGGCGGTGCTGATGACGGCGGAGTAGAAGCTCGGCACCGACTGGGCGCGGCGGAACTCCACCACCTGTCCGCGCACCACATAATCGACGCCGGCCATGCTCCCGATCTGGATCGCCTCGTCGACCGTGGGCAGCCGATCATGGCTCACGAACCAGCCTTCCGGCCACATCACCTGCATTCCCTGCTCCATCGCCAACCTCGCGCCGAACAGCGCCGTCACCACTTCGCCGCCGCCGGTGTGGGGGATGAGGTTGCTCGGGTTCTCGCGGTCGTGATAGGGAAGGAACAGGATCTTCACGTCGCGGGCGGAGCCGCCGCCGTTGGCGGGGATCGCGGACACGGTCGTCGGCGCGTCGGCGCTGATGGCGGCGGCGACCATGTCGACCATGTGCACCGGCGTCGGCTGCTCGATCGCGACGGCGTCGATGGATTCGCTCACGACCTCGGCGGTCGGGGGCGGACCAAGCGCGAGACCGGGGCGAAGGACCGCGCCGGCGACGGCCGAGACGATCCGCGCCGCCTCGTATTCGTCCATTCGTTTTCCCTCGACGTCCGCGACCATCGGCTCGACCGCGGATGTGGCCGGGGCGACCTCGGCGGCCATCTCCACGGGAGCCGCGCTCACCGCCGCGGGGCTGCGGCTTTCCTCGCCCGCGCGGTGCCACGCCGACAGGACGGTCATGGCGCTTAGCATCTCTTCCCCGAAGAGGTCGGCCGCCATTTCGTCGCCGGACTTCAGGGCGTACGAATCGGCGTACTCGACATGTTCCGTGGTCGTGCCGGCGGCGGCCGCCATCTCCGTTTCCGCGCCGACTTCCGGCGTTTCGGGGTCGTTCACGGCCGGCGCGGCTTCGGCGCCTTCCGTTTTGGGGGCGGCGGCGATGTCGGCGTCGGTTTTTGCCGGTTCGTCGCCGTCGAGGCTCGGCGGCGCGAGGGGATGGAGGTCTTCGACGTCGGAGAGGTGACTGAGCGACACGTCCGCTTCCGCCTCCGCCGCGTCCTCGAGCGCGAATTCGGAAAGATCGCCGTCGGCCGCCGCCGCGACGTCCGGCGTTTCCCCCTCCGCCGAATTCTCTTCGCGGAGTTCGGCGTATACGGGGGGTGGCGCGGGCGGCAGGGGCGCGTCGGCGGCGAACTCGTCCATGATGCCGTATTCGTCATTCCAGGCCGTTTCCACCGCCGCCTCGGCCGTGTCGGCATCCCCCTTCTCGAAGGTGAAGAAATCGTCGTATTCGAGTATCACCGGAATCGCCGGCGCCTCGATTTCCGCCCAGGCGCCTTTGTCCGGTTCGCCGTTGAAGACGACCGGGAGCGGCGGCAGCGGCGGGAGCTCCTCCTCATTGCCGTTGACGATGCGCGTGTTCCGGTGGTGGCCGACGGACGCGAAGGCGCTGTCGGAACGGAGTCGCCTTCGTGAGCGCGCCGCCATGGCGTCCTGGTCGACGCCGGCGACGAAGCCCTCGATTAGGCGCGTGGACACGTTTCTGGCCTGCAGTTCCCTGCCGCCGGCGGCGCCGGGCACCGGCGCCGACTGGTAATGGTCGCCGACGAAGACGAGCGAGCCGTCGTGGGCCGAGACGATGCGGATGAACATGCCGGCGCGGGGCGGGATGCTCGCGGCGCGGGTTCCGGTGTAGCTGAAGATCTGCCCGGCGACGATGTAGTCGGCCCCGTGCCGCCGGCCGTGGTCCGCCACCTCGGCGAGGGTCATCGACCCCTCCGGCCTGGTCATTTCCGGCGCGATGACTTCGCAGTCCCTGGCAAGCGGGTGCTCGCGCATGGCGGCGACGAAGATGTCCCGCGCGTGCCCGCCCAGGGTGTCCTTGTACGGATCTCGCGGATCGACGAAGGTCCTGGTGTCGAGGAAGGGCAGCACCAGCACGCGGCTGTCCGGATCGACGTTCCGGCCGGAGACGCGGTAGACGTTTATCGGTTCGCCGCATCCGCTTGTCGCCAGAATGAGAAGCGTCAACAGCAGGAACGCCGCGACGATACGCCCGGTTTCGGGGTAATGGGGTGTCATGCGCATAATGTCGCCTTTCGCGGAAATCGCCGTGTATCCGAGTTGCCGTTCAAAATATTCCTTACTACGCCGCGGCGAGGACGCCGTCCCGCAGGACGACGGTCCGGTCGGCGCGCGCCGCAAGCGTCGCTTCGTGGGTCACCACCAGCATGGCCATGCCGGATTCCCCGGCGACGCGCCAAAGCCAGCGGCTCACTTCCTCGCCCGTCGCGGAGTCGAGGTTGCCGGTCGGTTCGTCGCAAAGGAGCAGCCTCGGCTTGGCGGTGAGCGCCCTGGCGATGGCGGCGCGCTGCTGCTCGCCGCCGGAAAGCCGGGCTGGATTCCGCCTCGCCCGGCCGGCGAGGCCGACCCGCTCCAGCCACTCCATCGCGGCGATCCGGTTTTCCCTGCCGAAACCGCCGCCCCTGCCGACGGCGGCGCCCAGCATGACGTTCTCGAGCACGTTGAAGTCGGCGAGTAGATGGTAGTTCTGGAACACGAAGCCGATTTCAATTCCCCTGAAGGCGGTGCGACGGCGTTCGGAAAGCTGCGACGCCGGTATGCCGCCGATCCAGATTTCGCCGCCGTCCGGCCGGTCGAGGAGGCCGACCATGTTCAGGAAGGTGCTTTTCCCCGAGCCGCTCTTGCCGACGACGGCGACGCTCTCTCCCGCCCGCACGGCGAGGTCGAGCCCCTTGAGTATCTCCAGGCGGCGGTCCCCGTCCGGGTAGGTCTTGACCAGGTTTTCCACAACAAGCACCGGATCGGACACGCGCTCAGCCCTCCCTCAACGCCGTCATGGGTTCACGCCAGGCCGCCCACACCGCCGGATACAGCGCGGCGAGTACCGAGACCAGGACGGCGGCGATGAAATACAGCGCCAATTTCCACGGATAGATGACGACCGGCAGTCCCGCCTCCGACGCCACGCCGAACATGCGCGGCGGAAACAGCGGATCGCCGGTCAATCCCTCGTAATAACGGTCGACCCTGGGTCGGCGTCCGGCGCCGGATTCGCCGGGGCGAAGCTCGCGCTCGACCGCGCCGCCGCCGGACAGACGCTTCACGCCGCCGGACGTTTCGTAATGGAACGGCCCGGCGATGAAGCAGCCGCCGGCGACGCCGAGCGCCCCGCCCGTCACGCCGATCACCAACCCCACCGCGAGGAACACGGCGAGAACGCCCCGCCTGGACGCGCCGATGCAGCGCAGCAGCCCGACGTCCCGGATGCGGCGGCTCACCAGGGTCACGAGGATCGCGAACACGCAGAAGCCGCTCGCGAAATCGTTGAGGAACAACACCAGTTCCATAAGGTTGTTTTCATGCCTCATGCCCTGCGCGACCTCCGACCAGCGGCGTTGCCATGTGTCGGAGACGACGGAGGCGCGCTCGAGTCCGGCGGCGCGCAGGCCGTCCTTCGCCGCGTTCGACGCCGCCGCCTCGACGTTTGACGCCTGATTCGCGTCGGACAGCCAGAGGACGAAGATTTCCATCCGTTCGCGGGCGTCGAGGGGATGTTCCGGCGACAGGTAGAAGTCGGCCGCTTCCTCGATCGGCACGTAGATGCCGTAGCGGTCGCGCTCGAAGACGCCGCTCCGGTACAGCGAACTGACGACGAAGCGGCGCGAGCGGGTGACGAAGCCGCCGTCCTCATCGCGCTCCGCGTAATAAAGATCGACTTCGATTCCGGGCCGGGCGCCGAGCCGGTTGGCGAGCTGCTCGCCCATGAACAATCCCGGCCGCGAACTCGCCGCGCCCGCGGGCGAAATCCATTCCGGCGCGCGCGGATTCGGCTTGTACGACAAAAGGTGTTCCGACAGGGAGCTGTTGGCCAGTTCGGCAGCGAGATCGATCCCCTGCACCCAGACGTATTCCGCGCCGCCGCCGGACTGCAAAAACCCGACCTTCTGCACGAGCGGGGTCACCGCGTTCACTCCCGGCACGCGGCGGGCGATTTCGGCGGATACGCGGTCGAACGTTTCGCGGGTGGGCGCGCCGGAGACTCTCAGCGTCACCTGCTCGCCCATGTTCCGTAGGCGCTTCTCAAGGTCGACGAGCATGCCGTCGAGGACGGACATGGCGACGATCTGCACCGCGAGCGCCAGCGCTAGCGCGAGGATCGCGATATAGTTGACGGCGCGCCTGGTGGCGTAGCGCCAGGCAAGCTGCATATACATCATCGTGAACGACCTTCGCCTTCCCTTTCGCGTATTTTCGGGGACGACCGATCCCGTCCGGCGTTGCCCGGCGCAGCCGTCGCCGATCACCACGCGGACAAGGGAAAGGTTCACCCGTTGCGAAAACGCCGGCCCGGGGCCGGAACGATCACCCCCGCGCCCGGACGCTGTCGCGCCTGGACTGTCGGCCGCCGGAGGTTTTGGCTTTTCTTTTGCCCGCCGCCGGCGACAATACCGTTTCAGGACTCCCCCATGGACGCGTACCGCGCTTCGGCGCGTTGCATCGATACGGAAAGCGCCGGTTATGATCAGCGGTTCGGTGGTTTTTTACAAAATAGCGTCAATCTGCCTCTTAATATTTGTCGGCTTTATCGCCCGTCGAATGAAGTTGGTTCCGGAAAATTCTCTTTCCGCCATGAGCCGCTTCATTCTCGACATCGCAACTCCCTGCTTCATATTGACTAACATGCCGCGTACGATATCGCGGGAAACGCTTGGGGAATACTGGCATTTCCCCGTTCTCGCCTTCCTCCTCATCGGCTTTTCCGACCTTATCGGACTGGGAGCCTCGCGGCTTTGGGCGGCGCGGGGGGAACGGGCGACATTCCGTTTCATCACCGCCATGCCGAACTGGATGTTCCTCGGGATGGCGGTGATCGAACCGCTTTTCGGCATTCCCGGCGTCCGGGTGGTGCTGCTGTTCAACTTCAGCGTCACGATCCACATCTGGACGCTGGGCATGACCGGTTTCCGGCGCGGCCTCGGCGGCAGCGTCATCAAGGAGCTGTTTCTCAATTCCCAGGTGATCGCGACCATGGTCGGGACAATTCTCGGGTTGACGATCCCCTTCCTGGCCGAAGTCCGCGGCATGGCGACGGAACGGCTCGCCTCGCTGCCGACCCACCTCGGCCTCGTGACGGCGGCGTGGGAGACGGCGGAGCTTCTCGGCGTCACCGCGCTTCCGCTCTCCATCTTCCAGATCGGCCTGCGGCTCGGCGGCCCGCAAAGCGTGGCGGTGCGGGAAAAAACGGCGGGCAACCGCTCGCTCGTCATCGCTTCCGTCGTGCGGCTTCTGGTGTCGCCGGTGGCGAGCATCGCCGTCCTCGCCCTGTGCTTCCGTCTCGGGCTGGGCATGAGCGAGGCGGAGTTCGTCTCCGCCGCCATCATCATGTCCCTGCCGACGGCGGTGGTGGCGCTCGCCATCGCCGAGGTCTACGGCGGCTCGACCCTTCTCGCCGCCCGGGGCATCCTCTGGATGACGGTCGCGAGCATGGCGACGGTTCCCCTGATGACCAAATTCGCGCAAGCCGCCTATGCGCGGCTTTAACGTTCGCTTCCCAAAAGGAGAAAAGGCATGACCAGCAGTTCCGCCGCGATCGACATCCTCGGCGCCGGCATCGCCGCGGTCGACGACCTCTTCCTCGTCAAGCGCTTTCCGCGCCCGAACGAAAAATTCGCCGTCATTTCCCGAACCCGCCAGGGCGGCGGCCTGACCGCGACCGCGCTCGTCGCCGCATCGCGCCTCGGCTGCTGCTGCCATTGCCTCATCACCCTCGGAGCGGACGACCTTTCCGGCTTTCTTCGCAACACCCTGTCGCGGGAGGGGATTGTTCTCCACGAGCGCCCCGGCCTTCCGGACAGCCGCCCCAACAACCCCGTCGTCATCACGGAACAGGGTTCCGGCGACCGCTTCATCATGTGGAGCGAGGAAAACATCTACGGGCTCGACCTCGTCCCGGACGATTTCGACGCGCTCACGCGGTCGAAATGCCTTTTCGTCGACAACGTTTACGCGGAGTCCGCGGTGCCCCTGGCGCGGAAAGCGCGCGAACTTGGTATCCCGGCGGTCGGCGATTTCGAAGACACCGGGGAACGGGTGCGCGAACTGATCTCCCTCACCGGCCATCTCATCATGCCGATAGCGCACGCCGCGCAACTGACGGGCGAAGCCGATCCCGGCGCGGTGGTGAAAAAACTGATGCGCGAACCCGGTCGCGAACTCGCCTGCGTCACGGACAGCGAGCGCGGCGCCTGGTTCGCCGACGCCGCCGATCCGGAAAACATCCGCCACCAGCCCGCCTTCATCGTCCAGAACGTCGTCGACACCTGCGGCTGCGGCGACGTCTTCCACGGCGCCTACGCCGCCTGCCTGGTGTTTGGCCTGCCTCCGTCGGAGCGCATCCGCCGCGCGGCGGCGGCCGGCGCGCTCAAGGCGATGCGCCAGGGATCGCAGATGGGAGCGCCGACGGCGGCGGAACTCGACGCGTTCCTGGCCGCGAACGGGTGAAATCGCTTTGTATAGCCTAGCGCATTGTAGCCAATTATTGCGAGGGATCCGGCGTTTTGGGATGCGAGGGGACAAGCGGAAATGCGTAGCGGGATGTCCATTCAACTCCGCAAAACGCCCTGAGCGGCAAGGCGGAAAGGCGATGGGCGCGATCCAATCCGAAGCGGACAGGGAGAAAACCTTTCTGGCGGGAATCGTCGGCGCGCTCGCCCCGGTCGATGGCGTCGTGCCCGGCGGCTCGCGGGCGCGCGGGACGCACGGCGCGGGCTCCGATTGCGACATCGGCCGGGCGGCTTCCGTCGCCGCCCTTGCGGGGGAAAACAACCGCGCGGCCTGCGCCGCGCCGTCGGCGCTTGTGGCGGATGTGAAAGCTCCCGTCGCCGGTCTTTGCTCGCCGCGGCCCGTCTTCTGACTTCTCATTTCTGATTGGCGCAAAATAAGAGATGAAAACCGCATCGCCCGGCCGGAAACGGCGCTAGAGTCGAGGTTGTGGAAAGAAAGGTCTGGCCAGACCTTTCGGGGCGTTTTACATCTGCATTTGGAAAGTGTTCAGTCGAGGCGAGTCGATCGGCAGGCGTATTTTCGCGTTGTTTTGGCGAAAATACGCCGAGAGGGAAGCGCAACGAAGGACCAACGCTTTCTCAATGTGAAGGCAAAATGCGCTATTCGGGCGGATCGAGGAGGTCGGGACGGAATCTGCGCGTGCGCTCGAGCGCCTGCTCGAGCCGCCAGGCGGCGATCTTGGCGTGGTTGCCGCCGCGGAGCACCTCGGGCACGGCGAGACCGCGGTACTCAGGCGGCTGCGTGTAGTGGGGATGGTCGAGGATGCAACCGCTGAAGGAATCGGCGGGCGCGCTTTCCGGCGAACCGAGGACGCCCGGCAACAGGCGGATGACCGCGTCCGCCACCGTCATTGCCGCGACTTCGCCTCCCGAGAGGACGAAATCCCCCAACGACAGGCGCTCCGGCCGGAGGATCTCGAAGACCCGTTCGTCGAAGCCTTCATAGCGGCCGCAGACAAGGATCAGCCTTTCATCCCGAGCGTATTCGCGCGCGACCGCTTGCAAAAACGGCCTTCCCTCCGGCGTGAGAAAAACCAGCCTGCCCGGGTCGGCCGCCATGTCGCGCACCGCCTCGACGGCATCGACCAGCGACTGGCACGCCATCACCATCCCGGGGCCTCCGCCGAAGGGCCGGTCGTCGACCTTGCCGTGCCGGTTCGCCGACCAGTCGCGAATATCATGGAGGAACACGTCCACGGCGCCCTTTTCCACCGCGATCTTGGGGATGGACTCGCCGAGAAAACCGGAGAAAATGCCGGGAAAGAGGGTGAGGATATCGATCCGCATACGCTGCTCGAACGCTCCGGCGGTTATAGAGCATTTTAACTTCACATTGAGAAAGCGGTGATCCTTCGGTACGTTTCCCTCTCGGCGTATTTTCGCCGAAACGGCGCGAAAATGCGCCTCCCGATCGACTCGCCTCGACTGAACGCTTTCTGGCGCGTTTTCGGAATTTATTGGCCTCCCTGTTGCGTTTTCGGGATCAACCGCGCCAACCAAAAACACGCCCGGGAAAGATCGATTATTTGCGAAAACGCTGCAAATGCAAAGTTAAAACGCCCTGGCATTGTATGAAACTCGGGAAAAGAACCTGGCGGGCAGGCCGTCCCGTTCCGGCTCGCGGACGACGCGGCCGATCGCGACCTCGCTGCCGGCGAATTCGGCCCGATCCCGCGCCGGATCGGGCCCGGAAGCGCCGCACGGCTCCTCGTCGCCGACGGGTCGTCACTCCACGGTCACGCTTTTCGCCAGGTTTTTCGGCTTGTCGACATCGGAACCGCGCAGCACCGCGACATGATACGCGAGGAGCTGCAACGGCACGGCGCAGCAGATCGAGTTCATGATCCCCGATTCGGCGCGGATGCGGACGACGTCGTCGGCGATTTTCGAAATCGCCTTGTCGCCGTGGCTGGCCAGGGCGATGATCCTGCCCTTCCTGGCCCGCACCTCATGGATGTTCCCGACGATCTTGTCGTAGCGCCTGCCGCCGAGGGCGATGAAAAAGACCGGCATGTTTTCGTCGACGAGCGCGATCGGACCGTGCTTCATTTCGGCGGCGTCGTAGCCTTCGGCGTGGATGTAGCTCACCTCCTTCAGCTTGAGCGCGCCTTCCATCGCCAGCGGCCAGCCCGTTCCCCGGCCGAGGAAAAGGAAATTCGCCGCGTCCTTGTATTTCCTGGCGATGCGCCTGATTTTCTGGTCGAGAGCGAGCACCGCCTCAAGCCGATGCCCGATGCCGAGCAGGTCGTTCACGCGCCGGCGGATTTCCTGGCGGTCGACCGTTTCGCGGATCTGCCCCATCCGGAGCGCCAGGAAGTACAGCCCCGCGATCATGGCGGTGAAGGCCTTGGTGCTGGCGACGCCGATTTCTGGGCCGCAGTTGAGGTAGAAGACGGCGTCCGCCTCGCGGGCGATGGAGCTCCCGACCGCATTCACGAGCGCAAGCACCTTGCAGCCGGATTCGCGGGCGAGGCGCACCGCGTGCAGCGTGTCCATCGTCTCCCCCGACTGCGTGACCGCGATCACGAGGACGGAGGGATCGAGGATCGGGTCGCGGTAGCGGAAGTCGGCGGCGTATTCGGGATACGTCGGGACGCGGGCGACGCGTTCAATCATGTTCCTTCCGACCATGCAGGCGTGATAGGCCGTACCCTGGGCGAGAAGGACGATTCGCGAAATGCCCTTGAAGTAGTCGGCGGAAAATTCCATTTCCGGGAAAATGAACTCGGGATCGCTGTCCGACGCCGGCGGCAGGCGCAGGCGGTCGCGGAACATGTTTTCGAGGACGATCGGCTGCTCGTGAATTTCCTTGAGCATAAAGTGGTCGTAACCGCCCTTCCGCGCCGCGTCGGCCGACCAGGTGACTTCGGTGCACGCCCAGTCGATCGGGACGCCCTTTTCGCGGATCTCGCAGGCGCCCGGGGCGACCACGGCGACCTGGTCGTCGCCGAGAAAGACGACGCGTCTGGTGTGGGGGATGATCGGCACCGCGTCGGAGGCGAGCAGGTGGAAGCCGACGCCGATGCCGACGGCGAGCGGGCTTCCACGGCGCGCGCCGACGACGAGCCCGGGCTGGTCCGCCGCCATGACGCCGAGGGCGAATGTGCCGTCGAGAAGCGGCAGCGCCGTCTCGACCGCGCGCACAAGATCGCCCGCATATTCCCGCGCCACCAGGTTGGCGATCGCCTCCGTATCGGTGTCGGAGTTGAACACGATGCCGGCGTCCTCGAGTTCGCCGCGCAGCTTGACGAAGTTGTCGATGATGCCGTTATGGACGACGGCGATCCTGCCGTCGGCGCTGACTTGCGGATGCGCGTTCTTCTCGACCGGCGCGCCGTGCGTGGCCCAGCGCGTGTGGCCGATCGCCGTCTCGACGTCGAGGCCGGCCCGGCCGCCCAGGAGGTTCCTCAGATCCGCCACCCTGCCGGCGGCGCGGACAAGCGCGATCCTGCCGCCCTCCGGCCAGGCGGCGCCGGCCGAATCGTAGCCGCGGTATTCGAGGGACGCGAGTCCGTCAAGCACCACCCCGACGGCCTTCGGCAGGCCGACGCATCCGACGATGCCGCACATCAGTTCTTCTCCAGCCGCTTCCGCCGCCTCTCCGCCGCACGGGCGATGCGGTTGAGGGAGCCGGACAGCCCCATCGCCTTCTTGACCTCCTTCATGGTCTCGGCGGCGACGCCGCGCATGCGCTCGGTGCCGTCCATGATCACCTGGTCGACGAATCCGGCGTCGGCCACATACGCCCGGTAGCGCTCGCGCATCGGTTCCAGGAAGTTGTTGATCGCCTTGGCGAGGGCGTCCTTGATTTCGACGTCGCCGATCTTGCCCTCGCGGTACCGTTTCTTGAAGTCCCCGACCTGCCGGACGTCCGGATTGAAGGCGTCGTGGTACTGGAACACCGGATTCCCCTCGACGGTGCCGGGGATGTCGGCGTGGACGCGCTTCGGATCCGTGTACATGCCCCTGATCTTCCTGTTCACCGTCGCCTCGTCGTCGGAAAGGTAGATCGTGTTCCCGAGCGACTTCGACATCTTTCCCTGGCCGTCCGTGCCCAGAAGCGTCGGCACTTCGCCGATCATGACGTCCGGGATGGGGAACACCTCGCCGTACAGCTGGTTGAAGCGGCGGGCGACCTCGCGCGTGACTTCGACATGGCTTTCGTTGTCCTTGCCGACAGGCACCAGATGCGCGCGGGGCAGGAGAATGTCGGCCGCCTGCAGAACAGGATAGCCGAGCAGGCCGAAAGGCATTTCCTCGTCCGAAAGGTTGGCGGCGCGGGCCATGTCCTTGATGGACGGCACCCTGGTGAGGCGGTTCACGGTGATGAGCATCTCGAGGACGAGGTTGAGCTCGTACGTTTCGCGCACGGCGGATTGCAGATAGATCGTCGTGATGTCGGGGTCGATCCCGGCGGCGAGGTAGTCGAGGACGAGCCCGCGCGCGTTTTCCGCGATCAGTTCGATCGCCTCGCGGCCGGGCTTGGTCGTCAGCATGTGGAGATCGGCGACGATGAGGGTGGTGTCGTATTCATGCTGGAGCCGGACGCGCGATTTCAGCGACCCGACGTAATGTCCGAGGTGCAGGCGGCCGGTGGGACGGTCGCCGGTGAGAATGCGTTTTTTTGCTTGAGGTTTTCCGGATTCCCGCATACTTTTGCCTTTCGGTTCCTTGGCTTCCGTAAACGGCCGTCAATGGAAACCCGTCCGCGCGTCGAGGCGGACGGGGCTTCCCGGCTTCCGGAATGCCGCATGACAAATACTGTACGGTTTGCGCGCGGCGAACGCAAGAGCGGGACGGGCGCGCCGACTCCAGCCGCCAAGGGCGCGACCATGAAAAAGCAGCCGGTGACGATCAGCGTTGGGGAGGTGTTGTGGGACATGCTGCCGGACGGCAAGGCGCTCGGCGGGTCGCCCACCAACGTCGCCTGGCATATGGCGCAGCTCGGCGCCGAGGCGCATGTCGTCACGGCGGTCGGCAAGGACCCGCTCGGCGACGAGATTCTCCGCATCCTCGGCGCGATGCCGCTTCACATCGACACCATTTCGGTCATCGGGGGAAGGCCGACAAGCACCGTCGACGCCGTCCTCGACGGGAACGGCAATGCCACGTACGTGTTCCACGAGGACGAGGCGTGGGACTTCCTCCCCGCCACGCCGGAGGCGCTGGCGCTGGCGGCGCGCGCCAAGGGCGTCAACTTCGGCAGTCTGTCGCAGCGCAGCCCGCGCGCCCAGGAAGCGACATTCAGTATTCTCGACGCCACGCCGGCCGAATGCATCAGGGTGTTCGACATCAACCTCCGCCCGCCCTTCGTCGAGGAGCGGCTCCTCGTCGGCGGCATGCGGCGCGCCGTCGTCCTCAAGATGAACGACGACGAGTTGCCGATGGTGGCGAAGGTGTTCGGCTGGGACGTCGACCCGGAGGCGGCGATCGCGAAGCTGTTCGAAAAATTCCCGAACCTGAAGCATATCGTGGTCACGCGCGGTCCGCGCGGCGCGTGGTGGCACAACAAGCGCCGCTTCATTGAAAAGACCCCGGACGACGACATCAAGAAGGTCGACACCATCGGCGCCGGCGACTCGTTCACGGCCTCGATCCTCATGGGTCTTCTCAAGGGCTGGGACGAGGATGCGATCATGGACAACGCGCTCGAGATCGCCAATTTCGTCTGCACGCAGCGCGGCGGAACGCCGGAACTCCCGGACGCCCTCAAAGCGCCGTTCCTGGCATAACCGCGCCCTATTTGCCGTCGCCGCCGACCAGGCGCATGACATCCTGGATATCATGCCAGGTCGCGCGGTCGGCATCGGTGCGGTCGTCGTCGTGCGCGCGCTGGCGCAGCAGATACGACGGATGGTAAATCACTCTCAGTGGAATTCCCGCGTATTCATGCCAGCGGCCGCGTAGCCCGCCCGTTTTCGGCTGCAGCCCGAGAAGGGCGCAGCCGGCGACGCCGCCAACAGCCACCAACGCCTTGGGTTTGATCACCTCGATCTGCCGGTCGAGATAGGGGCGGCAGGCCGCCAGTTCGTCCTCGCGGGGATCGCGGTTTCCCGGTGGCCGGCATTTGACGACGTTGGTTATGTACACGCCGCGCCGCTCCACCCGCATTCCCTTTTCGATAATGTCGGTGAGCAGCCTGCCCGACCGGCCGACGAACGGACGTCCCTGCTCGTCCTCGTCCCGTCCCGGACCTTCGCCCACGAACATGACCGCGGCGGCAAGGTCGCCCTCGCCCCACGCCACGGTCCGGCGTTTTTCGCACAGACGGCATTTATCGCAGATTTGCGCCGAGGCCGCGAGGTCTGCCAGAGCCAGCCGGCGCTCCGGCCTGTCGAACGGTTCGACAAAGGGGACGAGACTGAAACCGGTCCAAACCGGCGGGCGCACCGATCGCTTGTCAACCGTCGGCGAAGCCGGCTTGGCGGATGGCGTCGGCGCGATGGCCGCGGTTTGCGGGCGCGCATGAGCGGCTCGCGGCTCCAACGCGGTGGGTGACGCCGGACGCGCCAGTTTTCCATGCACCGGACCGGGTCGGCTTTCGGAGCGGTTCGCCGACACCGCCGCGACCTCCCTGACGAGCCGATCCTTCTCCTCCCGCGTCAGGGCGAGAAATTCGACGCCCGACCCTGTATCGAGTTCGAGCCGTGTCTTCAGCCTAGCCAAAAGAGCGAGTCTGTCGTCCCGCGTGAGATCCGGCAATATTCTTCCTCTATAACTATCCGATTTATAAGTATGTTGAATGAAAATATGGACGACATTGCCTCCGAGGCGCGTCCATCCCCTCCACATCCGTGAATTGTATCCATAACCGCTTTCGCCTCAACCGGATTCGTATTTCATATTTATTTTTTGTTGCATCGCTCCGATAACACTATAGAATTGAGATCCATGGTGTGGGGATGCCTGACGAGTTTCCCGGGGAACAAACTTTGGCTGCTGAGACGTTCGGATGACTAAATGAAATTGACAGCGAGATGCGCCATTGTCGCGACCCTGGCGATCGTATGCGTTTGCGGCGCGGCGCCCGAAATCCATGGCCTTGATTTTTCCTGGTTGACCAATCGGTTCCGCAATCTTCCGGACAACGCGAAAGCGGAAATCCATGAAGAGGAACGCATCTCCGAAGTCCTTCATCAGGACGCGAACTATCGGCAACTGTTCCAATCGGTTTCCAACCCCGACATCCCCCTCAGCAGATTCGTTCAGCCCGGCGAGGACCTCCAGTATCAGGCGAAATGGCGCGGTCTGCCGGCGGGCACGGTCCGCATCGCGGCGAAGCGCATGGGTGCGGTGCGCGGGCGTCCGGTGTTCGTCTTTGAAGTATCGGCCGAATCGAACGATTTCATGAATGCGTTTTATCCGGTCAACACCAGCGCCAACAGCTACGTCGACGCCGCCACCGGCCGCAGCTACCTTATCCGCCGCCGCGTCTCGGAGCGAAACCGCTCCTACAAGGACAGGCTCGAGTTCAAGTACGATTACCGCATGCCCAACGGCCTCCCCGACCCTGTCTGCCGCTATTCGGTGGTTCTCGCCGACGGCGAGGAAGTCGGCGGCGGGCACCGCCCGATTCCCGGCAACATGCAGGACATGGTTTCGGTGATTTATTACATGCGCGGCCTGCGGCTGGAAAAACTCGGCGATTCCTGCACCATTCTCGTCGGCGGCCGCAGCAACCCCGGACTCGTCACCCTCAACGTCGTCGGCGAGGAAACGGTCGTTACCGGCGTCGGCAAATTCGACTGCCTGATCGTCGAACCTGCCGGCGACGGCACCACCATCAGCGCCTCTCTGATCGCGTCGCGCGGTTCCGAGAGATTGTGGCTGGAAAAGCACTCCCGCATTCCAGTGATGTTCTCGGCCGAACTCCCCAAACCGCTCGGCCAGGTGGTCGCCACCATCAACATCGCGGAAAATTGCGAACTGGCCCGGTATTCGGTTCGATAGCGACGCCTTTATCCGCCGAATCGAGCCAAAAAGCGGCCTGACAGGCCGCTTCGCCTTTTTTCAATACCGTTCACGGTCCGGGGTCGTGATTCCCTCGACTGTGCGCGGCCATGAAAAGGATATCAACCAGCATCGGCGTTTCCCCCGGAATCATCCGTCCCCTCTTCGGACGGGGGCGGGTTTTCCGCCGCGAGGCGGGTCAGCCAGGTCATCGCTGTTTTCAGGCCGACGTCCATATCCGAAAACATCGCCATGACGAGAAAACGTCGCGACTCCCCGGCCAGTTCAAGCGCTCCGGCGAATACATCGACCTCGATGCCAAAATGCCCTTCCGGGCGCATGCCGATGCCGGGCACAAGCACGGTCGGCGCGTAGGCGATGATCATTTCTCCCGTGTTCTGCGCGATGTCCGGTTCGCTTTCTCCTTCGACCGAGTAGCCGATCGCGGCGGCGAAACCGTCGAACACGCGAAGGTCGCGGCGCATCGCTTCCGGCTCCGCGTATGCGAGCCTGACCGCCTCCAGGCCCGGGCCGTCAACGGGCAATTTCGCATAATCCGGCGCCGCCGCGAGCATCAGGTCGCCGCCGGGACCGGTCATGAGCAGCACCGTGAGGAAGCCGTCCCCGGGATGCGCGGTCCGGAGCGAGAACCCGGCCGGAACGGGAATGCGCGCCGCCAACCCGGCGAAATCCGGGACCGCTTCGACGATGAACGGCGTCGATTCGTCCACCAGATCCGACGTGAACGAGTCGCGTCCGGACGGTTTCCCGGGAACGCCGTCGATCTCGGGCAGATCCTCGAGCGCCGCCGTTCCGGCGATTTGCGCGAGCGCGTCCTCCCACCCCGGAGAGCGGTCGCCGGCAATCGATTGGTACAGGAGACCCTTGGCGTCGCGCCGGTCCTCGGAAAAACGGGAAAAGACCGTGTACAGGCCGACAACCATGACGACGGAAACGAGAAACACCCCTATCCTGAACCACCATTTCGGCACAAAGGCGAAAATGACGATCAGCGGCACGGCGACGAAAAGCATCCGATAGGGCATGATGCTGAACATCGCGTACACCGCGATGATGATGATGAACAGGAGAAACCGCAGCCCCGGGTCAGCCTTGTTCTTGACCCGGCGGAACGATCCGGCGGCGGCGGCGAAGGCGACGGCCCACCACAGGGGCAGGCCGATTGCGGGCAGAAAATTCTCGGACACGTCGTTCCTTTCCGGCGCCGGATCAATACGCCTTGGCGAACGGCACCCGGCCCTCCGAGGGCTTGCCGCAAACGATGCACCGCCCGGAACCCGACTTTTCGCGGTCGAAGGGGATGCAGCGGATGGTGACGGACAGTTCGCCGGTGATCCGCTCCTCGCACTTCTCGTCGCCGCACCAGTGACTCATGGCGAAGCCGCCGTGGATTTCCGGCTTTTCCCCGTTCCTCGGCGTGAAGAAGGCGCGGAACGAATCGAGATCGTCGATTTCGCGCGTGTTCCCGTCGCGATAGGCGATGGCGCGCGCCAGCAGCCCGTCCTGCATCTCCTTGAGGACGGCCGGGAGCGAGGCGATGAATTCGTCGCGCGGCTGGCCGTACTTTTCCTTCGGGCCCCTATCGCGGCGGGCGACGAAGACGGCGTTCTTCCCGATGTCGCGCGGGCCGACCTCGATGCGGACGGGAATGCCTTTCTTGACCCATTCCCAGCCCTTTTCGCCCGCGTTCATGTCGCGCTTGTCGACGATCACCTCCACGTCGCCGCCCCAGATCGTGCGCCGGCCGCGCAGATCGCGGGCGATTCCCTCGGCGTAGGCGATGGAGGCTTCGCGCTCCTCCTCCTTCCGGAAGATGGGCAGAATGACGACATGCGCCGGCGACAGGCGCGGCGGCATGACCATGCCGTCGTCGTCGCCATGGGTCATGACGGCGCCGCCGATCATGCGGGTCGAGAACCCCCACGAGGTGGTCCAGGCGTATTCCTCGCGCCCTTCGCGCGACTGGTACATGATCCCCGACGCTTTGGCGAAATTCTGGCCGAGGAAGTGGCTGGTCCCGGATTGCAGCGCCTTTCCGTCCTGCATCATCGCCTCGATGCAGAGCGTCTCCACCGCGCCGGGGAAGCGCTGGTTCGGGGTCTTGACGCCGGTGAAAACCGGAATCGCGAGGTAGTTCTCGGCGAATTCGCGGTAGACCTCGAGTATGCGGCGCGTTTCCTCCCGGGCCTCGGCTTCCGTCTCGTGGGCGGTATGCCCCTCCTGCCAGAGAAACTCGGCGGTGCGCAGGAACAGCCTGGTGCGTATCTCCCAGCGCACGACGTTCGCCCACTGGTTGATGAGGATCGGCAGGTCGCGGTACGATTGCACCCATTTCGCGTACAGGGCGCCGATGATCGTCTCCGACGTCGGCCTGACGATCAAGGGTTCCTCGAGTTCGCCCGCCGGCACCAAGCCGCCGTCGGGGCCCGTCTCGAGGCGGTGGTGGGTGACGACGGCGCATTCCTTGGCGAAGCCCTCGACGTGCTCCGCCTCCTTTTCAAGAAAGCTCTTGGGGATGAAAATGGGAAAATAGGCGTTCACGTGGCCGGTGGCCTTGAACATCTTGTCCAAGTCGCGCTGGATGTTCTCCCAGAACGAATAGCCCCAGGGTTTGATGACCATGCAGCCGCGCACGGGGCTGACTTCGGCCATGTCGGCGGCGCGGATAACCTGCTGATACCATTCCGCGTAGTCTTCGGCGCGGGTGGGGGCGATGGCGGTGGTCGGTGCTTTTGCCACTGGCGTTCTCCTCTATTTTTCAATGAAACGCGGTCGAATCCCGCGGCGGTGGCTCTCCGGACCAGGCATGACGGCGAAGGCTCCCGGAAAACCGCCGCGGAAGGGAGCGGACCCTCTTCCCATTTTCACAAAATCATGCGTATGCCGCATAATGGCGGCAAATGAGTTCCCGGGCGGCGCGTTCAGTCGCGCGGCGATTCGATTTCGACATAATCGACGCAGCGCCGGCCGCTGACGCAGCTGTTGATGAACTCGAGCACCCGGCGATGCTCGGGGTGGCCGCGATAGGCGGCGAGCGCCTCCTCCGACGCGAAGGCGCTGTCGAGCATAAGGTCGGCGTTGCTGGACGGCAGGGGATCGATGACCACACGCACGTTTTCGACGCCCTCGACGCAGTATCGCATTTCCTCCAGTCCGGTCTTGATCTTCACCGCGTTCTCGCGCTTCTGCTCGGGCGTGAGCGATTCATCAAAGTTCCACATCACCATATGCCTGATCATGACGAAATCCCCTTCACATAAGGCGAAAGGTATATGACTTGCGACTTCTGACTTTCCCCGCCCATTCCACAAACTCCCGCATCGCCCGTCCGCGGTGGCTGACCCTGTTTTTGTCGGCTTCGCCGGCCTCGGCGAAAGTGAGGCCGAGATCGTCCGAGAGAAACAGCGGATCGTAGCCGAAGCCGTTCCCGCCGCGCGGGGAATCGAGCATCCTGCCGCGCGTCTCGCCGACAAACGTCTTCTCCACGCCGCCGGGAAGCATCACGGTCACGGCCGAGACGAAGCGCGCGCCGCGCCGTTCCGGAGGCAGGCCGGCGAGCTTCTCGAGAAGCAGCAGGTTGTTCCCGGCATCGTCCGCGTCGGGCCCGGCGAAGCGGGCGGAATGCACCCCGGGCGCGCCGTCGAGCGCGTCCACCTCCAACCCGGAATCGTCGGCGAGGGCGGGCAGGCCGGAAAGTTCCAGCGCGTAGGCCGCCTTTATGCGGGCGTTTCCGGCGAAGGTCGATCCCGTTTCCTCCGGGGGTTCGGCTCCGGGGAAATCGGCGAGCGAGCGGACTCCGATCGCGAGCGGTTCGAGAAGTTGCCGCAGTTCGCGGGTTTTTTTCGCATTGTGACTGGCAAGGATCACGACGTTCAGCATTTCCATTCGCTTTCCGTTCACCAAAGATAGTCGGTAAGCCCGAGCGCCGCCGCGAACGCGAGAAGGCTTTCCCATGCAACCGCGCCGTTCACCCGCCAGCCGCCCTCGATGCGCTCGCCGACCGCGCTCCACGGCGGCCCGGCGTCCACATACTCGTGCATTTCGCGCGCCAGGCGCGTAGATTCGGGTTCGGGACCGTCCGCGGCCATCCGCCGCCAATCCGCGTTTTCGGAAAGCGCCATCTTCATGAACGCCACCGGATACAGCACGGCGAGGAAGTCCGCGCCGTCGCGCCCCATCAGGGTGAACGCTTCGCGCACGCCCGCCTGCCCCTCCGGATCGCCCAAAAGCATTCTCTCGACCAGCGCCGACAACCGGGCCGCGCGTTCGGCGCGGAGTTCCGGGTCGTCCACGTTTTCCGCCCAGGCGAAGACGGTCAGATCGGCGGCGGCGCGCGCCGCGACGAGAAGGTTCAGGTATGGCGACCCGCCGGCCGCCGGATCGATGCGGATCGACCGCGCGCCGGACTCCGGGTCGGCCGCGCCGACGGTGACGTTCCAACCGAGTTGGCCGAGCGTCTGGCGGACGGCGGCGTTCGCCAGCGTCTCGGTCTCGAAACGCCGCCAGGCCTGGACCGCCGGAGCCGAACTGTCCCACTCGACCGCCATGACCCGCGCCGAACCAAGGCGAGGATTCCTCGCCGGAACCGTATCCCAGCCGACTGCGGCCTGGTTCGGCCCGGCGGCCGTCAGGAGAGCGAGAAGCACCCTCGCCTCTTCGCGCGTCGCCGTCGACACCGCCCCTCCCGCGCCGCCGACGACCAGCCGGCCGGCGAGGTCGCCCAGTTCCGCCATGCTCTCGCGGGACAGGCTGGCGGCAAAGCCCTGGGCGATTCCCTCCGGCAGCCGCCTGGAGAGGGATAGGGCCGACTTCGCCGGCTGACCACCGGCGCCGCCGAAGAGATCGAGACGCCATTCCACCGCGCTTCGGCCGAGCCAAAGCGACAGCTCGACACCCTCCCACGCGAGAGGCGCGGCGGCGAGGTCGTCCGCCAGGCTCCGGACGAGCCCCGCCCTTGAAGGCGCGGGGGCAAGGAAGCCGACCAACTCGCCGGCGAGACGCTCGACCTGCGTCCGCCACCAGTAGACGCCCGGCTCGCGGTCCTGCCACGCCGCGAGCAAGCGGGGCGAAAACCTGACGCTCAGATCGGGGGAAAAGGTCCGGTCCCGGCGATCGGCTAGGCTTCCGCGCGCCTCTCCGGCCGACTCGTGGATTTCCCTGGCGGCGCGGACCGCGTCCCTGTCGGAACCAAACGCGGCGATGTTCCCGGAAAACCATTCGAGGTGCCAATAGGAGACTGCGCCGTCGCGGACGGATTCGCCGAGCAGCAGGCCGTCGTCCATGTTTTCCAGATTGACCAGCCCCTGGCGTTCGAGGACGGCGCGGTAGTCGTCCTGGTCATCAACGGGGAAAATCCACACCCACGCCGGTCTGCCGGGGCGGTCGGGGACGAGAAGGGCGCCCTCTATCCAAGCGTCGGGGGCGAGCGCCGTGAGATAGGGGTTTTTCAGCAACGGGCCGACGAGGGAGCGGACCGGCGGGCTCGACCCCGCATCGACGCCGATGCCGCCAAGAAAGGCGGCCAGTTCGCCGTCCCTGGCGTCGAGCGCTTCGACGTCGTCGAGGCGCAGGCTGAACACGCGCGTCCACTCGGCGCCGCGCGCGGCGGAGGGCAGAGAGAGAACGAGGAGGATGACGGCTGCGGCCGCGTGAAGGAACCTGGTCATTTGGCTGTCCGTTCGGCGGCGCGAAATTCCTCCTCGAGCCGCCGGGCGTCGTCGAGGAAGCGGTAGTGGAAGCCGATTCCGCCCTTGTCGTCCTCGGCGAATCCGGTCGGCAGTCCGTCGGGCATGGCGGCGAGGATTTCCAGTACCCGGCCGAAAGCGGGGTCGTCCGCCTTGGCGGCGGCGAGCGTCTCGGAGGGGCCGACCATGGTGAGCGCGCCCTTCCACGCCCCGCCGTCGTCGCGGCGGATCTCGCCGCCGACTTCGCCCAGCGCTCCGCCGTGGGAAAGGAACTCCACTTCAAGGCCGGTTTCGTCGTTCACCGCGACGACGGAAAACTGTTCCGGCGCCAATTCGCCGGACGCGGCGAGTTTGTCAAGCGCCTCGGGCGTCCCGCCCCGGAGACGCACCGTTTGCGCCGCCGCCTCGATGATCCCGCGCAGGCCAAGCCACCACACCCCGGAATTGTCGAGATCGATCCTCGGTCTAGAAAAGACCAGCGTCGCCGCCCAGTCGCGTTCGCGCTCGTCTCCGGGAGGATAGCCGCGCCAGGTCAGGTTGGTGTGGTCGCCCTTCATGGCGATCCGCCAGTTGTCGGGAAGAAGCTGTGTGAGCTTGACGGCGAGAAGCTGCGGGTCGAGCCGTTCCGCGGCAATGGTGACCAGGCCATCGCCGTGTCCGGGGTTCATCGCCACCCTGACCCGGCCGCCCAGCATTTCCCCCTCGCCGAACACGTTCATGCCGGCGGTGGCGCGGGACAGCGTGACCGAGAGATTTTCCCCCGACCAGCCGAATCCGAGCCAGCTTCCCGCCTTCCACTCGATCACAGGGAAGGTCCGGCTCAGCCATTCAAGCCAGGGGAGATAGGCGGAAAACAACTGCGGAACGTCCGAGAGGGCGCCGACGTCGCCGTGCATCTCAAGCATCTTCGGGGCGCCCTGCGAGTCGAAGGGAATGCGCAGATCAAAGCCGCCGTAGCCGGCCGGCCCCATGCGCACGCTCGCCGTGCGGTCCACGAGATCGCCAAGCGGCCAGACGATGCGTATCGGCGCCGAGCGCGGAAGCCCGACTATCGACAGGGAGGCGTCCCTGATCTCCCCTTCGCACACCGCCGCCATGCCGCCCTCGGGACTGTCCTCGAAGCGGATCATGCCGTGGAATTCGCCCGGGAGCTCATCGATCGGGAGCGCGCGCATGAAGAAGGGGAGAATCGCCAGCGGCAGGCCGCTTACCTTGAATTCGCAATGTTCAGGCGCCAATTCCAGGTCGGCGCCGGAAGCTGCCAGAATCTTGAAGGACGCGGTCGAGGAGGTGATTTCGCCATGGTATTCCCCGTCGGGATTGTCGCGCCTGAGCGTGAACGGAATCCTCGTCGGCTGGAGTATGACGCGGTTGGAACCGGCGCTCGCCATGGCGAGGTCGAGATTGAGGGCGAGCTCGAAGCCGCGCCGGCGCAGGAACAACACGCTGTTGGCGAGCCGCAACTCCCAGCCGGAAATGCTTGGCACCGGATAGGGAAACTTCTTGTCCGGCTGCATGATTGGATCGAGCAGGCCGGCGGCGCTCCATTCGCGCGAATCGTTTTCCTCGACCGCCATTTTCAGGCCGTCGAGGCGCACCCGCAGACGGTCGGCCGATACGCCGAGAAGCGCCAGCGGCTCCGTCCAGACGCTCGCCTGGCGAAGAATGACGAATTTTCCGGGAAAAATGACGTTCGGGTGTTCGATCTCGATGTCGGAGGCGGTGAGGCGCGAACTGCGAAGCGGATTGAGGTGGACGCGCACCTGGCGTAGAAGCGAGACGTCGGCGTTGAGGCGCTCGTCCAACCAGGACTGAAGCCGGCGCTGACGGCGGTGCGAATTGAGCGAACGTTCCGTGAACCAGAGCGCCATCCAGGCGCATCCGGCCAGAAACAGGACAAACGCGGCCCATTTGATGACGCGCCGACACCGCGACGGCGCCGGCGCGGGTTTGTTTTCGCTATCGTCCGCCATATCAGTGTGAAGACCGCCTTCAATCCGCCAGAATTCCGCGCCGCGTTCCGTAGCGCGCGTCCTTCGGGAACGCGTAAGACGCCCAATTGTCGAGCATGCTGCCCGGATTGTCAACCGCTTTCGTCGTCGACAGTTGCGCTCTTTTCGAAAAACGCCGGGCGGCCCCGGGGGACTCCCCGTCAGAAATGGCTCGAATCGGCGCGCGCCGCGCTCAGCGCGGGTTGAACCGGAGAACGAACAGCAGGGCGGCGACAATGGAGGGGAGCTTGATTTCCGGGACCTTGCCGGCGATCAATTCGAGGACGACGCGGGAAGCGGGGCGAAGGCGAATCGTTCCGCGTTGTCCGATGCGCCAGTCTCGACAAAGCGATTACTTGGCGGGCGATTGTAACTTATCGGATAGGTTCTTGGGCTCTGTTTTTAGTTGTTTTACAACCTCTTGAAGTCAAAGGCGATGCGAAATGGCGGCCGGAAATTGGCATGTTGCCATCATCCGGTCATTATTGAGGGTACAACAACTAAAAACAGAGCCTGGTGCGGGAAGGGGGAGTCGGACCCCCACGGGTTGCCCCACAAGATCCTAAATCTTGCGCGTCTGCCATTTCGCCATTCCCGCGAATGTATGTTTGGGCCGGTTTCCTTTGTGCGGACTTTTGGAGGAAAGCCAGGCATTTCCGGAAGGGAGATAATCAACGCTATTCTGTATCCTTCGGATCGGTAAATGTCCGGGGAACGCGGCGGCTTCCTTAAGGATTGTGCGCAGCATATCGCCCAGAAGAATTCTCCTCTCAACGTCCCCCTTGTCAAGAACCAAGTGAAAAGACCGGAGTTATTTAATTCTGCCGATTGCCAAAGAGTTGACAAAATACATGGCATACAATGCGCTTAGTGGTTCAAGAACATGAAGCCCGATTCAGACGCCAAGCAAACAATCATGATGCCAAAAAAGAGGGCTCCGGCATTGCCGGAGCCCTCTTGCCTTCCGCATTCCCATGCCCG
>JAIRTL010000038.1 GCA_031254915.1 Planctomycetota bacterium
CATGTCAAATATGCAGCAATGTAAACTATATAGTGGCCTGGTTAATATGATCGCAAGGAGAGAATGAAAGCGGCTGAGGGAGGGAAACAGGAAAAGCGAGTAGCCTACCTGAAAGGAACTCCCCACTCCAGGCAAAGTAAACAAGGGAAGCCAACAAGCATCACCCAGCAACGCAAGCCAGCCATACACTGGCGGTCACCCGAATATATCGGAGCACAGACAGCCACACACAGTGGATGAACCAGGCCCCCGGTGTAGCGATTTTCGACCGCCGACCGTAGCACTTTTCAACCGCCATCTCCACAAAATCCATACATTACGAAAACCTTGAGGCCTTGTGCATCATGTTCGACTGTACGCCGAACGATCTCTTCGAATTTGATTTGGAATTGCCGCAGAAAAGCAGGCGGCGAAAATAGCAACGCCAAAACGGCCATCCCCGCGTTCGCGGGGATGGCTGCATCACATCGGCCTCTACGCCAACAACGTCACTCCGCCAACAAAGCTTCGCCCGCGCTGAAACGCCTTGATTTTTCCTTCTGCGGATGTCCGCGATCGACCATCCGCGACGGGGAGCGCGCATGCGTGAGAAGCGACACGCCCACCACGAAAATGCCGCACACGGCGGCGCCCACCAGGGCTTCGGACAGTCCCCACGGCCTGCCCAGCATTCCCCAGGCAGTGGACGTGGCAAACCCTGCCGCGACGCCCGCGAGCATTCCCGGGGCGGTGGCCTTGCGCCAATAGAGCGCGAGGACGGCCGGAACGCCGACGGACGCGGCATAGAAAGTATAGGCGAACATCAAAACGCGATAGACGCCGTCGATGTAAAGCGAAACCGCCAGCGCGCCGAACCCGAGCAGGACGGTGAACAGACGGGTCAGCTTCAATTCCTGCCCGTCCGTCATCTTGGGACAGGCGTTGCCGATTATGTCCCTGACCACCGACTGCACCGAAACCAGGAGCACGGTGTCGGCGGTCGACATGATGACCGCCACCATGCCGGCGACGACCAGCCCGAGAAGCCCGCTGGGAAGCAGGCGGATGACCATCGTCGGAACGGCCGCGTCGGCGGTACCTTTTTCCGCGACGATATTCGGATACAGCACCACCGCGCTCAGCGAGATAAAGGCGGTAATGACGATGGTGAGGCCATAGATGGTGTTCCCGAGGAGCATGCCCTTGGTCGCCGCGCCGGCACTCTTGGCGGCGAAGGCGCGTTGCCACATATCGGCGGCGGCGAAGGTGAAAATGAGATTGGCGAAAATCCAGCCCACTATTTCGGGGTGGAAATTGAGCCTGAGCAGTTCGGGCGGCACCGATCGCATTATGTTGCCGATGCCGCCGGCGGCGATGACGCCTTCGACGGGAAGAATGATGTAGACCGCCACGATGAGCACCAGGAACTGGAGGACATCGGTATAGACGACGCCGTAGAGACCCGACACCGAGGTATAGAGAATCAGCATGCCCAGGGCAATCCACGCGGCGGTGTGGAAATCGATGTCGCCGAACATTCGCAGAATCGTGGCGAAAGCAGAGATTTGCGCCGCCACCGTCGCCATCATGGAAAAGGCGATCAGCGCCGACACCACATACCGCACCCGGTTGCCGAACCGGTAGCCCATGAGATCGGGAATGGAGGCGAGATCGTGGCGCGCGCCAACATCATGAATGCGCCCCGCCATCACGGTGAAGGCATAGGTTCCCAAGAGATAAGGGACGGCGAGAAAAATGCCCACCAAACCCTGCGTGTACATGATGCCGCCGCGTCCGATCATGGCGGATCCGCCTATGATCGACGCACAGACCGTGGACATCAGCACAAATACTCCCAGGCTGCGCCCGGCGACATAGTAGTCCAGGGTCGATTTAATTTTGCTCTTGAAACCGAGGCCGATAATCAAGGTTACTACGAAGTAAATGCCTATCATGGTGATATCGAGGTTGGTCAGCGTGTTCATGGCGCACCTCCTTTTCATGGCCGGGATCCTGTTTCGTCCCGACGCGGAGGCAGATGCGGCGCTTTATAAACTTGGCAATTGGTCTACTGGAAAAAGGGGCAGCGGCGCATACCTGCTTCCAGGCCATATAATTATTCGCCGCCCGTCCAAAATTTCTCGTTGCTTTCGTGATAAACCGTCTGGACGGTATTTGCATATGCGACGATTAAACCGTTGATTTAGTTATATGAGTCAATCAACGGGGGATTTCGCCGGAAAAAGGCGCGTGGCGCTTTGTCGTTTTGTTTGTCGGAAAATCGCTGCTCTTCCTTCGCCGCTTTTCGGCGGTTTGACTCGCTGCACCACGACGATATCCGATTAAAGTTGGTGTATGTCGAATCCAATTGCATATCCGGGATTCCCCCTTGAACGCACTCTGGAAATGCGTCAGGAGGTTTGGGGCTGGCATTCTTTCCGGCGTCCAGTTGGTCGCGATGAAGAAATAGTTCGGGAAGAGCGCGAGACTGCCGTCCTTGCCGGGCTTGTCGACGACGACGAGAACGACGCGGTATTCCCTGTCCCAGCCAGGGTTCTTGTACCCGGTCAGTTCGACGGCGACTTCGTATCCCTCCTTCGGAGGACGGCCCGCCGGCCGGGCGAGCCAGGGAGCGGCCAGGCGGTCCAGGGCCGGGTTATGCGGAAGCCTGACGGCGAATCGCGCGCCGGCT
>JAIRTL010000007.1 GCA_031254915.1 Planctomycetota bacterium
ATCACCGAGGACGAAAAGCGCTACAACCGCGGCGACGAAATCAAACTCGTCTTCCGCGAGGCAAAGACCCACATCTTCGACAGGATCACCGGCGGGAAAATCAAAGGCAAGGAATAGCGCAAGCGGATTAAGAGCCTGTCCGGGCAGGCGTCGTGATTGGAACGAGGTTGCCAAGGCGCGAGGCGCCGTGGCGTGGCAAGGCAATGGCTCGCATTGGGTTTTGGGAGCCTCGTGCGTGCGCGGAACCTACTCGGATAGGTTCCAAGTCAATAACAAGGGAGCAGGAGAAATGGCAAAGGAAAAGAGAGTGTGGCTGCACATCGGCGCCGGATCGTTCCATCGCGCCCATCAGGCCCGGTATTTGCACCGGCTGATCGAATCCGGCGACGACGCCTGGACGATCGCCCTCGGCAATGTCCGCGACGACACCACCCCGATGCTTGAAAAGCTCGCCCGGCAGGGCGGGCGCTATACGCTCGAGACGGTCGATTCGGCAGGGCGCAGAGAGTATGAACTCATCACTTCGATCAGGAAAGTCATCCCCTGGAACGCGAATCTTTCCGCCCTCATCGCCCAGGGTGCGGATCCGGAGACGGGCGTCATCGCCTTCACCGTGACCGAAGCCGGATATTACCTCGACACATCATTCAAACTCGACCAGACGAATCCGGACCTTAAAGCCGATCTGAAGGGCGCCATGACCACCATCTACGGCGCCGTCGCCGCGATCGTGCGCGAGCGCAAGAAGCGGAACGGCGGCGGCGTGACGCTTCTGTCCTGCGACAACGTCCGCCACAACGGCGAGCGCTTCCGTTCCGGCATGGAGGAATTTTTCGAGCTGACGGGCGATCTGGAGACGCTCGCCTGGTTCCGCGAAAACACCCTTTCGCCGTGTTGCATGGTGGACCGCATCACGCCGCGCCCGAGCCCGGACATCGCTGTCCGCGTCAAGGAGGCGACCGGCTTCGACGACATGGTCCCGGTGATGGGCGAGTCGTTCATCCAGTGGGTCGTCGAGGACGACTTCAAGGCCGGGCGTCCTGTGCTCGAGAAAGTCGGCGTCGAAATGGTCGACGACGTTCAGCCCTACGAAGAGGCGAAAATCCGCCTCCTCAACGTACCGCATGCCGGCATCGCCTGGGCGGGGACGCTGCTCGGACTCAACTATATCCACGAGGGGACGCTCACCCCGTCCATCCGGCAGATGTCCTACGACTACGTCACCGACGACGTCATTCCCTGTCTGACGCCCTGTCCCCTCGACCTCGCCAGCTATCGCGACACCGTCCTCGACCGCTTCACGAACGCGAACATTCTCGACACCAACCAGCGCGTCGCCGCCGACGGGTTGTCGAAGATTCCGGCCATGATCACCCCGACCCTCGCAGCCTGCTACGCGGCCGGCCGGACGCCCCGCGCCACATTGGTGCTGTCGGCGCTGTTTTTCGTGTTTATGCGGCGCTGGGCGGAGGGAAAGCTGCCCTACGCGTATCAGGACGGCATCCTCGACCCGGCGGCGATGAAGGCGTTGTACGCCGAAGCCGATCCAATCGCCGCCTACGCGTCAGACGCTGCCCTCTATGGCGACCTCGCCGGCCGCGCCGATTTTATCGCCGACATGCGCGCCGCCGTCGTCGAGGCGGAGAGGTTCGATACGCTCGGATAATGTACTGTGCGCGGATCGAAATTGCGAAAATGGGGGTTGGGGGTTGCCCCATTCCGCATCCGTTTCCCGGGCGCGCCGCTTGCCGCGCACAGTTGAGGGAATCACAACTCCGGACTGTCAACGGTATAACGAAAAACGCTCCCTCCCCGTTCCGGAGAGGGAGCGTCCCTGTACCGGTCTTGTCGGCATTCTCCGATATGCTGCTCCCGGGGGGGACCTTTCCGTCGAAAGGTTTTCTCCCCAAGAATACCGGATCATTTCGACGAAAAGCAGTTTTACAACGCGCCGGCGCGCTTGTGCATTTCGATGAACTGGTCGACGTTTTCCTTGACGATCAGAGGGCAGTCGATCATGACCAGGGACGGTCCCGCGCCCTTGAGCATGTCGTGGACCATCTTCACGGACGCTTCGGCGAGGTCGTAGGCGCTCTGGAGCGAGGTGGAGGTCATTTCGCCCGCCTTGATCAGCAGGCATGCCTCGGCGGTGCCGTCCACGCCGTAGGCGAGGAGGTTGGTGAGGCCGGCATCCTTGGCGGCTTCGAGCGCGCCCGCGCACATATTGTCGTTCATCGAGCAGATGGCGTCGATCCTACCGCCGGTGGCCTGAATCCAGTCTTCCATGTAGCGCATCGCCTCGTCCTTGTTCCAGTTGGCGATCTGTTCGCCGACGATCTTGACGTCGGGGCGCTTGTCGAAAAACACTTCCTGCCAGGCGCGACGGCGCTCGAGGGAGTGCGGGTTGCCGGCGGGGCCGAGCAGGACGACGACGTTGGCGTTCTGGGGAATCTGTTTGAGCGCGAGTTCGCAGTTCACCGCCGCTTGGTCGAAGGGGTTGGCGTCGACGTTGCCGAGGCGCGGATCGAGAATGGTGACGTTGACGCAGGCGCCCACCAGGCCGGCGTCGACCGCCTGGAACATGGGATAGCTGTTGGCTTCCGGGTCGAAGGGCTGGAGCAGCACGGCGTCATAGCGGTTGGTGATGGCGTTCTCGATGTGGGTGGAAATGATTTCGTTGCTGGATTGACCGTCGAAGACGGTGACTTCCATGTCGGGGTAGTTCTTCTCGACCTCTTCGCGGATGGCGTTGGCGAGCCAGGCGGCGAAGGAGTCGCCCTGGGCGCGCGCGACATAGGCGAGTTTGTACTTTTCGCCCGCGCCGGCGGCGCCGACAAGAAGCGTCATGACCATGACCAGGGCCAGGAGTTTACCGATCCTCTGCATTTTCGTTCTCCTCAAATAAAAGCTGCGCATATCGGACCGCCGCCTCCAAGGCGGCGAAAAAGCGTCGCATTGTCGGGCGTTCTACGCCATTTCCGTCGATTCGGCGCTTTCGGGCGCCTCGGGTTTTTCCGACTTTTCGACCGGCGTGTAGGCGGAGTACTTGCTGTGCTTGGAGTAGACGTCCCAGATGACGGCGAGGACGATGATCGCGCCCCTGACGATCTGCTGCGGATAGGCGGGAATGCCCAGAAGATTCATGCCGTTATTGAGGAAGCCCATGATGAAGCCGCCGGCGAGTGTTCCCATCGCAGTGCCGATGCCTCCGGAGAAGCTGGTGCCGCCGATGATCGCCGCCGTCATACCCTCGAACTCGTAGCCGGCGCCGGCGTTCGGGAGGCCGACGTTGTTCCTGGACATGTAAAGCACGCCGGACAAACCAACGAAAACGCCCGAGACCATGTAGGCGACGAACTTGGTGCGCGCGATGTCCACCCCGGATGCGCGCGCCGCCTCCTCGTTGCCGCCGACGGCGTAGAGGTAGCGTCCGAAGCGGGTGTGTCGCAGGATGTACCAGGTCATCGCCGCAATCACGAGCATGAAGATCACCGGCGTCGGTACGCCGTCGAACTGCTTGCCGCGCCATTCCGTGAAGTAGCGCCAGCAGGAGTAGCCGACCATCGTCAGGGCGAAGGCGATCTGGGCGGAGCCGGTCATGACGTTCTTCCTGCCGGGGCGGAGTTTTTTCCCGAGCGCAATGACGATCCCGAAGACGACGAAAAGAACGGCCACGAGCACGGCGATGCCTGCGACGGCGGCGCTCGCCGGATAATCGCGGAACGGCAGCCCGGCGCCGGCGACGCTGGTGATCAGGATGAAAATGGCGGCGATGACCGCGATCCCGATGTGAGCCTTCGCGGCGGCGTCCTCGGGGAACAGTTCGCGCACTATCGCCCGCATCAGCCAGATCGCGAAAAGCGCCGCCAGGATCACGAGGACCGGCACCGGAATCCAGGAAAGTTCGTATCCCTGGCCGAGGACGTTGTACTTTCCGATCTGGTAGATGTTCTGGCCGTTGCAGTAGTAGAGGACGGCGCCGCGGGCGGCCGTCTGCATGGCGAGGGTGGCGATGAATGGCGGCGTCTTGAAGCGCACGACGGCCAGGCCCGAGAGCGAGTTGCAGACGACGCCGGCGGCGATGCCGATCGCGAGCGCGATGATGATCGCCTGGTAGAAGCCGAGGCTCGGCTCGTAGGCCTTGTAGAACGCCACCGACAGCACGCCGGAGAGGGCGAGGACCGCGCCGGCTGCGAGGTCGATCATGCCGGCGATGATGAGGATCGTTTCGCCCATGGCGATGATGGTGGTGATGGAAATCTGCCGCGAGACGTTCGACATGTTGCGCCAAGTCAGGAAATTTTCACTCAGGCCGGCGCACACGCCCATCAGCACGAGAAGAATGACGTAAATGCTGTACTTGTTCATGAACCCGAAAAATCGCGCCTTGGTCATCTCATCTCCGAATGCAATCAGTTCCCGGTCGTGGCGCATGGTTCGTGGCGTTGCCGCGCTCTACGAGTTGCCATACTGCTGGCGCCCTGGAATTGTGATTCCCCGGACTGTGCGCGGCAAGCGATGCGCCCGGGAAGCGAATGCGGAACGGGGCAACCCCCAACTCCCATTTTCACAATTTCGTGCCGTGAACCGTATATCCGCTAATTTTGGCTACGCAAGCGTCGCCAGGCGCATGACTTCCTCCTGGCTGAACTGGTCGGCGGACAAAACGCCGCGTATCCTTCCCTTGCCCATCACGTACACCCGGTCGCACATGCCCAAAAGTTCCGGGAGTTCGGAGGAGATCATCACCAAGCCCTTGCCTTGGCGGGCCAGTCCGACCATGATCTTGTAGATTTCGAACTTCGCGCCGACGTCGATACCGCGCGTCGGTTCGTCCATGAACAGAACTCGGGGTTCGGCGAGCAACCATTTGGAAAGAAGCACCTTCTGTTGGTTGCCGCCGGACAGCGACTGGATGGGCGTCTCCAGGGACGGAGTCTTGACGTCGATGACGCGGAAGCGTTCCAACACCTCGGCACGCTCCTTCGCGGCGTGCAGCCTGCCGCCGTATATGTATTTTTTCAGATTGCCCAGGGCGGCGTTTTCCTCGACGCTGCGCATGGGGATGATGCCGTAGCGCCGGCGGTCCTCGGAAAGCATCACTACGCCAGAGTTCAGGGAGTCGCGCACCGAGCGCACCCGCGTCTCCGCCCCGCGCACGAAAATGCGGCCGGAATCGAGCGGATCGAGCCCGAAGATCGCCCGCGCCACCTCGGTTCGGCCCGCGCCCACAAGCCCGGCGAAGCCGACGATTTCCCCGGCACGCACGGTGAAGGATACGTTGTGGAACACGCCCGCGCGATTGAGGTCTTTGGCCTCGAACACCACTTCGGCGGGCTCGACCGGCTCCTTGGGGTAGGCGTTGGTGATGGTGCGGCCTACCATGAGGGAAATGACCTTGTCGATGTCGTATTCGCCTGCCGGGCGCGATTGGACCACCGCGCCGTCCCGGAGGATGGTGATCTGGTCGGCGATGCGGAAGATTTCATCCATCTTGTGCGAGATGTAAATGATGGCGAGGCCTTTTTTGCGCAGTTCGTCGATCTTCCGCATCAGGTTATCGACCTCGCGGTTGGTGATGGCGGAGGTGGGTTCGTCCATGATGAGGATGTCGGCGTCGCGGGACACGGCCTTGGTGATTTCGAGCATCTGGATGTCGGAGACGGAGAGATTGCGTAGTTTGACGTCCGGCGGATAGCTCAACCCTTCGGCCGCGAGCATCTCGAGCGCGCCTTTGCGGATCGTCCTCCAGTCGACGCGGCGGAATCCGGGGATGCCCTTGATCGGCTCGTTGCCGAGGAACAGGTGTTCCTCCACCGTCATTTCCGGGACGAAATTGAGTTCCTGGAAGATCATGGCGATGCCGAGGTCGCGCGCCTGCTGCGGGTTCGCGATCTCCACCTTCACGCCGTTGAGGAGTATCTCCCCTTCGTCCGCCTTGTAGATGCCGTCGAGAACCTTCATGAGCGTCGACTTGCCGGCGCCGTTCTCGCCGCATAGAACATGCACCGTGCCGCGTTCGACGGCGAAGTTGACGTTCGACAGCGCCACCACTCCGGGAAAGGTCTTACGGATGTTGCGCAGTTCGATGACCGGCGCTTTCGCCATGATCCGTTGTCCGTTTCCAGTTCCGTGTTCATTGCCGGCGCGCCCGTCAGGGCGCGAAATCGAAATGCTCCCGCATTGCCGCGATCGATTCCAGGAGAACCGCGCCGAGCGTCTTGTCCGTGTAGTCGCGACCGATTTTGACGTGGTTCAGTTCCAGGTAGCCGGTGACGTCCCCGACCGGGAAGCGATCGGCGTTGGCGTCGAGGAGCGAGCGCAGGCGCGGCAGATCGACGATGCCGCGCTCGATCTCCGCCGGCGAAAAGCCGAAGGTCGAGTTGAAGACCGCGTCCGTGTTTTTGAAATGAAATTCGCACATCCAGGGAATCTGCGCCGCGAACAGGGACCAGTTGTCCTCGACGACCTTCCTGTTTTCGTCGGCGTAACCGTGCGAGATGTCGGCGCAGAAGTGGACGGGCGCCGCGTCGGCGTGCTTGGCGCGGTAGTCGGCCAGTTCCGTCATCAGGGAAACGCATTCACTCCCGATGGTCGGCGGTTCCGCGAGGCAGGACATGGGTTCGATCGTCAACGCCCGCAATCCCTTTTCGTGCGCGACATGCGCCATTTCCTTGAGGAATTCGACGCTCCGCCGCATCCCCTCCGGCTTGTGGTCCGCGCAGTCGTAGAGGACGCCGCCCATGCTGGAACCGGCGAACTCGACCCCGAGGGCGGTGGCGACGTCGAGCAGCTTGCGGTAGCTGTCGCGGGCCACGCGCTCGAACGAGGGATCGCCCGACATCAGGCCGCCAAGCTCGCGGTGGGCGGTGAAAAGGCTTTTGATCTTGATGCCGCGCGCGGCGGCTTGTTCCCGCAGGCGGGCGAACCATTCCGGTTCGAGGGAATACATTTCGAAAAACGAACCGAACTGGAGATAGCCGGCGCCGGCCTCGGCCATGAGGTCGAACAGCCATTCGTAACTGTAACGATACTGGATCGGGTCGCTCTTGACGCCAAGGGCAAGCTTCATTTTCGCCTCTTTCTTGGTCCGGTCGCGTAGCGGTTCGCCAGCCGCAGGTGCGCTTCGACCGTTTTATCGATAATTTCCGAATTATGCCCCATCCGGCCGTGCTGGGCGGCGAGAACGTAAAACACGTCCATCAGGGACAAGAGCGCAAGCCTTCCGGTGAGGGACGCGGTGAGCGATCCCTGGCGCGGAAAAACGGCGTGGAAAAACAATTCCGCCGCCGCCTCCAGGGGGGTGTTCCTGAAATTGGCGATGCCGATCGTCACCGCCCGCCGCCGTCTCGCCTCCGTCATGGCGGCGACGAGCGTCCGGGTGCGGCCGGAGTGGGAAAAGCCGAAGGCGACCTGGCTTTTTTTCAACTTCGATGCCTGGATGAGCATGGTGTATTCGTCCGTATAGGCGTCGGCGGAATAATCGAGGTGCGAAAAGCGGATGCCTTCGTCCAGCGCCATCACGCCGGAACCTCCGCAACCGAAAAACACCACCCTGTCCGTCTCCAACAAAGCCTGCACCACCTTGAGAACGGCCCGGTTGTCGATCTGGCCGCATGTCTCGCGCAGGGATGCGGCGTTGCCGTCGAAAATCTTTTGTATCACCACCTGGTGGGGGTCGTTGGGGTCGATGTCGGCGTATATGAAATTGTCGCGGTTGTTCGAATCGCGCGCGAAGCTGAGGCGCATGTCCTTCCAGTCGCGGTAGCCAAGCGTTGTCGCGAGCCGGCTGACCGATGCGACCGACACCCCTGCCTTGCGCGCCAGTTCGTTGATGGAATTGGAAATCACCTCGTCCGGGTGGCGACTGATATACTTCGCCGCCTTGGCGCCGTTGGGCGTTAGGGAGGGCATGCGGCTTTTGATACGGGCGAGAACTGGTTCCATTCCTGCCGTCTCCATGATCGCCGTGCACGTTCAGCTTGCGGGGGGCACAACCGGGAATCGCGGGATATCGCGAAAAAACCACCGATAATGCGCCCGGGGGGCGCGGTGCGTGCCAAACGCCAGGGGAAGACCGGAATCTTCGCGCATCCGAGAAGCCGCCATATCCCGACCAACGGAATATACTGTAATAATATTTCATTGTCAACAGATTATTCTGGAAAAAAAATACAAGACGCCGTCGCGTGTTTTCGGAAGGGAGGGGGGCGGGGTTGCAAAAATCTCGGATTATGGCTTGGTCGGTTGGTGCAACCGGATCAATCACAACGCGTGAAAGAACGGGCCGCGCCGGCGTATCGAAAAAAAAGGAGAGCCATTCGGTTTAGGTCCTGCCCAAAATAACAAATACAACTGCTGTCTTCAAGAATCAGAATTTCCTTAGCCGTTAATGTTACCCGATAAAACGCCTGTGACATAATCGATCCTCCGGTAGAAGTCGCTCATAACCGGAGGATATGAATTCGACGTCACAATTGCGAAAAAAACCGGCGGGGCGAAAGTGAACGACGAAAGCGTCCTTGGATTCCTGGTCGGCCCCGCAGCGGCGGGAATGGACATGTAATGCCGGCTCTCCCCGGGAATACGCCGAAGTGTTTCAACGGAAGCCGGTATTACGACATTTTGGCGGCGCGCAGGCGTTCGAGCCCTTCCATGAGAATGCGGGACGGGCAGGCGAGATTGATGCGCTCGAAGCCGGCGCCGCCGGTTCCGAAGACATGGCCTTCGTCGAAGAAGAGGAGCGCCTTCCGGGTCATGAACGTTTCCAGCTCCTTCGCGTCCATCCCCCAGGCGCGGAAATCGAGCCAAAGGAGATACGTGCCTTCGAGCGGGAAAACCCGCACTTCGGGGAAATGGCAGGCGATGAAGGCGCGGACCAGGCGCCCGTTTTCCGCGATATGGACGAGGAGCGCGTCCAGCCACGGTTCCGCGCGTTCGTAGGCAAGCTGCGCGGCGCGATAGGCGAGTATGCCCAGGGCGCGCAATCCCGCCGAATGCTTCGCGACGAGAAAGCGATCGAGCAGCTTCCTGTTCGGGATGATGATGTTCGAAGCCTGAAGCCCGGCGAGGTTGAATGTTTTGCTCGGCGCCGTGCAGACGATGCAGTTGTCGGCGTAATCCTGCCCAAGCCTGGCGAAGACGCGGTGCGTATGTCCGGGGCCGACGATGTCGAAATGGATTTCATCCGACGCGACGATCACCCCGTTTTCCATCGCGATGCGGCCAAGTTCCCGCAGTTCCTCTTCCGCCCAGACCCGCCCGACCGGATTGTGCGGGCTGCAAAGGATGATGAGCGTGACGTCCTTTTCGGCCGCGCGCTCCCTGAACAGGTCCATGTCCATCCGGTACATGCCCCCGGATTCGACGAGCGGCGCCTCGACGATGCGGCGGCCGGTGGTGTTGATCGCTGCGAAGAATGGATAGTAAACGGGAGGCATGACGACGACACCGTCGCCGGGGGCGGTGAAGGCGTTCACGGCCGCGAAGAGGGCGGGGACGATTCCGGGATAGCCGACGATCGTCTCCGGGTCGACCTCCCAGTCGTGGCGGCGGCGCATCCAGCCGGCGACGGCCTCGTAGTAGTCGCCGCGAGGGGCGGCATAGCCAAGAACGTCGGAGTCGATGAATTCCTTGAGTCCTTCCACGATTTCCGGCGCGGTGCGAAGCTCCATGTCCGCGACCGAAAACGGGACGATGCCCGGAGGAACGGCCGGGTTGCGTCCGCGCATGTCCCCGCATTTCGCCGAGCCGAACAGCGAACGGCCGGGAAGGGTCTCGAAATCATAGCGCGGTTTGTCCATCGCGGTTCCTTCTTCGGGTCGTCCGTCGCGGAGCGCCTTTTTTCATGCCGCATCCATGGGGACGACTCAACGCTTCGGGCCGAAATCGCGGGCGATCCTCCGCGACAGTTCGCGGCGCGTCGTCTCGAGCGCCTTCTCGACGATCATGGTGCGACTGCGATGTTCGCGCGCGAGGGCCGGGTCGATGATCGCCTCGCGCGAGGTGGGGAAGCCGGAGCTTTTGCCGGGGTTCCGTTCCTCCCAAAGGCGCGCGTTCTCCATCACCGGTTCAAGCCGTTTGAGCGCCTGCTCCTCGCCGCGCATGGCGGCGGCGATGTAGAGTTCGAGCGCGCGGCGGGTGTCCTGTCGCACGCCGGGGGGGGCGTTGGCGTACAGGTCGCCGAGCTGCACCATCGCCATCACCGATCCCTGCCGGACGGCGCGCTCGAAATAGCCGATCGCTCGCTCGATGTCCGGTTCGAACTCCCCCCGTCCTCCAAGCGCGTGGATGCGCCCAAGTGCGGCGTCGCCGTCCGGGTTGCCGGACTCCGCCGCAAGCGCGAAGAATTCCGCCGCCATCCCGGCGTCTCCGTTTCCGAGAACGCCCATTTCATATAGGGCGCCGACGGCGAGAGCGGCATCGGCCCTGCTTTCCCGGTCCGGCTGTTCGGCAAGATATTCCCTGGCGTTCTGGGCCGTGATGCTGGCGTACCGTTCCTGGAGTGCCTGGAGGCCTTCGCCGGTCGCGCCGCTCCCGGTGAACGCGAGAAAAAGGAACGCAAGCGGCAATGACGCCAGCGTGCCGCGCCGATGTTTTTTTGGGGTGGGTGCAACCCGATAACGCTTCCCCGGGACGACAGGATTGTTTTTCATGCTGTGCGATCCGTTTATGCCGTTTGCGGTCCGGAGTTGTGAGTCCCTCAACTGTGCGCAGCCTTAAATGGCTGGCGCATCGTCACCAAATGTCGCGAAAGACCCGGCGTTTTGCGATGAGGTGGGACAAACCGAAATGCGCAACGGGATATCCATTACAACTTCTCGCGAAACGCCCGAAGGGAAACTGATGTGGGACAGGACGACCCCCATCCCCCATTTTCGCAATTACGGGCCGCGCCCGGTTTACCCGGACTTATTCATGAACCTTTAGCTGCCGTGCTATAACATATGTAATTGCAGTATATTGCATGCGTATTAGCCTTTTGTGTGTTTCACTCAACAGGTGAAACAGGAAAAGGTCCAAAAACACCATAACGTCTTATGTCTCAATGCATTACTCTAAACTGACTAAAAGTTTGTGAATAAGTCGGGTTTACATGACGAAAATGATTTTTCCCGCAATAAGGGTTTTGGCGGCCAGCCGGTTGAATATGTCCACCCCCTCTTCGAGGCCGATCGTGTGGCTGATGAGCGGGGCCACGTCCAGTTCCTTGTCCATGAACGCCAATGACGCCGTCCAATCGTCGGAGCCGCGCGGCGTCCATTTCGAATTCCAGGTGCCGTGGATCTTCAGTTCGCGGCGAAGAATCGAGGAAAAATCCTTCTCCCCGATCTGGAATGCGCCGGCGATGTTTCCGAGGAACACGACTTCGCCGAACGACGACGCGGTCATAACCGCCTGAAGGAAGGTCGCGGGGAAGCCGACCGCCTCGACGACCTTGTCGGCGCCGGCGCCGCCGGTCGCCTTCCTGATCGCTTCCACCGGATCCTGGTCGCGGCTGTTCACCGGTTCGAAGCCCATCTTTTCGGCGATGCGCAGCTTGTCCGGATCGACGTCGACGGTGAAGACCCTGCGGCAGCCGTTGATCCGGAGCCATTGCGCCACCATGTTCCCGATCGGCCCGGCGCCGTACACCGCGCCCGAAGCGCCCGGCTTGATCGTCATCCGCCGCACGCCGTGCAGCGCGACGGCGGCGGGTTCGGCCATCGCGGCGTGGACCTGATCGACGTGGTCGGGGATGCGCAGGAGGTTTCTCTCCGGAACGTAGATGTATTTCGAAAAGGCTCCATCGCGGCGCGAACCGAAATAATCGTAGGCATGACAGAGGGCGTAGTCGCCAGTCTGGCAGGGGGAGCATTTTCCGCACCAGAGGAGCGGATACACCGCCACCCGGTCGCCCTTGCGGAACGTTTCGCCGCCAGCGGGATCGTCGACGACGCCGGAGAATTCGTGCCCCATGATGAGCGGGCAATGGTACGCGCCGCCGCCGAAGCCGCGATGCATGTCGGAACCGCAAATGCCGGCGGCCTTGATTTCGATCCCGAGCCAGGACGGGTCGTCCCGCTTCGGCGGGGGGGCGTCCTTGTAGACAAGCTTCGCGTTTTCCTCGAGGACCAGCGCCTTCATCGCGACTCCTTCTCTTGCGAACGGGTGAGCAGATATTGGAAAACGGCTCCGACCAGGAACATGCCCACGGCGAGCCACTGCCCGAGCCGCAAGCCGGGGAATCCGCCGAAGCCGTAACGGAGCGGCGTATCGTCGCGCCAGAATTCGATGAAAAAGCGGCCGACCGAATAGAGGAAGACGAACCACACGATCACCTGCCCGTCCCGGCGCGGGACGCGCCGTTCGAGAACGACGAGCGCCAGGGCGATGAGGAACAGGCCGATCGCCGAAATGATCTGCGTCGGATACAGTGGTATCGGTGGGTGCGTGTCCGGAGGATGGCCGAGGGAGAAAAGCATCTGTGCCCAGTGATCCGGCAATTGACTCGCCAGACCGAACTGGAACGCCATGGGCTCGATGTTTTCCGGGAACGTGATGCCGAGGGGGAACGACGCGGGCGCCGGCTTTCCCCAGCAGCAGCCGTTCATCAGGCAGCCGATGCGGCCGAAGCCGACGCCGACCGCGATGCCGGGGGCGTAGGCGTCCATCATCCCGCCGACGGAGATGCCCCTGATTTTGAGGTAGGCCCATGCGGACAGAATCGCGAGCGCCAGCCCGCCCTGGAAGGTGAGGCCGCCCCGCCAGACGGCGATCCATTCCCAAAATCCTCCCCGCCCCTCCTCGGGCGAATAATCGATCAAAAGATAGCAGAGGCGCGCGCCGACGACGCCGAGGAAGATCGAAAGAAGGCCGACGTCGAACACGGAGTCGCGGGTCAGGCCGAGCCGCTTGCCGCGAACGCAGGCGATCACGAGCCCGGCGACGAAGCCGAGCATCAGAAACAGGCCGTAGCCGAAAACGGGTATGCCGCTGCCGATGGGAAGAACAAAGAGGATTCTGTGCATCAGTCGGCCTTTGGCTGGTTGTCGTCATCGATGAGGACGACATTGGGTTTGAAGGAGGCGCACTCGGCCCCGTCGATCGTCGTCCAGGCCATGATGATGACCTTGTCGCCCGGTTTGCCGAGGTGGGCGGCGGCACCGTTCAACTGGATCCTGCCCTCGTCGCCGACGATCACGTATGTCTCGAACCGATGGCCGGTATTGACGTTGGCGACCAGGACTTTTTCGTATTCGCGCAGCCCGGCCCTTTCGACAAGGCTGGGAGGGATGGAAATGCTGCCTTCGTAATTGAGGCTTGAATCAGTCACCGTCGCGCGGTGAATCTTGCTTTTCAACACTGTCACCCGCATGTTCGTGTCCGTTCACATAAACAAGGGAAAAGAGGAATGACGCCATTATGGAATCATATGCCGTTCACGGTCCGGAGTTGCGATTCCCCCCAACTGTGCGCGGCCATGAAATGGCTGGCGCATTGTCGCCAAATGTTGCAAAAGACCCGGCGTTTCGGGATGCGATGGGACAAGCCGAAAGGCGCAACGGGATGTCCATTCAACTTCGTGAAGCGCCCCAAGGGAAACCGATGCGGAACGGGCCCTCCCCCCATCCCCCATTTTCGCAATTTCGGGCCGCGCCCAGTATATATCCGCCCGTTCGCTTTTTCAACCCCTGGCGGATTTTAGTAAGATGTACTTCGGGAAACGACCGCCGACTCCCGCGTTCGTTGTTTCGGGGAACACGGCGCGGGGGTGGGGAAAAATTCGCGCCCCGCGGTTCGCGGACGCGGCGGAACATCCTTCACAGGGCCGGGAACGACGCGCACGAACCCGGGGGAATGGACAATCATCGGCCACTTTCAGTATCCGTCCATGGTTGATGACTGCAACCAATTTTACGTCAATAAGTTAAGATAGATGCGGCGAGAGGCCGTTTCCCGCGCGGAATTTATTTCGACTTTCCCGGATTGATATGATATACCGTTTACAGTCCGGAATCGTGATTCCCTCATTTGTGCACGGTCATGCAATGGCAAGGGAAAACAGATGTGGAACAGGGCAACCCCCATCCCTCATTGTCACAATTTCGGGCCGCGCCCAGCATATATGGAGGTGCAACCGGAGGAATTCCATGCCCAGCCCCGCATCTGAAAACGCGTCAATGGACCAGGTTCGCGAACTTCTCATGGGCACGCAGCTCAAGGACATGGAGAACCGTATCCTGAGGCAGGAGGAGCGGTTTCTCCAGGAGCTTGCCGATGTGCGCGAAACGGTGAAAAACCGGGTGGACTCGCTTGAGAACTTCATGAAAAGCGAGTCGGCGTCGCTTCTCCACCGGCTTCAGGAGGAGAAATCGGAGCGTGCCGCCGCCGTCAAGGTGGAACAGGGCGAGCGCGCCGATAATCTCAAGGCGGAACGCAAGGACCGCGCCGACGCGTTGAAGCAGGAAAAGCGCGAGCGCGAGGAGGCGCTCGCTAAAATCGCCAAGGACCTTGCCAAGACGAACGAGGCGTTCGAGCGCAAATTGACCGCGTTTTCCGCGACCCTCGACGCGGTGGAGCGCGAACTGCGCGAGCTCTTCCTGGCGGAGAGCTCCAGGCTGTCGGCCGCCGCCGAGGAAAAATACAAGGAGGCCCTGGCCGCCTTGTCGCGAACGACCCTGCAGCTGCAAAACGATCTTGTCTCGCGGTCCCACCTGTCGGCGACCTTTACCGAGTTTGCGGTCAAGATGGCGGGCGACCTGTCCCCCGCCGGTGAAGGAGACGCCCCCGGCGACGCGGCCCGCCCGGCCGCCGCCGGCGCTGCCGAGTCGTAAACATGGCGGACCTGGACACGATCCCCACTCCCCCGCCGACGCGCCCCGAAACGCCCCTCCCGGATACGGAGGAGCAGCCCGAGGCGGCGAACGCGGCCGCGCCGTCTTTTGACGGGGGGGAGGGGGTTGTGTCGCCGCCGCCCGAGGACGACGAGCTGTTGCGTCTGAGAAAACTGCTTTTCGCACGCGAGCTCGCGTTGCTCGAGCGCCTGCGATCGTATTACGACAACCCCCAGGTCACGACCCGGAAGGTGAGCGAAGTATTGGCGGAAGCCGTCCACCTCCGTTCCGGCAAGGACCAGCATCTCTCCATTGCGCTCGAGCCGGTTGTCGACGCCATCGTCAAGACATCCTTCAACACCCGGCGCCGCGATTTCGTCAACGCGCTTTCCCCGCTCATGGGGCCGACCATACGCAGGTCGATCGCGGACAGCTTCCGCTCGATGATGGGCAATTTCAGCAAGAGCGTCGAGATGGCGTTTTCGTGGAAAGGACTCCGCTGGCGGCTCCAGGCGCTCAGGTCAGGGAGACCGTTCAGTGAAATCGTCATGCTCAACACACTCGTCTACCGGGTCGAGCAGCTGTTTTTCGTCCACAATGAAACCGGGCTTGTTTTGGCGCACCTCGCCGGCGAAAGCGTCGAGGCGCAGGACCCGGACATGGTGTCGGCGATGCTGACGGCGGTTCAGGACTTCGTTCGCGACTGCTTCGCCGGCGGCAGGCGCGACGAGGAACTCCATTCCCTGCAACTGGGGGAATTCACCGTTCATATCGAATCGGGACCGCATGCCTACTTCGCCTGTGTCATGCGCGGAACGCCGCCCGCCGACTTCCACGCCCAGCTCAGGGCCACGGTCGACCTCATGCACGTGGAATACGGCGAGGCGCTCGAATCGTTCAAGGGCGACGCCGGTCCGTTTTCCGGCATCGTCCACTATCTCGAATCCTGCTTGGTGTCGCACTACGCCGACAACCACAAAAAGCTCCCCTTCCTGGCGAAACTTATACCTGCGCTGCTTGTCCTGGCGATACTCGGCGGACTGGGCCATCTTTTTTACACGCGACATATGGAGGCGAAGGAACAGGCGCTGATCGGGGCGCGGCAGGCCGCGTTCACCGTTTCGATGCGCTCGGCTTTGGGCGCGCTTCGCGCCGAACCGGGCCTCATGATCGCCAACGTCGTCGAGTCGCCCGCGCCGCCGTGGGAGGTCCTTGTCCTCAAGGACGGCCTCGGCCGTTCGCCGGAGGAGGTGCTGCGTGAAAACGGCTTCGATCCCGCGCTTTTCGCCGTGCGCGCCATTCCCTTCGTCTCCTACGACCCCTCCATCGTGGTGCGCCGGGTCAGGCGGGCGATCCGGCCGCCGGAGACGGTGGTCATGAACTTCGACGAACACGGCTCCCTGACCTTCACCGGGACCGCGCCGATGTCGTGGATCGTCGCCACGCGCGAGGACGCGCGCGCCATTCCCGGCGTCGAGCGCGTGGACGTCGGCGGCGTGCGCGATCCGACGATGGACCAGATCACCGCCATGATCGCCGAGGTGGAAAACACGGTGGTCGAATTTCCGCTCGGGCGCGACACGCCCCGCTCTGCCGACCTCCCGAAGCTGAAAAAGGCGGTTGACACGCTGGTGGAATTGGAAAACATTACGAAGCAGATGGGCTTCACCGCGTCGCTGACCATTTACGGACACGCCGATTCGGTGGGTGACGCGAAGCGCAACTACGAGATCAGCCAGGCCAGGGCGAAAACGGTGGCGAGCATGCTTTACGCCAAGGGGTCGAGCATGCCTGTGGCGATTTACGGCATGGGATCGGATTACCCCAAGGGCGAAGGGGCGGCGCAACAACAGGAAAGCCAGGCGAGCAGACGCATCGAGCTTCGGGTGCATTTCGCCCTGTCGCCGTCCGCCAGGCCGGAGATGTTCCGGCGGTAGACCAGGAAACGGGCAACGGCATGATCAACAAGAAGGTGTGCATGCTGGGCGGCTTCTCGGTCGGGAAAACCTCCCTGGTCGAGCGATATGTGCATTCCATTTTTTCCGATAGGTATCTCTCCACCGTGGGGGTGAAGATCAGCAAGAAAACGCTGTCCCTCGAAGGAACCGACGTGACCCTTGTGTTGTGGGACATGGAGGGGAAGGACATTTACGCTAACGTGAACATGTCGTATCTGCGGGGGGCAATGGGCTTTTTCACCGTCGCCGACGGGACGCGGAAGGAGACGTTGGAAACGGCTATGACGCTCCGCCAGGCCGCGTTCGGCGTCGCCGGCGACGTCCCGTCCTATCTTCTCGTGAACAAGGCGGACATGCGCGACCAGTGGGAAATCCCGGACGACATGCTCGACTCCCTGGCAGCACAGGGCGTCGCCGTCCTATGCACGAGCGCTAAAACGGGGGCCGGCGTCGAGGAGGCGTTCGCCGGACTCGCGCGGGATATGATCCGCTGACGCCGCGCCGCGGCCGGAGGAAAGAAAACGCGCCCATGACAGACGACGGTAATTTCGCCTTCCTTATGCTGCAAGCGTTCGAATTCGCGATCCTGCGCCGCGAGGGGGCGGGGAAATACGCCTTCGTCGGCAAACCGCCCGCCTTCTATGACGACCTGTTCCCGCCGGCGGACGGCCATCCCAACGTCGAACCGTGGGCCATCTCCCCGATGCTGGAATTCTTCGTTGAGGACGCCGAGGGCTTTTTCGCGCGCGGCAAGCCCGGCTTCATCGCCTCAGGCGTTTGGGAGGAGGACGGCCTCACCGAGGAGAACACCGCCCTCAAGGCGTTCGCCGTCGACCTCGGCGGAGAGCAGGCGATCGTCGTCCGCCTCCTCAGGGAAGACTATACCGAGCGTCTCGGTGTGCTTCGAAAAGCGCGCGAGCAGTTGCAGGAAACGCGGTTGCTCAAGAGCGACCTGACGATCTTCAGGGAAAAGTCGCGCATCGACGGGTTGACGGGCATCTTCAACCGGACGACGTTCGTGGAGCTTATCCTCGACGAAATAAAGCGCAGCCGGATTCTCGAATACCCGCTCGTCCTCCTGATCCTCGACATCGACGACTTCAAGAAGGTCAACGACACCTTCGGCCACTTGGTCGGCGACAAGATCCTCCAGGGTCTGGGCGCCGCCCTCAAGGGTTCGCTTCGGCGAAACGACATCCTCGCCCGCTACGGCGGCGAGGAGTTCGCGGTGCTGATTCCGCACGCGCCCCTGAACGAGGGCGCGCAGGTGGCGGAAAAGATCAGGGCCGGCCTCGCGGCCATGGTCGTTCCGGACGCGCCCCGCATCACGGTCAGCATCGGCTGCTCTTCCTACTCGCCGGACGAAACGCCGGAAAGCTTTTTCAAACGCGCCGACGACGCCCTCTACGCCGCCAAACGCGACGGCAAGAACCGGATCCGCGTCAAGTGAGCGCGGTTCGCGCACGGCATGATGTACAGCATTCACGCTCCGAAAGTGGAATGCATTTCGAAGGGCAAGGCGCACCGGAAGTACGAATTCGGCAACAAGGCTTCCTACTCGACGACGAGCCGCGAAGGTTTTGTCATTGGCGCCTTGAGTGTGCACGGCAATCCCTGCGACGGCCACACCCTTTCCGGAGCCATCGAACAGGCCAAACACTTGTGCGGCGGGCGCAAGCCCGGGCGGGTGTTCGTGGACCAGGGGTACAAGGGCCACGGCTATGCCGGGGACACGGGGATTCACATCTGCGACCGCAGGAAATTGCCTTCGGGATTGCGGCGCCGCGCCAGGCGGCGTTCGGCGATAGGGCCGATAATCGGGCACACGAAGAACGACGGCCGTCTTGGGCGGAATTACCTTCGGTGCATTGAAGGCGACCGGACCAACGCGATGCTGTGCGCGGTTGGTCAGAACCTGAGCAGAAACCTCAGGTTCATTTCGTGTATACTATGCACCATGGCACATGTTGGCGGTATATTCTACATTTGAGTTGCGTGTTTGCGCTGTTCGTGCCGGACATACGATTCCTGGGCAATCGCCTCGAAGCTGTTTCCCGATTCCTGCCCGCCCTTGAGTTTGACCTCTTTTTTGAATTCCTGCGGATCGATGTCAATAATTGTACCAAGACGGATCTGGACAATGATTTTTATAAAATAAGGCCCAGTAATGAGTTGCTGGTCTTGACCGGACCTTATTTTTGTCAAATGGCCAGCGGGAATCGAACTGATTTCAAAAATCGCAAAAAACCTTGTAATTCAAGCAATTTCATGCGATAGGAAAAATACTTCACCAGCGGAAAGACCAACAAAATGCAAGTTTTCGATCAAAATAGAGTGATGAGAAGATTTTTTCCTGTGTCCTCGATTTTTGATCCATTTCGGTCCACTGAAATCCTCTATTCGATTCCCTCTTGGGAACGTGGGTTCGATTTCGAAAGGCGAAATCAAACCTAATTCCAAAGGCAGAAATATCCACACATAAAGAACCAGTAATAAAAACTTATATGGACAGCGGGAAGGGTGAAAACCGCCCCATTTTAGCGATGGCCGGAAACGAAAAATCCCCTGTCTCCCAAGGGAAAACAGGGGCATTAGTACTTGGTACCCGCTCTGCGACTCGAACGCAGGACCTACTGATTAAGAGTCAGTTGCTCTACCAACTGAGCTAAGCGGGCGCTTCAATACGGCAAGAGCATTCTACCGATCGCTCCC